>CAWUXP010000309.1:0-7779 GCA_963926495.1 Candidatus Ilumatobacter herschelensis
CAGGCCGGGCTTCCAGCGGGCAACATGGCGACGTTCGCCACGCTGCTCGACAGCTTCGAGTTCGAAGAGAAGATTGGCAACAGCCTCGTCGTCAAAGAGCCAGTGGGCGTGGTCGGTGCCATCACGCCATGGAATTACCCACTCCACCAGATCATCTGCAAGGTCGGAGGCGCACTCGCAGCCGGTTGCACGATCGTGCTCAAGCCTTCAGAGATTGCCCCGCTCAACGCATTCATTCTTGCCGAAATCATGGACGAAGTCGGCCTTCCAGCAGGTGTCTTCAACCTCGTCAGCGGCAATGGTACGACAGTCGGCGCGGCCATTTCGGAGCACCCGGGCATCGACATGGTCAGCTTTACCGGCTCGTCCCGCGCCGGCAAGCAGGTCGCTGCTTCGGCAGCCGCCTCGATTAAGCGAGTTGCACTGGAGCTCGGCGGCAAGTCGGCCAACATCGTCCTTGACGACGCCGACTTCGCCAAGGTGATCCCGAAGGGCGTGTTTGCTTGCTTCCTCAACTCGGGGCAGACCTGCACCGCCCACACCCGCATGCTCGTCCCAAACAGCCGCTATGACGAGGCCGTCGAAATCGCCGCGGCCGCCGTTGCGGCCACACAGGTCGGAGACCCGACCGAAGAGGGCATGCACCTCGGTCCGCTGATCAGCCAAGCCCAGTGGGATCGCGTGCAGGAGTACATCCAGAAGGGCATCGACGAAGGCGCAGTGGTTGCTGCCGGCGGCCTTGGCAAGCCTGAAGGCCACGAGACCGGTTACTTCGTCAAGCCGACGGTGTTTGTAAACGTCACGAACGACATGACCATTGCACAGGAAGAGATCTTCGGCCCGGTGCTGTCGATCATTGGGTATGACGACGACGACGATGCTGTGCGCATTGCCAATGACAGCCTCTATGGCCTGAGCGGCGGCGTCTGGTCTGCGGACCAAGATCGGGCCATGTCCGTTGCCCGCCGGATGCGCACCGGTGCCGTCGACGTCAACGGCGGCAGCTTCAACATCGCTGCACCGTTCGGTGGCTACAAGCAGTCCGGCTACGGCCGCGAGAACGGCCCGTACGGGATCGAAGAATTTCTCCAAACCAAATCCCTCCAACTCTGAGTCGGTCCAGATCCTCCGATCTCAGCGTCGCGAGAACGCCTCGGGGCCGAGAGGCACCGTCGTGTCTCGCGCCCTGACCTCGGAGGATCTGATCCCGACGCAGCGGAATGAGGGTGTGCCAACCGTGATTGTCGCGGGTGGTGGGACTCGCTGATATCGGGGTCCAGGCCGTGGCCTGGTTCTTGCCGTCGCTACGGTGGCAGTAATGATTGAGTCTCGACCAAATATTCAACGTGTGGGTGTCGTGGGCTGTGGCCAAATGGGCGCGGGTATCGCCGAAGTTTGTGCGCGCGCTGGCCTCGACACTGTCGTGCATGAGATCGATGCTGCAGGTGCCGAACGAGGCCGTAACCGCCTGATCAGCTCGTTCGACAAGGCCGTCGCACGTGACCGCATGACCGAAGCCGAGCGCGACGCCGCAATCGGTCGCCTCACCTTCACGACCGACCTCGCCGATATGGCCGATCGGCGCATGGTCATCGAGGCCGTCATCGAGGACGAAGCCTTGAAGACCAGTGTGTTCAAGACGCTCG
This sequence comes from Candidatus Ilumatobacter herschelensis, assembly GCA_963926495.1. GTDB lineage: Bacteria > Actinomycetota > Acidimicrobiia > Acidimicrobiales > Ilumatobacteraceae > Ilumatobacter_A > Ilumatobacter_A herschelensis. The sequence goes on from CAWUXP010000309.1 coordinate 1,647, forward strand.
ACCAAGTCGTCGAAGCCGACGACGCGATCCTTGCGAGCAATACCAGCTCGATTCCGATCATGAAGCTGGGCATCGCCACGCAGCGGCCCGAGAGCGTTATCGGCATTCACTTCTTTAACCCGGTGCCGGTGCTCAAACTGGTTGAGCTCGTCACGAGCCTGATGACCGACTCGGTCACTGTCGATGCGGCGAACCACTTCGCCGAAGACACGCTCGGCAAAATCGTCATTCGGAGCAAAGACCGTGCGGGTTTCGTTGTCAACGCACTGCTGATTCCCTACATCCTCTCTGCTATCCGGATGATGGAGTCAGGCTTCGCGACTGCCGTCGACATCGACCACGGCATGGTCGAGGGGTGTAACCATCCAATGGGCCCGCTCAGCCTGGCCGACCTGATTGGCCTCGACACGACGCTGGCCGTCGCCGTGAGCATGTATGACGAGTTTAAAGAGCCGCTGTACGCAGCGCCGCCGATGCTGTCGCGCATGGTCGAAGCTGGGCTACTCGGCCGGAAGTCCGGTCGCGGTTTCTACGACTACGGAACGAAGTGAACTGATGGCAGGCGAAAGAGTTCTCGTTGCAAAGGTCGGCCTGGATGGTCACGACCGAGGTGTCAAGGTCGTGGCGCGTATCTTGCGCGACGCAGGCTACGAAGTGATCTATACAGGTCTGTTCCAGACGCCTGACACTGTTGCCTCAGCAGCCGTCGATGAAGACGTCGATGCGATCGGCCTGTCGATGTTGTCCGGTGCACATATGACGCTGGCCCCGATGGTCGTCCAGAAACTACGGGAGCGCGGCGTTGATATTCCCGTGGTTGTGGGTGGCATTGTTCCTGATCACGACGTCGACGAACTCTCTGCGGCTGGCGTAGCGAAGATCCTCACGCCCGGCGCGAGCGCCGCAGAAGTCGTCGAGGCAATTCGTTCGGCCATCGAAGACTGACGGTCCTCGATGGCAGCGAACCGAGTCGATCGGGTCGAGCGACTCACCAACCTGCTGGCCCTGTTACTTGAGTCTGAACGGCCACTCACGCTCATTCAGATCACCGGAGCGCTCGCTGGCCAGTATCCCGATGCCGACCGACCGCGGCGTGCGGCTTTCGAGCGTGACAAGGCAGCGCTGCGTGACATCGGGGTGCCGATCGAGTCTGAGCGATTCGATGACCAAGCGACGTATCGCATTGACCGAGCGGCGTACGAGCTCGCCGACCTCGAACTCGATGCCGACGAGACCCGCGCACTTCAAGTAGCTGTTGCGGCTGTCCGCACGGACACCTCAGCCGGACGTGACGCCCTGTGGAAGCTCGGTGGTGCCTCGGCAGGCAACGATGCCGCGGTGTCGGCCGTGCTCCCCCAGCGGCCCGAGCTCCCGGTGATCAGATCAGCGGTCGCCAATAGGTCTGCGCTCGTGTTCGTCTATCGAGGCGACCGCCGGCAGCTCGACCCCTGGGGACTTCTGCTGCGCGGCGGCTTCTGGTATGTCGTTGGCCATGATCATGACCGCGACGAGCAGCGGACGTTCCGCGTCGACCGATTCGATGGCGGTGCCGATGCGATCGAGGTGGGGCCTGTCGGCACCTTCACTCGGCCTGATTCGTTTGACCCGCGGGATGCATTCCCGGCCGATCCGAAGCAGATCGGTCACGCACCGACAGACGGCATCCTCGCTGTCGTGCGGATTGATGCAACCCGTGCCGATGCCATTGAGCGTGAGGTTGGTTCAGCGCGAGTGCTCGAACGCCATGCCGACGGCTCGATCAACGTGGAAGTTCCTGCATCCAATCTTGACGCCTTTCGGTCCTGGTTGATCGGCCTACTCGATCACGCAGCCGTCGTGTCGCCGCCCGAGATCCGTGACCAGATCATCGACTGGCTCACCGGCGTCGTCGAGGCTGCGTCGTGAAGGGGCCCCGCAATGCAGAAGACCGGCTGAGTCGGCTGCTGGTCATGCTTCCGTGGCTGATGGAACAGGGCGAGGTCCCCCTCGTTGAGGTCGCGGCGCGTTTCGACCTGACCGCAGGGCAGGTCCAAGACGACTTGGAGTTAGTGGCAATGTGCGGTCTCCCGCCGTTTGTCGATGAGATGATCGACGTTTTCATCGATGACGGACTGGTCTTCGTTGGTGTCCCTCGACTGTTCACGCGGCCGCTGCGTCTGACGGCACCAGAGGGCTTTTCTCTTCTCGCGTCGGCGCGCGCCGCCATGGAGTTGCCAGGTGCCGATCGCTCTGGGCCCCTGGGTCGGGCGCTCGACAAGCTGGCCAGAGCCCTGACCGATGTTGGCGTTGAGAACGCCGGTTCAGACGACACAGCGGGTGTAGCGATCGACATGTCGCGGCCGGAGGTAACCGACGAAGTGGTCGACGCAGTTGCGGCTGCAGCCGAGTTAACGATGCTGTATTACTCGCCAGCCCGCGACGAGCGAGCAGACCGGATCATCGTGCCGCGCCACGTGTTCGTCGATGCGGGGAACTGGTACGTCGTCGCTGACGATGCAAAGTCAAACGAACGACGGACCTTCCGGATCGATCGGATCGACAGTGTTACCCCAACCGGGCGAGTTGTTCCCACCGATGATCCTGTGGCCGGTCCGCCTGGCTTCTTTGCTGATGCTGAGTTGCGGCACGCCACGCTTCGGTTGGCACCGGCTGCGCAGTGGATCCTCGACCGGTATCCGGTCGGTGAGGTCACTCAACTGAACCGACCGAAGGGCTGGATCGAAGTCGATGTCCCGGTAGCCAACGAACGATGGTTGGCGAGACTGCTCATCCGGCTCGGCCCAGACGTGGTGGTGCTTTCGCCGAAGGACGCAGCACTGCAGGCCGCAGATTTGGCCGCCCGGATGCTCGCCCGCTACTGAGGTCGTTTGGAGCCCACGAAGAACGGGGCGAGTTGTTCAGGTTCGACGATGTGGTGAGCAGCGAGCAGGTGAGGAAGGACGGCGGCGGTTGCCGTGGCGTCGGCTAAAGCGTCGTGGGGAGCGGTGAGGTCGACGCCGTAGCGCTCGGCCACATCAACGAGGCGGTGCGACATCTGCCGGTCGGGGTCGAGCTGGCGCGACATGCGCAGCGTGCAGAGCTGGGGGCCGAGTTCGAAGCCGGCACGGCGGTGTGTTGCACGGACGATGAAGCCTGCGTCGAACTGGGCGTTGTGCGCCGTGAAAATGGCTCCGTCGAGTAGGGGCGCCAGCTGGTCGAGCGCTGTCGAGAGCCGTGGAGCGCCTCGAAGCATCGGGCGGGTGAGGCCGTGAATGTGTGTCGGCCCGACACTCTGGAGGGGCCATCGCAATCGGACGAGAGTTGACCACTGATCGATGACTGTTCCGTCGGCCTCGATGATGACAGCGCCAAGTTGGAGAATGCGGTGGCGTCGGTCGGAGAGACCTGAGGTCTCGACATCGACGACAGCAAAGCGTGGGAGCGGCACAGATGCCACCTTAGGCAACGTGTGTCGCAACGACTGCGCTGCGGTGTCGGTTAGCTCGCTTCGCGGGCGATGCGTGTCCGGACACCGATCGGTGCGGCAACCGTGTAGCCGGCCAGATGTCGTTCTTCTTCGGACTCGCTGGCCCAGAAACCGTATTCGTGGTTGTCCCGTGCGAACTGCTGGCAGGCGATATGGACGACGCAGTCTGTACACAGCCGGTTGGCCTGAGCTTCGCGACGGGCACGGGCCTGTGGGCGTTCTGCCTTGGGTGGGAAGAAGAGTTTGGTGTTCCCACGGCAGTTTGCCGAATCACGCCAATCGTCTGAGTGCACGGTCGTCGTCTTGAATTCAGTGAGTTGCAGCACGTCCAAACCTTTCCTCGTGTGAAGATGTTTAACACTAATTATTCGAAGTGGTTCAACAAACGGATGAAAGTTCGTCGTTGGACACGTGTTGGCCCGACGCAGACCCCTTCTCGGCGCGTCGGCGCGTGCGCGGTCTCAATGCGTGGACGTCCCCGACTGGGTGAGTCGGGTGGGAGCCGGGTCGGTGAGTCCAGCAGGCGTCAGAGCAGTTCAGCGGCGAGGCTGGCCACATCGCTGCGCTCGCACGCGGTCAGGGTGATGTGCCCAAAACAGCGCTGTCCGCTGAACGCCGATGCTAAAACACTGAGCGCATTGTTGGATTCGCCGAGATACGGCGCATCGATCTGACTCGTATCACCGGTGAAGATCACCTTGGTGCCCTCGCCGACCCGGGTGAGGATTGTTCGAAGTGTGGTCGGCTCAAGATTTTGTGCCTCGTCGATCAGCACGATCTGGCGCTGGAGCGAACGGCCCCGGAGGAAGGTCACCGACTCCAGCGATAGTTGTCCGCGTTCGGTGAGTTCATCGACGAGGTTGCCAGCATCGTGGCTACTGCCCATATCGGTCAGCGCGGCGACGGCATCGTGAATCGCCGCCATCCAGGGATCGAGTTTTTCATTGAGGGCGCCGGGTAGGAAGCCGACATCAGCGCGCCCGACGGGAACGAGGGGCCGGTACACGGCGAGGCGCTCGTAGCGGCGCTGCTCGACGACCTGTTCGAGACCCGCAGCTATTGCGAGCAGCGTCTTGCCGGTTCCGGCCCTGCCGTCGAGGGCAATGACCTTGATTTCTGGGTCGAGGAGCAACTCAAGCGCGAATCGCTGCTCTTTGTTGCGTGGCCGGAGCCCCCATGCTTCGGGCGCCGAACGAGGGAGGAGAACCATCTCGTTGCCGACCGCCCGGACCAGTGCTGACTGGGATCCGGCCTGAAGCACGGCGAACTCGTTCTCCGCGATCTCCAATCCTGGTAACACGGACTCGATAGCGACGCCTCCTGCGGTATACAGGGCATCGATTGCCTCAGGGGCCGCATCAATGGTGGACCAGCCGATTGCAGGCCGGTCGTTGTTGCGTCGACCAAGCGTGTGCTCGGCGGCCGAGACGCCGAGGTGCGCGGCCTTGATGCGTAGCGCTGCGTCGTTGCTGATCATCGTGGTCGGGCCGAAGTCGGACTGGCCGATCGCTGCGCCGATGATCCGGTTGTCGGGGACCTTGGGATCGAGGCCGTGCTCGATTAACAGGTGCTTGCGGATGTTGTTGATCTCGATTTGCAGAGTCGCCCCGGGCGCTCCCGTCGGAACCGGTTGGGCCAGGGACCCGCCATGGGCAACGCGAAGTTCTTCGAGTGTGCGCAGTGCGGTGCGTGCGGATCGACCGACATCGTCGCTGCGGCTCTTGAGGCCATCGAGTTCTTCGACCACGGTGAGCGGAATGATGATGTCAGCCTCGGTGAACTCGAGGACGCATGTCGGGTCGGCGATCAGTACGGATGTGTCGATCACGAGCCGGACTTTCGTCGACGATATGCCGGCCATCACCTCCGTTCCGAGCGGTCGAGGTGCCAGTGCGGCAGCGTCAGCGGAAGGAAGCAGGTCGGTCATCATCACTCCTCAGTGGATGCCTGGAACGTCTGGATGCGATCGTTTCTTATTCTCAACGATACCTGTGTAGTCCGACTTGCCGACTGAGTGGTGGATGTCGGTGGACCCTTTGACCTGGTGTTTTTCAACTCGAAACGTCGGCGACGCAGACGGTGCATGGGCCCTGCAGATTCGGTCGTTGCATTTGCAATGTGTTTAGTACTTGCCGAAATCCAAGAAGCCAAGTCACATAGTTGTAATTCCGCAGGAATGATGCGGAACTTGCACCGGCGTTCGACGCCAGGGCGAAGAAGACAACTCAACCATTCGAAAGAGGACCACCATGGCAACCAAGGCAGAAATGATCGAAGCAGTCGCCGAGGCGGCAGGCGTTTCGAAGGCCGACACCGAGCGTACGCTCGGAGCGTTCTTCGACCACGTCGTCTCGTCGACGAAGTCGGGCGACAAGGTCACGTGGCCGGGCTTCGGCAACTTCAGTACAACGCAGCGCGCCGCCCGTGAGGGTCGCAACCCGCAGACGGGCGAGCCTGTGCAGATCAAAGCATCGACCGCGATGAAGTTCAGCGCCAGCTCGACGCTGAAGCAGGCCCTCAACGGCAAGAAGAAGTGAACTGATGGCTCCCAAAAAGGCTCCGGCGAAGAAGAAGGCGGTAGCCAAGAAGGCTCCGGCCAAGAAGGTTGCACCGAAGAAGGCGGTAGCCAAGAAGGCTCCGGCCAAGAAGGTTGCACCGAAGAAGGCG
>CAWUXP010000310.1:0-6077 GCA_963926495.1 Candidatus Ilumatobacter herschelensis
GGCGACGATGACGCCCGAGTAGTCGGTCGGCACGAGTGCTTCGACTTCGATGCCGAGACGCTCACCGAGCATGTCGGCGAGGGGCTGCGCTGTTTCGATGAGGCCACCGGTCTCCTGGCTCGGGGTGAGCGTGAAGACAAGCTTCTCGGGCCAGCCTTCTCGGTCGGCGTTGGCAGCGGGTGCTTCTGTTGTGGTGCTGGCCTGCTCGTCGCTGCCACATGCTGCAAGCACGAGTGAGGCGGCTGCAGCAAGAGCGACGAATGAACGCTTTGTTGTAGATCGTTTCATTTTCACTTCTTTCGTGTGGGCGGACACCGGCCGAAGTCGATGAATGACGGGTATCTGTTCTCCCCCTGGCTGCGACGGTCCGCCCGAAACGGTCGCCCAGGATGTGGCGATGCTACGTCAGTGAACGGCATCCCCCGAACGACGAGATGACGTCTCGGTGACAAGCGTGTGAAACTCGATCCAATTCGTCACATCGACAGTGCCCGCTACTGGCGAATTCCAGGGGCGCACGAACCGGCACACCACGGCGTCGGGATGATGTTCGACCAACTCGGGAAGCACATGCGGAGCGTCGTCGAGGTAAATGTCGCATGCAACTTCCGACTTGGTGAAGGTCAGATGCACTTCACGCGTTGGGATCTCGTTGTCGGCAAGCCAGTGCATTGTTTCGTGGACGGCCCAGTCGGGCTTCGTTGACACGATCACGATCCTGTGGCCTTCAGCGTCTAGCGCCCGGAGCGTCTCCAAAGCACCGGGCAAGAGGTTCAGGTGGCGAAAAATCGACGGTCGGTTCTTGTTGCCGCGTGCCCAGGCCCAGAAGGCCTCCATGTCATCAAAACCACCGAGGCCGTGGAGGCCGTCCCACATCGTGACCATGTCGGCGGTCAACGTTCCACCGAACTCGGCGTTGTGGAGTGCGGTCCACCCGGCATTGAAATCGGCGACCACTCCGTCAAGATCGATACCGAGCCGGAGTGCGGGGTTTGACATCTCGACATGGTCTCATCTCTCCCGCCGACTGCGTGAACTCCCAGCCTGACCGTGGTCTGAGTTTGACATCCGTCACATCCACGCACGAAGCTGCAAGCCGCGATTCCAAGGGGGCAGGATGAAACAATTGACCGGGATGGACGTCAGCTTCTTGCTGATGGAAACAGCGAATACCTATGGCCATGTCAATGGGTTGTCGATTTACGAGCGGCCGTCGCCTGGCTTCGATCCGTTCACGGAAGTTCGCAAGCGGCTCGGGATCATGGTGGGCCACCTGGAACCACTCCGACGCAAGGTCGTCGAAGTGCCGTTCGAACTCGATCGGCCGTATTGGGTTGAAGACGCGGACTTCGATCTCGACTTCCACGTTCGCCACATTGGTCTCGCCCCGCCCGGCGCTGCTGACCAACTCGCTGAACAGGTGGCGCGCATTGTTGGTCGTCGAATGGATCGGTCGCGGCCATTGTGGGAGGCCTATGTGATTGAAGGCCTCGCCGACGGTCGTTGGGCGCTGTTACAGAAAACCCACCACGCCACGATCGACGGCGCCTCCGGCGTGATCATGTTGAAGATGTTCACCGACGATTCGCCTGACGCGATTTACCCGCTCGAACACCGCGAATGGGTTGGTGAGCAGCCGCCGAGTCGCGCCGAGATGCTGCAAGCCGCGGCGCGGAACCTTGCGATCAACCCGGTTAAGGGCATGCGCCTCTCGCTGAGCGTGCTGCGTGATCTTGCCGATTCGATGGGCGTAACGAGCGTGAGCGGGCTCGCAACGCAAGTCCGTAGGACCCTCGGCTCGATCACCGCAGGGCACCCCGGCGATTCGAGTTCGTCGGTGAGCTTTCCGCTGACGCCTGCACCGCCGACGCCGTGGAACAAGTCGGTCACGCCGCACCGTCGGTTCGCAATGCGGTCCGCTGATTTGCCAAACCTCAAACGTTTAAAAGACGCCACCGGCGGCACCTTGAACGATGTCGTTATGGCGATTTGCACCGGAGCGCTCCGCCAGTACCTGATCGAGAAAGACCAACTGCCCGAGGGGCCGTTGCGAGCCATGGTGCCCGTGTCGATCCGAACAGGTCAGGAAGAGGATCCGTGGACCAACCGCGTGTCCGCCATCGTTGCCGACCTGCCCACGTACTGCGCCGACCCGGTCGAACGCGTTGCGTTATGTCGAGACGCGATGAACGCGGCAAAGGGCCAGCTCGACCTGGTGCCCGCCGACACGCTCGGCCGCGCGGCGGACTACACATCCCCGGTCGTTGCGGCCTCGGCGATTCGGCTGGTGTCACGACTCAAACTCGCCGATCGAGTGAATTCGCCGATCAACGTCGTGATCTCGAACGTGCCAGGGCCCCGCGAGGCGCTCTATTTTTCCGGAGCCAAGCTCGAGGCCTACATCCCGGTCTCGACGATCTCTGACGGCGTTGGGCTGAACATCACGGTGCACAGCTATGAAAACCGCCTCGACTTCGGCCTGATCTCTGATCGTGAGCTGATCCCGGACCTCTGGCACCTCGTCGACCTGCACATCGATGAGATTGCTCGCCTCTTCGAGGCGACTGGTGCCGAATGGGCAGTCGAGCCCAGCCCGAAGATGATGCGTAACGGTGGTGACGGCGTCGAGGCCGTCCCGGCGAGCAGCGGGGTCGTCAACGAAATGATCGCCGATCGCGCTGCCGCAAAGAAGGCAGCACCGAAGAGGAAGAATGCCGCAAAAAAGAAGTAGTTCGACCACCGCTGTCACACCGAAGTCTGACCTCGGTGTGACAGTGGCGGCCAGCTTGGGTGCGCGGAATACCGGATGCTCATCGAAGAGTTGCGTCTGCGTATCGGTATTGTCCGTCTGTGAATCTTGTCGAACTCGAGCAACTCGGCGCAGATGACAGCCGCGTGCGGACGATCGCACGCTGGTTACTCGGTGGCATCTTGGTGTTTTCTGGTGTTGCCCACCTCACGAGCCAACGACTGGACTTCCAGGCGCAGGTCCCGGGCTGGTTCCCGCTCGACGCTGACGTCGTCGTACTCGTGTCGGGCGTCGTTGAATTGGCTCTCGGTGCGGCACTGATCGCGTTCGGTCCGCAGCGTGTGCTGGTCGGTGTCATCGTCGCGGTCTTCTTCGTGGCGATCTTCCCTGGCAACATTGCCCAGTGGGCCGACGGCACCGATGCGTTCGGGCTGGACACGGACTCCAAGCGTTTCGCGCGGCTGCTCTTCCAGCCCGTCCTCGTGGGGTGGGCGTTGTGGGCGACAGGCGCGTCGGGCTTGCTGCGCCGACGTCGGTGACAACCCGCACGAATGATGTGGCCGACCGATCAGAATTAGGGCCGTAGAAGTCGTGCCGGCACTGCGGCTTCCCAGTCGGTGAGGAGCTGCATGATCTCAAATGAGTCGTCGAGCCGCGGGCTCGGGCGGGTTGCTTCGGTGTCGCCCGCTGTGACGTGGCGCTCGACCATCTGCACCTGGTGGAAGAACGCGTCATGATCGTCGTTGACCACGATCACTTCGGCAACACCATCGAAGGGTTGCCACGTGAGTTGGTTGCGGCCAGCGACAGGCAACCAGGGGTTGGTATCGAAGGTCAGCGTTCCGTTGTTGCCGGTCACTGTAAATGCGTGTGCCATGCCGTATTCGTCGGTCGACTGAAGGCTGGCGAGGACACCGTTGTTGAAGCGGATGGAGATCGCCGTATCGGAGACGTTGCCGTCGCTGTTGCGAGCACCGACGGCAACGGCGGAACGTTCGCCGAAGGCACCCGGTCCGCACATTGTTTGAACGACGAGGTGCAGGAGCGACGCCGGATAGCAGCCGATGTTGTAGAGGGTGCCACCGCCAGCAGCGTTCACGACATGCCAAATATTCGCCGCGTATTGGCCGCTGACCGAACGCAGTTCGCCAAGGCGGCCGTCTCCGAGCACGTCGACCACTGTCTTGTACAGCGGATGTGCGAGGTACATCAGCCCCTCGACGAAAAAGGCGTTTGTGAGTCGGACGCCGTCGACGAGTTCGCGCGCTGTGGCCATTGTTCGAGTGAGCGACTTCTCAGACAGCACCGCCTTGCCGGAGCGTGCCGCAGCGACGGCGAGTTCGTGATGCACATGGTTTGGCGTACCGATGTACAGGACGGCGATGACTACTCCGTCTTCCAGTCGGGTCGCGGTGTCCAGACCTGGCCGGTGGGGTCGGTGCGCAGCTCGACGACGCGCAGGTCGCCGGTGAACTCGTACGCACCTTGGTAGTGCTCGTACGCGACTGGCGTGCCCCAACTCTTTCCGATCGCGAAGCCTTCTTGCACCATCGAGTAACCCATCGGCGTGATCCGCATGCGTTCGTTCGTGGCAACGACGGCGCCGTCGACTGACATCACTGCCCGACCCCACCCCTGCTCGATGGGTGCATAGTCGACGCGTACCTCGATTGGCTGCCCGGTCGGTAGCGGATCGGTGCTGACGAGTTCAGACATCTCTATCTTCAAGACGTTGTGGACATAATGAGCGCGACCGTGCTGGACGAAGAACGACCAGCCGGCCAGCTCGCCGCCCTGGCAGACCAGCACACCCTCATCGCCATCGGACAGCGTGAGGCGGGCCGTAAGTGAGTGTGGGCAGTTGAGGATGAGGGGAAGTGACGGGTTCGGGATCGGCGTGCTGCCTGGGAAGTAGCGATACACATCTCGGTCCTCCGACGCGGTTGGTCGCAGCGGGTCGATGAATCGCTCGCGGCCGCGGTCGTCGAGCGGCAAGACGTTGTGCGCACGGGCCTCATCCCACCAAAGTGCAACCAGCTCGGCGAGCTTGTCTGGATACTCGCGAGCAAGGTCGTGGGCTTGGCTGTAATCGACGTCCTGGTGATAGAGCTCCCACGGGTCATCGGCCCAATCGGTCCCGGGCCGGTGCCAGGTGACCGCAGTCCAGCCGTCGTGCCAGATGGCGCGGCTGCCCAACATCTCGTAGTACTGCGTCGTCTTGACATTCGGTGTGTCGCCGTTGCTGATCGTGGGGGCGAAGCTGTGCCCTTCGAGCGGTTGTTGATCAACGCCGTTGACGCGCGTCGGGACCGGCAGCCCGGCCATGTCGAGCAACGTCGGATACAGGTCGGTGATGTGGTGGTACTGGGTACGAATCGCGCCCTGGTCGGCGTCGGGGATCTTTGCCGGCCAGTGCACGATCATCGGGTCGGTGTTGCCGCCGCGGTGCGTGTCGCGCTTCCACCTTTGGAACGGCGCGTTGCCCGCCTGACTCCAACCAATCGGGTAGTGCGGATCGGTGTGGCGGCTGCCCATGTGCGGAATGTCGTCGAGCATCTCGTCGACCTCCATAAACATCATGTTGCGGAACCGCTCGGTGTTGGTGGTGCCGTGTTTGCCGCCCTCTGCGGAGGCTCCGTTGTCTGACAGGAAGATCACGGCCGTGTCGTCAGTGATTCCCATTTCGTGCAGCGCGTCCATCAGCCGACCGATCTGCGCATCGGTGTGATCAACGAAGCCGCAGAACGTCTCCTGCAGGCGGGCGTAGAGGCGCTGCGCATCGGCGTCGAGCGAGTCCCATGCGGGTACTGCGTTGCTGCGCGGCGGAAGGTCGGTCCCCTCGGGGATGATGCCCATCTCCAGCTGGCGTTCGTAGGTGGCCTGGCGATGGAGGTCCCACCCATCGTCGAAGCGGCCGGCGTAGTGGTCGATGAATTCGGGCGGGGCGTGGAACGGGCAGTGCGGTGCGCCGAAGGGGAGGTAGAGGAAGAACGGACGGCCGGACGACACCTGCTGCTGGTCGCGCAACATCCGGATCGATGCGTCGACAATGTCTTCGCTGACGTGGTAATCGTTCGTCGATCCGTCGGGGTTTTTCCTGCCGGCTGTCGGGGTCTCGACGCGATGGTTGTCGACGGTCAGCATTGGATGCCACTGGTCGACCTCGCCGGGCAGGAAGCCATGGAAGCGTTCGAAACCGAGCCCGATTGGCCAACGGTCGAAGGGGCCAGCAGCGGTCTGCTCTGAGGTCGGCGTCAGGTGCCACTTGCCGGCGCAGTAGGTGGAGTAGCCGGTCTGTTTCAGCACTTCAGCGATCGATGCAGCGCTC
>CAWUXP010000311.1:0-10211 GCA_963926495.1 Candidatus Ilumatobacter herschelensis
TGAACCGCACGAGACTTGGCACCCGGCAACACACCCGCGACCGGCCCGATCTCGCCCACCAGCTCAGCCGTGGTCGCCATGTGGTGGGCAAGCAACTCGATTGGGACCCTTGGTAGGTCACCCATTACCGCTGCAACACCTGCGTGGCGCTGCGCTCGAACCAGTTTGGTCAACATCTGGTAGGCGACCTCCCGCACGACGTCACTGCGGAAGTGCCACCACCCGTCATCGAGCTCGAGTAAACCTTCGGCCTCCAGAGCGGCAACGCCAGCCGACTCGTACGACTGGCCGAGCGCCACGGCAAACTGCTCCAACGATTCCAGCGGGCCTCCAGCTCCGAGTACAGACGCATTGTCCAGAATCGAACGTTGACCAGGAGGCAGCCGATCAAGTTGTGCAGCGATCAGCGCGCGCAGCGAACCCGGCAACTCCGTGCTGTCTGGAGTCGACTTGGCGAGGCCAGCAAGCTCGGTGAGGAAGAGCGGATTGCCGCCGCTGCGTTCGTACAGCTTGTCGGCGAGTACATCGTTCGAGGCCTCACCAAGGATCGCTGACATCAGATCGTCAGCTTCGATCCGCGACAGCGGATCGAGTGGCATCCGGACGGTGACCGGGTGGTCAGAGGCTGGCGGCCAGTTGGTATCGACGTCATCGCGCTGCGCAGTAACGATCAAGAAGGGCCGATCGACGAGCCCCCGCGTAATGCGGTGGAGTAGGTCGATGAGAAGAGGGTCAGCCCATTGCAGATCATCGAGCCAGAGGACAACGGGGCCGGACCTCGACCGCCGACGGAGCCCCTCGACAATAAGGCTGAAGAGCATCTCGCGAGCTTCAGTTGGGTTCACCTCATCAAACGCCGACGAGTGGCCAAGCATGTGGAGTGCGGCATCGACGAACCGATCGAGCGACGGGTCATCAGCGGGGAAGTCGTACCGGGACACAGCTCTCGACCGGGCGAGGGCGCGGAGCTGATCAGAGGGAACCGAGAGGTCGAGATCGAGCCGTCGATAGAGCGCCGTGGCAATCGGCGCCCAGACGTTGTTTTCGCCGTATGGCGCACACACGCCGGCAAAGATTGTGACACGCCGGCTGGGAAACTCGTCGAGTAGTTCGTTGACCAGCCGCGTCTTTCCGGCGCCCGCTTCGCCGGTCACCGAAACGACACCCGAGCGGCCATTGGCGACCATTGCCATCACCGACTGGAGGAGTTCGCGCTGCGGTCGTCGGCCGACGAACGGGACCGCGCTGCGCGTGCCAGACCGGGGCAAGCGTCGCTGACGGCCAAGCACGTTCCACACCTGCTCGACCTGCTTACGGCCACGCACGGTGACATCAGCCAGTCGCTGGCGCAAGATCTCGTCGCTCAGGAGCGCAGCCGTGCCATCACCGATGTACACCGACCCGGGGGGTGCCAGCGACTGCAACCTTGACGCGAGGTTGACCACATCACCGAGCGCCGTGTAGTCAGCAGTGCCGGCAACCGAACCAACCAACACCTCGCCGGTGTTCACGCCGATCCGGAGCTGGAGTTCGCCATCGCGGTCCAACTGACTCCGCGAGAATCGCTCAAGCGAGGTGTGCATCTGCATTGCGGCACGGACGGCACGATCGGGGTCATCCTCATGGGCGACCGGAGCGCCAAAGATCGCGAGAATGCCATCACCGAGGATCTTGTCGACGCGACCGCCGAATGCAACGATGTCGGCGACAAGCAGTTCGAACGCGCCATCAATCAGACGTTTTACCTGCTCAGGGTCAAGATGCTCGCTCATCGCCGTGTAGCCGACGAGATCAGCGAATACCACGGTAACGACGCGGCGCTCCTCAGTGGCGGCGCCAACGACTTCGTGCCCACAGAACGGGCAGAACCGCGCGCCGTCCGGAAGCGGCCGTGAGCAAGAGACGCACGCCATCAACCGCAGAGCGTACGGCAATCCACCCCCCGGAAGGAGATCAGCCGGCTGGCACGGTTGGTTCGCGACATCCTCTGCCTGGCTGTTATCAGCGAAATCTCAGCTGCAATCGGCCGACCAATCGACTGGTTGTAATGACATCTCCACCGGCGATCGCGGCAGCGGCCGACCCGTGGACAAGAGTGTCAAACTCCGACCAGACCAAAGTGTGACAGGGCTGCACGATCAACCTGCAGGGTGACGGAGAACCGCCACAGGGTGGATGCTTCCTGGGGCCATGTTCGGCAGGCTCTTTGCTATGACTGCTGCAATGCCGAGTCCTGCCCCCGCTTCGACCGCGCCAACTGCTGCGGCCGGTGCTGTCAATGCCAGCAAAATCTATGGCACCGGCGATGCCGAGGTGAAAGCCCTCGACGACGTCACAGTCTCCTTCGAGACCGGGAAGTTCACGGCCATCATGGGCCCCTCCGGCTCCGGTAAGTCGACGCTACTGCACTGCCTGGCCGGTCTCGACACCCTCACCTCCGGCGCCACCTACATCGGCGACAAGTACCTCGCAAAGCTGAGCGACAAGGATCTGACCGAGCTTCGCCGCACTGACATCGGCTTCGTCTTTCAGGCCTTTAACCTCATTCCGACGCTCACGGCCGAGGAGAACATCAAACTCCCGATGATGTTGGGCGGCGAGACTGGCGACACTGCCTGGATTGACCAGGTCGTCACCGCCGTCAAGCTCCAGGGCCGTTTACAGCACCGACCCAGCGAGTTATCAGGTGGCCAGCAGCAGCGTGTCGCTGTGGCTCGGGCGCTTGCCTCGCGCCCGAAGATCATCTTCGCCGACGAACCGACCGGCAACCTCGACTCCGAGACCGGCGCCGAAATTCTCGACTTCATGCGGCGCGCCGTTCGCGAATTCGGCCAGACCATCGTCATGGTGACCCACGACCCTGGCGCAGCGTCATACGCCGATCGTGTCGTTTTCGTTGGCGACGGCAAGATTGTCGGCGAGCTCAACAATCCGACCGCCGATCAGATCATCGACCAGATGAAGCAGCACGGAAGCTGACATGAGTTTTTCATCAACAGCGCTACTCGCGCGCAAGAGCATCCGCGCCCGCCTCGGGCGCACTATTTCCATCGCTCTCATGATGACTGCCGGGGTGTCATTCGTCGTTGGTTCTTTCGTCCTCGCCGACAGCCTCCGGGCCACATTCACCGGCCTGTTCGACGAACTCGTCTCAGAAGTCGACCTCGAAGTCCGTGCCGCCGAAGTCTTCGATGGCGACAGCAACCGAGACCCGATCGATGCAACGATCGCTGACGGCCTCCAAGGCATCGAGGGCATCGAGATCATCGAGCCCTCGCTCGCCCGCTTTGCCCAACTCCTTGATCAGGACGGCGACGTCGTCGCCACCACCGGTGGCCCAGCGCTCGGTTTTTCCTACATTGGCGAAGGCGGTCTTCAGGGAGTCACGTTGAAGGACGGGCGGGCCCCGAGCGGCGCTGACGAGGTCGTGGTCGACAAGGCTTCAGCTGACCGCGTCGGTTACTCGGTCGGTGACACCGTCAACTACCTCACCGACACCGGCACCCACTCAGCGACATTGGTCGGCACCATTGGGGCCGCCGACTCCGACGGCTTCCTCGGAGCGTCGGTCGTTGCCGTCGACATTCCGACCGCCATCGAGAAGTTTGGTTCTGGTGGCAAGGTCGACGCCATCGACATCGGGCTCGCCGACGGCGCCGATGCCACCGCCGTTCAAACCGCCATCGAGAACGTGCTCCCCCCTCGAACCGAAGTCGTTACCGGCGAGGTACTCGCCGCCGAGGGCCAGAGCGAAGTCGACGGATTCATCAGCGTCTTCGGAACCGGCCTCCTAATCTTTGCATTCATCACGACATTCATCGTCGCCTTCATCATCAACAACATCTTCCAAATCACCATCGGGCAGCGACTGCGTGAGCTGGCACTACTCCGCGCCGTGGGCGCATCCGCCAAGCAGGTTCGCCGCATGATCGTGGCCGAGGCTTTCGTCCTCGGCCTGATCGCCACCGCGCTCGGGATCCTTGGCGGCATCGGTGTGTCGCGCTTCATCGTCTGGGCGTTCAACCAGGCTGGCGCCGGCTTCCCCGACACGTCGACGGTTCTCGAACCGCGCACGTTCGTCGCTGCAGCTGTGGTCGGTATCGGCGTCACGATGCTCTCGGTATTCGTCCCAGCCCGTCGCGCCTCGACGATCCCTCCGGTCGCAGCGATGCGACCTGAGTTGGGATTCGATGCATTGAAGAAGCAACAGTTGATCATCGGCGCTGTCGTCACCGCGGTCGGCTCCCTGCTCCTCATCATCGGGCTGTTCGTCCAGCCAGGCTCTGCCGCACTCTGGGCGACCGTCGCTGGCCTGGGCGCACTGACCCTTTTCCTCGGCGTCGCCAGCGTCTCGTCGACGATCGCTCCGCCAGTGACGCGAGCTATCGGCTGGCCAATCGCGAAGCTCTTCAAAGTGCCTGGGGTACTGGCTCGTGACAACGTTGTCCGCGCCCCACGGCGCACGTCGTCGAGTGCCTCGGCACTCATGATTGGCGTTGCGCTGGTGAGTGCTTCGGCCGTCTTTGCTTCGTCGTTGCGGGCCACGATCACCGACGTCCTCGACAACGCAATCACCGCTGACTACATCGTTACGGACCCCAATTTCTTCGGCCTGTCGCCCGCAGTGGCAGAGGGGCTTGACGCTCTCCCAGAGCTGGACGCCGTGACGCCAATCCGCCAGGCCAGCGGACAAGTTGACGGTGAATCGAAGAGTATCGGCGCCATCAATCCGGACGCGTTCGACAAATTGGTTGACCCTGACTTGCAGGACGGAGCCATCGCAGGCCTCGGTCCGAACGAGGTACTGATTCACAGCGACCCCGCCAACGACCTCGACAAGCAGGTCGGCGACACGATCGACATCGTGTGGCAGAGCGGCGCCCAGTCGACTTTGACGGTGGCGGGCATCTACGGCGATGCCACGTTCGGCAATTGGCTGATCAGCCTCGACACGCTCGATGCCGTGAGCGATGCGCCCGCACGCGATCTCTTCATTATTGCCAAGCTTGCCGACGGCGTTACCGCAGCTGAGGGTGACGCTGCTGTTGCAGCAGCCACCGCTGAGTTTCCCCAGGCAAATGTCCAGACAAACGCCGAGTTCCGCAAAAGCCAGGAAGATCAGATCAATCAGTTGTTGCTGACGATCACGATCTTGCTGCTGATGTCGATCATCATCGCTGTGTTGGGCATTGCAATCACACTTGCGCTCGGTGTCTTCGAACGAACGCGTGAGATCGGGCTCCTCCGAGCGGTCGGCATGAACCGGCGTCAGCTCCGACGGTCGGTTCGATGGGAGGCCGTGATCGTGTCGTCCTTCGGCGCTGTGGTCGGCATCGTGCTCGGCACCTTCCTCGGCGTCATCGCGTCGCTCGCTGTACCCGACGACGTCATCAGCAAGCTGGCGTTCAACCCGGTGATCATCGTGGTGGTCATGGTCTTTGCAGTGGTTGCTGGCCTCGCCGCTTCGCTCTACCCGTCATTCAAAGCAAGCAACATGGACGTGCTCGAAGCGATTGCGACCGAGTAGAGCGGGCAGACTCACTGCATGGCGCTTGACATTGACCATCTCGACGACTCCGTCATGGAGTTCCTCAAGGAACGGCATCTCGCGACGCTCACGACGTTGCGGACCGACGGGTCCCCGCATGTCGTGGCAGTCGGGTTCAGCTACGACCCCGATGCGCGCGTCGCTCGGGTGATCACCTGGGCGACTTCGCAGAAAGCCATCAACGTCGGCCGCATGGAAGCCGCAGGCCAACATGGCGCTGTTTGCCAGGTCGATGGTGGCCGCTGGCTGACCCTCGAGGGCCCGGTTCGCCTGGTGACCGACGACGTTCAACCCGGTATCGACGGCTACACGGCCCGCTATCAGCAACCGAAGGAACGCGACGACCGGGCCGTCCTTGAAATCGACGTCACCAAAATCCTCGGCCGCGCCTGATCATCGGCGAAGCCCGTCGTTCCTACAGAGCAGTCGCCGACCCCGGCACTCCGTGACGACCCATTGTCATGCTGGCGCGATGGGCCTCTCCACAACACTGCACCGTGAGCTCCACAGCTGCATTGACGATGCGCTGTCTGCGCACTGCGCTGATTGCAACCCGGATGTTGGCGAGCGAAATCCGGTGGATCCGAGAACGGTCCGTCACGATCGGCCGCCGCAACGACCCAACCAGATCGACGAGCCCGGCAGCTCTCAGCGGTTCCAGGGGAGCGAAGCGAGGTAGAGCTGGGCCGCGGGATGCGGGTCCATTGGCGTGTCGTCCGACCGGGCGGCTTGCGGCGGGCTGAGATGGTTCTGGCAGCCACGGCACCAATACAGGATCCGGCCGTGTTGACCAAGTGGCCGGCTGTCGATGGTTTCGCCGCACCGGTGGCATCGCTGCCCGTTGCGCCCGTAGACAGCCACGCCACCACCCGCTCCAGGCACCGAGCAACGGTCCGCGCGCTCCAGATTAGTCCGCAACATCGTGGCGGCGGTGTTGACGATGCCGACCGCATCGTGCTCGGACAATGCATCAACCCGAGCAAACGGGCTGAGCTCTTGCGCCCACAGCACTTCGCACCGGTGAACGTTGCCGACGCCACCCATGACGCGCTGGTCGAGTAGAACCTCACCAATCTGCGCCGCACCGTCGCGGTACGACAAGAGCAGGTTGACAACGCCACCAAGGTCGGTGTGGGGCTGGCAGAGATCTGGCCCGAGACGCCCCATGCCAGGATGACGCCGCTTGTCGGGGACGCGATACGTCTCAACGGTCGGAGCGTTGAAACACACAGCGACCCAGTCGTCGACTTCAATCGCTACAGCCATTTGCTGGTAAGGCTTACGCCAGGGCTCGCCTCGGCGATAGACGTGCCACGAGCCGGTCAACCGGAGATGCGTGTGTAACACGACATTGTCGTCCCACACCATTTCGACGTGTTTACCGTGGCTCTCGATCCATTCGAGCACTCGGCCGGCTTGGGGCGTCGGGCCGACAAGGCATGGAGCATCGAATCGCACCATGGGCTTGCCCGCGAGCGCTGTTCGCAGCGCACTGGCAGTCCGGTGAATCGCGTCTCCGTTTGGCATTCCAAAATTAGAATACGCCACTTGGGAGGTGGGCGGAGTGGCTCATTTCGTATTTCTTGTACGAGTTTGAGCGCATCGCTACGGCAGCTTGCCGACGTGGGCGAGGGCCAGACGGATCAGCCGGTCGTGGCCGCTGGTCATCTCCAGCACGACGTCGTCACTCACAGCCTCCTCAGGGGTGAACCAATGGAGGTCGAGCGCCTCTTGGGTGGGCTCGCACTCGCCGTCGACCGGGACGACGTAGGCGAGGCTGACCGCGTGGTGACGCGGGTCGTGAAAACCTGACACTGCAGGATCGGGGAAGTACTCAGCGACGGTGAACGGCGTCGGGTTGGCTGGCACCCGGGGAAGCGCCATGGGCCCGAGGTCCTTCTCGCAGTGACGCATCAGTGCTGCGCGGACCCGCTCGCCGTAGAGCACCCGTCCGGACACGACCATCCGGCTGATCGATCCACCGGCACCCTGCCGGAGCAGCATGCCAACTTCTTCGACGTTGCCCAACCCGTCAACGCGCACCGGCACGGCATCGACGTAGACAATCGGCATCCGCGACCGGACGAGTGCGAGGTCGTCCTCGGACAACCAGGCGTTGTCGGTCTTCGTATCGGCGGCATCGATGTCAGTCACGTTCGAAATGATCCCACGGTTCCCCCGCCAGACCGAGGATCTCGGCTGACGTCACAGTCCATCGTTGCTGCTGTTCGGCGCAGGAGGACTTTCACGGGTGTGGAAGGCTCATCGAATGGACACCGACCGGCAGCGCTGGGACGAACGCTGGGCTGCAGCGTCGGATTCCGTTGGGGCAACGCCGCCCGACGTCGTCAGTGCACATCCAGAATTACTCGACATCATTCCGACCGCCGGGCTGGCGCTCGACATTGCATGCGGGCTCGGCGCGCAGGCGCTGTGGCTAGCTGAGCGAGGGCTGACCGTCACCGCAATCGATGTGTCATCAGTCGCGATCAATCGGCTGGCGAGCGCCGCCCAACAGCTTGGCCACCAACTTCACGCTGAGGTCTGGGACACCGATGAAGGGCTTCCGCCAGCATTGACCGCTCTTGCGGTGATCGTGTGCCAGCGATATCGATCGCCGGCCCTTTACAACGAGTTCGTCAGCCGCCTTCGCGTCGGCGGCGTGCTCATCCTGTCGGTGCTGTCAGCAGTCGGCCTCGAGGGCGAGCCCGGAGCATTCCACGCCCCAGCCGGCGATCTGACCAGCGCGTTCGATCGCGCCGACGTCGACGTACTGCTGCACGATGAAACCAACGGCCAAGCATCGATCGTGGTGCGTCGAGAGCGGTAACTCAGCTGACGTTGCCGAGAATCACGTCGCGCAGTGGTTCGGGTCCGACCGGACCTGCTGCGGTGTTCAGCAGGAAATCGATGAGCACCTCGACGAACCGCTCTGGGTCTTCGACATGCGGAAAGTGACCGAACCCCTCCATGATTTCAAGTCGACTTCGTGCGATCTCGGCATGCGCTGCGTGAGCGTGCTTGACAGGGATAACGCCGTCACGATCACCCCACACGAGCAGCGTCGGAACACGCGCTGCCAGATACAGCCGATCGGAGGCATTGACCATTTGCCCGCCCGGTTCGATCACGCCACGCATCGTGCGGACGAACGCTCTTCGATTCGGTGCGCCAGCGAGCGACGAATATGCCCGCCACATCTCGCCGAGGCGCTTGCTGCGGAGCCCGCGGCGGCCAGCAAATCGACCCACGGTCGTTCCGAGTTCGACCATCGGCTTCGGAAAGCCAAACGGCATCACGTATTCGAAACCAGGCAGCGTCAGCATCCTGAGCAGCCAACTGACCTCGCGTCCGAGCCCGCCACTGCCGACGAGGACCAGACGGTCAAGCAGCTCCGGATGCTGGTAGGCGAGCTGCATCGCCACGCCGCCTCCGAATGAATGGCCGACGATGGTGACGGTCGGAACGTCGAGAACGGCGAGGAAGTCGCGGAGACCGCTTGCGAAAGCGCCGAGGGAATAGTCGCCGACCGGTTTGGCTGATTCGCCATGCCCGAGTAAATCGGGGGCAATCACGTCGAACTGTTCAGCAAGCACGGGCATAACCGCATCCCAGGTCTTGGAACTCCCGGCGAGCCCATGGATCAACAGGATGGTCTGCGTGTCGGCCGTCGGATGCATCGGGCCCATCCTCCGGTATCCGACAGCGTGGCCGTGGATCGACACGTGGCGGAGCGGAGATCGCTTCATCTCTCCAGTATCACCGATGCTGGATCGAAAGGCTGCGGTCTTTCGACCCTGAACCCAAGCTCAACGGCTGTCCCGCATGGTGGACCAGTTCCATATTGTGGACCGATCTCTTTGACATTCTGTTAACGTCAGTCGATTCAACAGACGCCCACCTCGGTCGGCGCGTATGCATAGAAACGGAACTCACCCATGGCGCTGGCGAGACGACTCGATCAACTTGGTACCGAAACGGCTTTCGCTGTCTCCCAAGCAGCCGCTGAATGGGGCGCCAAGGGCAACCGGATCTACCCGTTTCACCTCGGCGACATCAATCTCCCTACCCCCGGCAACATCGTTGAAGCAATGAACGTTGCGATCGCTGACGGCAAGACTGGCTATTGCCCAGCCGCTGGCATCGCGCCACTCCGCGAGGCACTCGCTGCGAACATTGGTAGCGACCGCGGCATGCCGCTCACGCCTGAAAACATCGTCGTACAGCCAGGCGGCAAGCCAGTGATCACCAAGTTCATCCAAACACTGATGAACCCAGGCGATGGCGTGCTCTACCCAAACCCTGGCTACCCAATCTACGAGAGCCAAGTCGAGTACTTCGGCGGCAAGGCAATGCCGTACCGCTACCACGAGACCCCCACGGGCTTTGGGATTGACCTCGATCAAATCAGCGAGCTTGCGGCGTCCGGCGCGAAGGCGATCATCTACAACAACCTGCAGAACCCACTCGGCTGCGAAAGCAGCCTGGAAGAGATGCAGGCAATCGCCGACATCGCGATCGAACACAACCTGTGGGTCCTGTCTGACGAGGCCTACTTCGAGATGCGGTATTCGGGTACGTCCACCTCGATCGCCGCGCTGCCCGGCATGGCCGAGCGCACGGTGATCTTGTACACCTTCTCCAAGAAGTTCGCGATGACCGG
>CAWUXP010000312.1:0-5122 GCA_963926495.1 Candidatus Ilumatobacter herschelensis
CGCGCCCGCGACGTCCCGCCCGACCATGTGGTCGTCGAACTGAGCGGCGTCGCTGACCCCGACCGCATGACGCCATGGGGCAACTCGGCCGGATTCATCCTCGACGGTGTGGTCGTCGTGGTCGCAGCCGACCAACTCGGCGCCGAACATCTTGCAGGCCCAGCCCGAGACGCGATCGACAGCCAGATCAGCAAAGCTGATCTCCTCATGCTGTCCAAGACCGACATCGTCGAGCCGCACGTCGCCGACACGGCGCGCCGCCGCCTCGCCGAGCTTGCCCCCGACACGCCCGTCTTCGAGCCCGCCGGTAACGCTGTTGCTGCTGGCCGCTTTCTGTCACTCGGTGGCCGCCGCCCCGAAGGCCCCGCGGCAACCGCGACCCCCTCATTGTTCGACGCACATGAAGTGCACATGGTGCCGTTCCCCGAGATGGCCGATGCGGCCGCGGTCGAAGCCGCTGTGCGAGCAGCACTCGGGCAGCACGAGCGAGTCGTGCGCGCCAAAGGAATTGCGGCCAGCGCCGATGGCGAACTCCACCTCGTGCAGGTGGTCGGTAGTCGCATCGAAATCGATCCGCTGCCGATGTCGGAGTTCGCGGCACCCACCGCGCTCACGATCATCACCCTCCACTAGTTCCCGGCACTCGGTACTCCCGCCATCTCTTGCCGTCCTCCGCTGGCTGGGCTGTTGTTTCGTAGGATCAGGGCATGAACATGCTCCTGGTCGACAGTGGTGAAGACGACAGCTGGCTCGAGGAACTCACCCGTCACCTGCCCGATTTCGACGTCCGCAGGTCGGGCGACGATGTTGATCCTGGCGCCGTTACCCATGTCGCCATGTGGCGCCTTCCGGCCGAGCAGCTCGCCGCGATGCCGAACCTCGAAGCGATCTGCACAATGGGTGCCGGCTTCGACCACCTCGACCTCCATGCGCTCCCTGACGTTCCGATTGTCCGGCTGGTCGACCCGGCCATGGCGAACGACATTGCGCTCTATGTGCTGAGTTGGGTGATTCATTTTCAGCGTGACTTCGACCGGTTTCTCACCAATCAAGCGGCGGAAACGTGGCGCGGCGACGTCGCACCGGTGTTTCAGCGTGACTACACGGTCGGGGTGTTCGGCGCGGGTGCGATTGGCCAGGTCGTGCTCGATACGTGTGCCCACCACGGGTTTTCGACTCTCGGCTGGTCGCGTTCGAACCATGACCGACCGCTCGACCAGTTCTTTACCGACTGCGACATTGTCGTCGACCTGGTTCCGCTCTCTGCAGCTACCCGTGGCGTGATTGGTGCTGCAGAACTGACGGCTCTGGGCGACGGCGTTCTGATCAACGTCGGCCGCGGCGCGACCGTCGACACCGAGGCGCTCCTCGACGCACTCAACGGCCAACTACGCGCCGCAGTCTTGGACGTGTTCGATGTCGAACCGCTGCCCGCCGACTCGCTGCTGTGGAGCCACGACAAGGTGACCGTGACGCCCCATATTGCCGGGCGTTCTGACCCGGTGACCGCCGCGCCAATCATCGCGGCGAGCATCGCAGAACTGCGCAGCGGATCATTTCCCGCCGCCACCATTTTGCGCTGATCGTTGACGAGGAGAGCTCGGCTAATTGACGGTGAAACTGGAACGTTGCCCGCGTGACAGGTGGTCGTCGATGTCGCAGATCAGTTGGTAGACGCCCGGCTCTTCGAAGCTCACGACGACCTCACCCGAGCCGCCAGGCGCGACCCGCTCGATCCGGTCGATCAGGCGACCGTTGGCATCGAGTAACTGCATCTCATGGTCCAGTGTCCCGTTGTTGGTCAGCGTGACACGGACAGTCGTTCCGGACACAATCTCCGTCGTTGGGTCGGCGCCGAACTCATACTCCGTTGCGGTGAAGTCAACCGTCTGGCTAATCGCGGCAGGTCTGTCTGCCGACCCGCACGCTGCCAGGCCGAATGATGTCACTCCGAACGACGCCAACGCAGCCAGCCGGACCACAGCAACTCGTCGGGGGCTCATCGCGAATAGTGAACGAAGGTGCATAAAAATGACCGTAGGGCCGATCGAATCGAACCTCAACTTCGTGTCCAGTTTAAACAATTTCCGCCAGTCCCTTCCTCGAACACCGCACCGCAGCGTTAGCGGAGCGCGATGTTGAAACAGCGGTCGCCCAGTGCACCGAGCGCGTAGGAGGCGTAGTCGACACCGTCAGCGGCATAGAGCGTCCGGCACTGCTCGCTCCACGCGAGCGCTTCGGGCGACGACATCCGATGCACGACCTGCATGACGCCGCCCTCGTAGACGCGGTACTCGGCCCACGTGCCGGGGAAGTCCTTGGTGCAGCCGATCTCGATCGTCGGAATGCGCGACGCGGTCATGGTGCGGACCCTGTGGCGATGCGTGTGGCCGGCTGTGTAGCCAATGAGCTGGCGGCAGCGAGTGGCAACCTCGTCGAGGAGGTCGCTCCCGTCGGGATGTAGACCGAAGTACGTGTTGCTGCGTCGGCCGCTCGCCTCGCCGACCCACTGCTGGTGGTGGCCCATCGCGATCACCGGCGATGGCGAGTTGCTGCAATGGTCGGCGAGCCACGCCATCTGTGTGGCCGTGACTTGCCCGGTTGTCTCACCCGGTAGTGCTGTGTCGAGCAGCGCGACGTTCACGCCTGGGAGCTGAATCCATTGGTCGCCGGCGTAGCTGGCTTGGTGCTGGTAGCTGTCGTGGTTGCCGCGGACGACGTGCAAGCGATCGCCGAACGGATCGCGGTAACACGCTTCGAATGCCGCCCACTCTTGCGGACGCCCGTCGACGGACAAATCACCCTTGACGATGAGCGCCGCGACGCCGAGCGCGTTGATTTCGGCGGCAGCAGCCCGGTTCATCACCTCGGGGTACGGCTCGGCGCACTCGGGGACACGCTGCACCGAACCGGTCGGGTGCTCGCCGAGCCGGCCCGCCTCGACCTCACCGAAATGCAGGTCGTTGACGGTGGCGAACCTGCAGAGCAGCGCTCCCGCCGGCCGAGCCAACGTTCGGACGTGCACGCCGTCGAGGTCGTGGTCGGTGTCGGGGGCCAGGTCTGTGAACCGGCGCACTTTTGCGCCGTCGTGGATGACAACCAGGTCATCGGCAACCGTCGTGATCTCCATGGTGTCCGACTCGGTGTCAGGTTCGCACGACGATGGAGCCGACGACTTTGTCGTGCCAGGTCTGCTGCTTGTCATCCCAGAGCATCCAGAGGTAACCGAGGTAGAAGATCTGCCCGGAGATGGCCCCTGCGAAGAGCACTCGACCGAGTGCCTTGCCGAAGCCGATCGGCTCGCCTGTCATCTCGCCGACGACCTTCACGCCGACGATCTTGCGGCCCCAGGTCTGGCCTGTCTTGCCGAGTGCTCTCACGTAGAGGACAAAGACGATCAGCAGTGCTGCCAGGATCAACACGGCTGCACCCGCGATGGTCCCGCCCCTCGAACTGTCACTGGGGCAGATGAGCTCATTGTTGAAAGAGACGCAGTCGTCGAGCGAAGAGATCAGCAGCACGATGCCAGGAATCGCGAGTGCCATGACAAGCAGGCCGTAGAGGAGCGAGTCGAGCAGCCAAGCACCAAAACGCGCGCCAAATCCGGCACGAACCCAGCCGGTGTTTGGCATTGGCGAATAGGCCTGGTAGCCGGGTGGTGGGGCACCCTGATAGGGCGGGGGCGGAGGCATCGGCGAACCCATCGGCGGGAGCACAGGGCCGGACGACTGTGACGGAGGCGGGTTCGATCCGGATGGAGGGTCGAAGGGCGACGTCATCTGCATAGTGTCGCAGATACCAGTGGAACTCGCCGGGACGGCGATATCGGATCAACGCCAGGGGCGCAGGCGGCGAATCGGGGTGGGCTGAGCCCAGCTGCGACTGCTGAATCGCCACGAGGTGTTGCGCGGGTCACTGACCGGGCCCAGTGCTGCAGCCCTCGGCCACAGTGCTTCGGCGGCGGCGACGATTGCTGCAGCTTCTTCGTCGGTCGGGGCCGGCGACATCGTGATGTTCACGTTCGTCAGCCTATTGAGCTGGTTTGCTGTCGGACGCATTGTTGATCGACGCATTGTCGCCAATCGACCAGGACGCTCGCGTCGGGCGGGTGACGATGCTGCTGGCGAACTGGTCGTGGAACGCACGGTGCTGCGAGTTGGTTAAGGCCACGATAAAGCCGAACAGGAAGACCGGCGAGATCAGAGCCCGGATCAGGAACCGACTTGTGGCGCGTGTTCGATCGAGCAGGTTGCCGCTAGATACGTCGACCACCTTGGTGTCGGTGACACGGTTGCCGACCCACTGGCCCGACGTCGACACGGCCGAGCCGTACCACCAGGCGATGAGCGCCAGGCCGATAATGGCAATGGCAATGCCGATGAATCGGAGCATCCCTGGGCCGATCAGCAAGACCAGCAAGCCAGGACCGATTGCTGCCAGTGTCACAACGGAATCGATGAGGAACCCGGCGAACCGGGTGGCAAACGATGCGAACTCCGGATTGAAGTCGATGGCTCCGGACGATTTGATCGCGACTGGGCCAAGCCCCATCGGGCGCTCGGCGTTGCGCGGATCGGTCAGTTTGGCGCCGACGCCTGGAGTGTCGGCGAAGCTGCCGTCGCCGATCTGGCTGAGCAGGTCACTGAGATCGTGGACCGGGGGTCGGCTCGGTGGCGGTGGCGGTGGTGACGCGGCGGCTGGTGGGGCGGCTGGTGCTGCTGCTGGTGGGGCGGGCCGAACGTCTGCAGGCGCAGTAGATCGCACGGTCGGAATCGGCCGACGATCTGGGGCAGGGTCGGCAGGATCGAAGTCGAGTGGGTACAACTGCGCCGGGGCAGCCTCAGGGGCCGGGTCCTCAGATAACGGGGGTGGCACCGATGTCGCCGGGGGAGTTGGCACCGACGAGCTTGGAGGTTCTGTGTTGCTCACAGCGCTCGTTCAGCCGTGGATCACAGAGGAACGTTGCCGTGCTTCCGCTTCGGCAGTTCCTCACGCTTGGTGGACAGCATCCGCAACCCTGCAACGAGCTTGCGCCGTGTGTCGGCGGGGTCGATCACGTCGTCGATGTAGCCGCGCTCGGCTGCCGCGTACGGGTTGGCGTACTTCTCGGTGTATTCCGCAA
>CAWUXP010000313.1:0-2792 GCA_963926495.1 Candidatus Ilumatobacter herschelensis
GGCTCCCTCGTCCTGCCGTCCGGCGAACGGGTCACCCTCGGCGAAACCGTCACCACCGTTGGCCGGTTGCCCGAGAGCACGATTGCGATCAACGACACGAACGTCAGCCGCAACCACGCCGAGATCCGGACCGGCACCAAGGCCTACGTCGCCGTCGACCTCGGGTCGACCAACGGCACGATGATCAACGGCGTGCGCATCGTGAGCGAGCAGCGCCTCGCCGATGGCGACATCATCAGCTTCGGCTCGACCCACGTCCGCTTCGAGGCATCTTGAGCCCGAGCGTCCGGCTGCCCACCCAGGGAACACAGCCGCGATGACCGACCAGATCCTCAACATTCTAAAGTTCGCCCTCCTTGGCCTGCTCTATCTTTTCTTCGCACGAGTCCTCTGGGCAGTGTGGAGCGAAGTCCGCACACCAAAACAGCTGCCCGCGCAGGCCGGGCCAGCTCAGCAGCGTCAAGACGTCGCACCGACAGCGAAACAACAACGCCCGGCCCAACAACGCCCAGCCCAACAGCCACGAAAAGCACAGAAGGGCCGCTCCGGCCGCGTCGGCCGCCTGGTGATCCTTGAACCGCGCGCGCGCCGCGGAACCACTGTGGCCATGGTCGGCGAGATTACGCTCGGTCGTGATCCGAGCTGCTCGTTCACGATCGATGACGACTCCTTCATCTCCCAATTGCACTTCCGCATCTACGACTACGAAGGCCAGCCCATGCTCGAAGACCTTGGGTCGACCAACGGAACCTTCCACAACGGCAACAAGATTGTGGGCGCCAAGCTCCTCCATCCCGGCGACCGCATCCAGGTCGGCACCACCGTGATTGAGGCGCAATAATGGCGTCGCTTAACTGGGGATCAGCCACCCACCCGGGCCAGATCCGCGCGCAAAACGAAGACAATCTCGTCGCTGTCGACGGTGTGTATGTCGTCGCCGATGGCATGGGTGGTCACGAAGCCGGCGAGGTCGCGAGCCAGATCGCTGTCGAGCGGATCCGTGCCGATCTCGACGTCGAGGGCCTGCCCGAAGCAAGCACCGTGGTCGACTCGATCTCAAATGCGAACGGCGACATTTTTCGTGCCGCAATCGCGAACCCGGGCCAGGCCGGCATGGGCACCACCGTCACCGCAATTGCCGTGATCGGCGACAACCTCGCCGGCCGCGGCGCACCGAACCTCGACGTCAACGACGACGGGAAAATGACGCCGATCAGGGCTGCCGAGCCATCAGAAGCCCTCGTGCTCGCCAACGTCGGCGACTCCCGCACCTACCTGCTGCGCCACGGCCGCCTGCGCCGCGTCACGATCGACCACAGCTACGTCCAAGAACTGGTGTCGACCGGCCACATCACTGAAGACGAGGCCCGCACCCACCCGCGTCGCAACATCATCACGCGCGCACTCGGCATCGAGCCCGACGTCAAAGTCGACTGGTGGACGCTGCCCCTCATCCGTGGCGACCGGTTCCTGCTCTGCAGCGACGGCCTCGTCGACGAAGTTGCCGACCCCGACATCCTCGAGACAATCACCACCCTGAAGGACCCGCAAGAGGCCGCCGAACGTCTCGTCGACCAAGCCAACGAAGCCGGTGGCCGCGACAACATCACCGTGATCATCGTCGACGTCCTCGAAGGCGACGACCCGCCAGACCCGACACTGGAAATCGACGTCGTCCCCCTGTGGGCCGATGACGTCGACCCGACACCTGCAGGCAGCCTCTCGATCGACGCCGACAGCCATGCGAACGCGCTGGCAGCCGATGCCGACGAACCTGTCGAGGCGAAGCAGAAGTCCGACCGCGGCCCCAAGCGGTTCATTCTCAGCATGCTGCTCGCGGCAGCGATTGTGGTCGGCTTTGCGTTCTTCGCTTCCTGGGCACGAGGCGGCTACTACATCGAGTTCAACGACGATGACATCGCCACCATCTACAAGGGACAGACCGATGGTGTGCTCTGGTTTGGCCCGACAGTCGATTCGCCAGGCCCGGCCCGCAACATCCTCGACGACGACACCATCGAGGCAATTGAGGCCCGCCCGCGCTTCGGCGAGCGCGGCGACGCAGTCGAATTCATCACGACAATCCCCACGACCACTACGACAACGACCACCACGACCACCACGGTGCCACCCACGACGGTCGAAGTTGTTGCGCCAACCAGTGCCGTCACCTCCACCGTGGCGACAACTGCACCTCCGACAGCTGCGCCTCCGACAACTAGGGCTACCGCGACCACAACGGTGCCCTGATCGCGATGGCTGACGTACTCACCGACGATCAACCAGTCCACCGGGCGCGCTCGCCCATTGCCTCCCGGCGGCGCAACACCGAGCTGACGTTGATCGTCATGGCTGGGCTGATCACCGCCGTTGCCTACGCCGTCGCCGCGCTCGGCACGAACGCCGAAATCCCGCCGGGAATCGTCGTGTTTGTCGGCATCCTGCTCGGCCTGCTGGTGTGCGCGCACATCGTCGTGCGTCTGGTTGCACGCGGCGCCGACGGCACACTCCTACCCCTTGCCGCACTCCTCCACGGCATCGGCTTCGTGATGATCACGCGCCTCGACGATCGCCTCGCCGGCCTTCAAGCCACCTGGAGCCTGATGGCCATCGGGATCTTCGTCGGCACCCTGCTGTTCGTCCAACGCACGACCGACCTGGCCAACAAAAAGTGGCTGTTCTTTGTCGCCGGCGCGTTCCTGCTGCTGCTGCCCATGGTGCCCGGCGTCGGCCAAACCTTCAACGGGGCACGCATCTGGGTGAGCATCGGCCCGATCAACTTCCAGCCAGGT
>CAWUXP010000314.1:0-13106 GCA_963926495.1 Candidatus Ilumatobacter herschelensis
CAAGCCAAGTGTCGACGCCCGGCGCGTACACCTCAACGTCGAAGGTGCGGTGATGGCTTTGACCCATGTCGCCGGTGCAGATCTCAATCACGCGGTAGGGCAGGCCGAGGTCGGC
Source organism: Candidatus Ilumatobacter herschelensis (assembly GCA_963926495.1). GTDB lineage: Bacteria > Actinomycetota > Acidimicrobiia > Acidimicrobiales > Ilumatobacteraceae > Ilumatobacter_A > Ilumatobacter_A herschelensis. The sequence goes on from CAWUXP010000314.1 coordinate 116, forward strand.
CATTGCACTTGCAGCCCGCCCGATCATGTCGTCGAGGAGTGCCGGTGCCTGTTCCGGCAGCGCGAACGCGAGCATCTCGACCTTGTCGAACTCGTGGGCGCGCAGCATGCCGCGCGTGTCGCGTCCGGCCGAACCAGCTTCACGTCGGAACGACGGGCTGAAGGCCATGAGCCGGATCGGAAGATCGGTGTCTTCCAGGACCTCATCGTTGAACAGCGACGTCAGCGACGCTTCGGCCGTCGGCACGCACCAAAGGTCGTCACGTTCGATCGAGTACGCATCGTCGGCGAACTTCGGTAACTGTCCGGTGGCGGTAAGTGTCGCCGTGGTCACGAGCGACGGCGGACGGATCTCTTCGTGGACGTCAGCGTTGCGATCGAGACCGAACTGGGTGAGCGCACGCGCCATGGTCGCACCGGCGCCGCGCTGCATCGTAAACATCGCGCCCGAGATTTTTGTTGCGCGCTCGTTGTCGAGGATGCCAAGCGCTTCGGCAGTTTCCCAGTGCGGCACGCGCTGCCAATCGGGGAACTCGGCGTTGAGTCCGACGGGCCCGATGATGACCGGGTTGTCGGCGTCGCTCACACCGTCGGGGGAATCGGGGTGGGGGATATTCGGTATGGCGAGCAACAGGTCTCTCAGCAGCGCCGACACATCATCGTGCTCGCCGGCGAGCGACTTTTCGCGGCCCCCAAACTCCGGGCTCTGCGCCTGCAACGCCTCGGCTTCATCGGCCTTGCCATCTCGGCGAAGCACGCCCACGCTTTTCGAAATCGAGTTGACTTCGGCGCGGATCTCGTCGCGCTCGGCTTGGATCACACGCAACCGTGCATCAAGCTGCGCTGCCTGGTCAACGTCGTCGATCAGTTGTGGCCAACCACGACGCGACAATGCAGCTTTCACACCATCGAGGTCGGTTCGAAGTAGCCGTTGATCAATCACGAAACAAGACGCTACAGGGGTCCTGCCGCGTGGCCCTGACCTGTTTCTCGACCAACGAATTGAGCAACTCGACGGAAGTGCGAAGTGGACAACAGTGATGCGTTGCCCACTCGCACTTCACATTCGCTCCGCACGAGCCCTCCTGTGTTCTGATGACAGCTTCCCTGACCCGGGGCCCAGAGGCAATGAAAAGTGCTGTGCCATTCGCGAACGCCACTTGTGACCGCCTCGCAATAACGCGCCAAGGCCTCGCACCCTGAGCGACGCAGTGACCGACCCGATCGGTCAGCGGTCCTCGGGTGGAGCCGACAGGGCGGCAAACTCACGCTCGACGTCAGCAGTCGTGAGCACATCGTCAGCTTCGCCTGAGGACGGCAGATCGTGGCGGCGATAATCCTGCGACTCGCCGTAGCCGTTGGCGAAGCGCTTGAAGAAGATGTACACGACAACGGTCCACAGGAACGTCGAGCCGCCCAATTTCATTATGCCGCCGGCCAACTGCTGGTCGACAGTGACGCTCCACCCGAAGACACGAACCGGAATGTCGTACTCCTTGTAAACCGCTCCTTCAGCGAACGTCAACCAAGCCGCAGGCACCGTCGGAATGACCGACTGCAGAAACAGATAAATGCACTTACCGAGTGGGCCGATATGGAGTTCTTTGAATGGGCCCACGACGGGCATCCACATCAGAAGCGAGAGCAACACCACAAGGGCGTGCAGTGAGTAGTGGAATGGGCCGTTGTCGAGCGAGGTGTTCACGACCATCGGGATATGCGTGATGATGACCACGACGTTGAAGAGCACACCGGCAATCACCGGCTTGGCGAGGAACTTCAGACCGGTGTAGAGCCGACCGTCACCGATCAGAATGCGCAACAGCCACGGCGGCGTCGCGATGAGGGCCAATGGCGGAAGGAAATAGCTGAGCATCATGTGCTGCAACATGTGCGCGGAATACAGATACTCCTCGGAGATGTCGTGCAGTGGCCAATCGCTCGCAACCCAGAGCAACACCATCGCACCAACAAAGGCGTAGATGTTCTTCCGAGTGACTGCTTGCTGGCCCAGCGGCACAGCCTTCGGGCCGATCACGCGCACCATATACACAAACGCACCCGTCAAGAATGCGACAAGGAGCCACACCTCGGGATGCCACTGAAACCTCCAGGGATCCGCGGCGGCGGCAAGGTCATTGGCCTGCTCGATCACAGACGTAATTCTAGAACCCAGTTGTCATCGCGCCCAGTCGTGCAACGGCGGCGTCGGTCACGTGGGGCCAGGGATCAGCCGGCGAAGAACTGGAACGTCGACAGCGCTGCGACGTACACGAAGACAGCCAGGCCGAGGCCGATGTAGAACAGCCGGCCAAACAGCTTGTTGTCGAACTTGATGTGCATGAAGTACAGCACGACAGTGAAGAACTTCACGATCATCAGACCGAGCAACACCGGCAAGAAGAGCGCGCCGATGTCGATGTAACTGACGGCCACCTCGACTGCGGTTATCGCGGCGAGGATAAAGAAGATCGTGACGAACTGCTTATCGCTCGGGCCATGGTGCACGTCGGCACCGTGGTCGTCGTGGGCGGTGGGAGTTTCAAGTGTGTCAGTCATTGATTAAGCCGGAATCAGGTAGACGAGCGTGAAGATGATGATCCAGACGATGTCGACGAAGTGCCAGTAGAGCCCGACCATTTCGACCGCCTCTGCCTCGTCGCCAGACACCTTTTCCTTCGACAGCATGCCAATCATCGCCACCAGCATGATGATGCCGATCGAAACGTGCACGCCGTGGAAACCTGTGAGAGTGAAGAAACTCGAGGAGAACAAGCTGGTGGTGAACCCCAAGCCCTCACGGTAAAAGACGGTGAACTCGTAAATCTGACCGGCCAGGAACAGCGCACCGAGGAGCGCCGTGACACCGAGGTAGATCTTTGTATTGCGAAGGTCCTTGCGATTCGCTGCCGACACGGCCAGCACCATCGTGAGTGACGAGGTGAGTAGCACGAAGCTCGTTGCCGACGTGAACGGGATATCCCACAGCTGATCAGGCCCCAGGTTTTCCGAGTGGCGGTTGCGGTAGAGCATGTAGGTGGAGATCAGGCCACCGAACAGCAGGCATTCCGAACCGAGGAAGAGCCACATGGCCAACTTCGTGTTCGAAAGACCAAGTGACGTGTGATGGCCACCGTGATCATCAGAATGATTGTCGCCAGCGTGGACGTCGTGCTCGTGCACGTCGCCATTATGGTCCTTGGCGATCTGGACGGCGTCCTTCACCGTTTCGGAGATGAGCGAATCAGACATTGGCGAGTTCCTTGCTCGTCTCGTCGCCCTCGACCGGTGGGTCGAAGTCAGATGATTCAGCGTCGGCCGGCTCGAGAGCCCAACCAAACATTGCCATCGTCGCGATCGCACCGCCGGCGACGATCAACAGCGTGTTGTAAATCACACCATATGCCATGACTGGCAGAGCGAACGCTAGAACCATCGGCCAGTAAGACGGAGCCGGGAGGTGGATGTTCGGGTCGGCGTTGTCCTCTTCGAACTGAATGACCTCTTCGCCGGTCATCTTTTGCACGTACTCGTGCTTGTCACCCTCACCGACATCTTCGTACTTCCGGTGGAAGAACTCGTCGAGTTGAGACACCTGCGGTGTGCGCGCGAAGTTGTACTCCTTCGGCGGGCTGCTGGTGATCCATTCGAGGCTGCGCGCGTCCCAGGGATCAGCAGGTGCTGGCGGGGTCTTGGAGTTGGGGCGATGCGTGATCCAGACGTTGATCAGGAAGAGCAGGATGCCGACACCGAGGATGAACGTGCCAATCGTGGCGACGAGGTTCCAGAATCCGAGGTTGAAGAAGCCTTCGCCCGCCCGGAACTCGGTCCAGCGGTACATCCGGCGTGGCTGGCCTTGCAGACCAATGATGTGCATCGGACCGAAGGTCAGGTTCATACCAGCGATCATCAACCAGAAGTTCCACTTACCCAAGGGCTCGCTGAGGAGCTTGCCGAAGACCTTCGGCCACCAGTAGTAGAACCCGGAGAACAGCCCGAGCACGGCACCACCGAAGATGACGTAGTGGAAGTGAGCGACGATGTAATAGGTATCGGTCTGTTGCGTGTCAGACGGAGCCACGGCGTGCGTGACACCCGAGAGACCACCAATCGTGAACTGCACGATGAGGCCGACAGCGAACAGCATCGCCGTGGTGAACGTCAACTTGCCGCCCCACAGCGTGAGGGTCCAGTTGATGATCTTGACGCCGGTTGGCACGGCGATGGCCATAGTGGCCACCGAGAACACCGCGACTGAGACCGGGCCGAGTCCGGAAGCAAACATGTGGTGGGCCCACACGCCCCAGCCGACGAAGCCAATCGCAGCACCCGAAAAGACGACGAACGGGTAGCCGAACAGTGGCTTCTTGGAGAAGACCGGAAGAACCTCGGAAATGATGCCGAAAGACGGCAACACAAGGATGTACACCTCGGGGTGCCCGAAGATCCAGAATAAGTGCTGCCAGAGCAACGGATCGGCGCCAGCTTCGACACTAAAGAACTGAGCCCCAAAACTGCGTTGGAACATCAGCAGGAACAGCGCCACCGTGATAACGGGGATGGCGAACAGGAGCAGCATCTGGACGACGAAAGCCATCCAGGTGAAAATCGGCATCTTCATCATCGACATGCCCGGTGCCCGCATGTTGAGGACCGTGACGATCAAGTTGATGGCACCCACGAGCGAAGCGATGCCGGTGATCTGGAGGCCGAGGCCCCAGAAGTCGACGCCGTTGGTCGGGCTGAACGGCACCGAGCTGTTCGGTGCGTACATGAACCAGCCGCCGTCAGCGCCGCCGCCGAGGAACCACGACGTGTTGAGGAACACGCCACCGAAGACAAAGACCCACAGCGAAAGTGCGTTCAAACGGGGGAACGCAACGTCGCGGGCACCGATTTGAAGGGGGATGAAGTAGTTGGCAAAGGCCGCAGCCATCGGCATCACGAAGAGGAACACCATCGTGGTGGCGTGCATCGTGAACATCTGGTTGTACTTGTCGGCCGACAGAATCGTGCCGTCAGGACCAGCAAGCTGCAGACGGATCAGGGCAGCTTCGAGGCCGCCGAGGATGAAGAAGAACATCGCAACAGCGCCATACATGATGCCGATCTTCTTGTGATCAACAGTGAAGGCCCACGAGCGCCATCCGGTCGTCTCGACAGGACGACGGAGGTAGCCGTAATTGGTGGATGCTTTGGGAGTGGGGGCCGATCCACGATTGGTGGTGGCCGGTGCTTCGGCTGGGCGTTCGATGATTGCCATGTGACGTCAGCTCCTTACTTGCGCTCGAGCAGGTAGGCGACCAATTGGTCGATCTGGTCCTCGCTCAGGGCGAGGTAGGGCATGCCACGAACAAGACCGTCGGTCTCTTCGAGGAGTTCGGGATCGGCGTACATCGGCTTCTTGGCCGGTGCATTGCGCAACCACTCACGGAGTTCAACCTCATTGAGGCAGGTTTCGGTGACACCGTCGAGGTAGGCCGCTCCAATGGTGCTCGGATCGGCGTCCCAGACTCCGGGGCGACATTGCTTGCTGAGCAGATCCCACGACGCGCCAGCGAAAGTGTTGCGGGTCATGAGGTTAGAGAGGTTTGGCGCAGCGCCTGACCAGACGTTCTGGTCGGGACGGGAGATGATCAGCTCGTCGTTCGAGTCAGTGAGGCCATCGACCTGGTGACAGCGTGAGCACTGGGAAATGAAGGTTGATTCACCTTCAGCAGCGAGTGATCCGACAGCTGGAGCGACGTAGTCCTGGGTCTGATTGGACTTCCAGACCGCAAAGTCTGCCGTGTTCATTGCAATGACCTCCATGCGCATGTTGGCATGGCTCAGGCCGCAGAACTCAGTGCACTGACCGGCGAATATGCCAGGCTCGTCGGCCTCAAGCCGAACGGTGTGGATCCGACCGGGAACCATGTCACGCTTGCCGTTGAGGCTCGGGATCCACCAGGAGTGGATGACGTCACGGCTGGTACCACGCACGAGCACCTTGGTGCCGGCTTCGATGACCATCTGGCCGGAGGTGACGATGGGCTCGTCGATACCGCCGCAACCGTCTTGCACCGGGTAGTCAATTTCCCACCACCACTGCTGGCCGGTGACGTTCACAATGCACTCGGTGTCGGCGGTCTCGTTGAGATCCATGATCGTGCCAACCGTCGGGATGGCGATGCCGACCAGGATCAACGCCGGAAGAATCGTGAGGCCGATTTCGAGCGCCGGCTTGCCGTGAGTTTGCTCAGGGATCGGCTGTCCGCGATCGCGGTACTTCCAAATGGCGAACGCCAGCACTGAGAAGACGACGACGCCGACCACACCGGCAATACCGAAGACGACCCAGTCGAGGTCGTTGATCATCTGGGAATTCGGGCCCTTGGGCTGCCAGGTATCTTGCGGTGCATCAGTTGCACAGCCAGCGACCAGCGCAGCGAGAGAGCATGCGACGAGTGTGCGAACGAGCCGTGAGGATGTCACGGATCTCAACGTAGTTGTGGTTTCCACAGCCTGCATTTTCGTGGTCGGTGATTGGTGGGACATGTTCAGGTCGTACGTCACGGCACGACCACATCGATTTCGGCGTCGGTGCCGGGAACGTAGAAGCGGAAGGCTTGGGCGTCGTCGGCGTAGGCAAAGCTGGGCTCGTCAAACTTGACGGTGATCAGCTGAGCGCCACCGTCTTCGACGAGCGACGTGCACGTGAGGTTGCGGTCGCTCTTGTCGCCATGTTCCTCATCTGCGCTGTCGCCGCCATCCGCGCTGTGGCCATCTTCTGCGGCTGCTACACCCTCTTCGACGGCGGCAGGACCGAGATCGAGAGTGAGGCGACGCGCTTCGCCGGAGTCGTTGCGAAACACAATGTTGTTCGGATTCGAGCGACGCAGCGAGATGGCTTCGGCTCCTGCGTCGACCGGGCCTGGTACATCGAACACGAGGTTGCCAGCTGCAGTCAGTGAGATCGTGTACGTGCTTGCCTTGGTTGAAACGGTCTGGCTGGCACCTTCGTCGATCTCGAACTCGGCGGGCGAGTCACAGAACAATGCAGCGTCAGCAGCGATGGTCTCGTGGACGTGAATGTCACGCTCGCCGTCGACACCGGCAGCCACACCGCCAGCAACGATTGCGACGGCCCCGAGAGTCAGGACGCCACCGATGGCACCACGCTTAACCGACGGCCGGGCGGCAAAGATAAACCCGATGCAGGCAAGCACCGTTGCCAGGGTGACAAAGGCGATGATCGTGTTGGTTTTGGAGAGCCACAGCATGACTCGGCTCAAGGCGTAGGCGATGCTTCCGACGGCGACCGCTCCGAGTAACGGGTACTCGAGCGGGTTGGCGAGGCGACCACGGACGGCAGCATTGGTGGTCGAATCGTTCGATGCACTCTCGGCCCAAGCCTGCACGGCCCACTGGGCACCGGCGGCGAGGAGAACGATGATGCCGATGGTGAAGATCGACTGCTGCGTGACGAGGCCGAGGAGCACTGCGGCAGCACCGACGGCAAAGACCATTGGCCAAATGCTGGCGCCGGGCGGGTCGTCGGATGCTTCGGACGTGGCAACCGCAGTGGCGTTCACAGCAGAAAGGTTGGAGTCGACAGCCCAGACGTTGACGCCTGCCAAGAAGGCAAGCGCGCATGCCGCCGACACGAGGCCGACGATGCCGAGGGCCTCGTTCTGCGTTACGCCGTAGACAACCGCGGCAACCATCGCGAAGACGGAGGAGCCGATGAGGAGTTTGGAACCAGTAGTGAACATCAAGAACTCACTTGGTGACGTAGACGACGAACCAGATGGCCGTGTAAATGATGGACATGGCGTACCAGTAAATGGCGTGGGCGGCGAGGATCTCGTTGTCGCTGCGGCCCCCGACGAACCGGAATGCGGCGACGACGGAGAAGATGACACCGATGATCATCAGCGCCATGAACAAACCGGTGAGCGCATAGAACATGGTGGCGTACGCACCATCGCTGATACCAACGCCCATCTCGGAGTAGATGAACGCCTGCGCGTTGATCACCATGATCGCCACGAGGGCGGTAGCTGAGAGAGCGAAGACGCCGTGGCCGCGGTCGCTGCGCTTGGCTGCCCACACCGCCCACTGGGCAAAGGTGCAGATGGCGATGAACGCAATCAGTGCGACGTTGGCAGCAACTTCAGGGATGACGGCACCGCTGGGAAGCCAATTGCCGTCTCGCTCGACGAAGTTGGTGCGCTGTTCGGACCAGACGGCGAGCATCCCGCCAACCATCATGAACATGGCAACCACGGCGAGTGTGGTGCCGACGATGATCTGGCGGCGCGGCGCGGCAACTGGGCCGGCAGTGAGAGCTTGCATCAGCTTTCGCCCTTCTCGGAGTCGGTTTGGCCGTAATTCGACTTACTGTCGACCAGTGGTTCAGCCGACATCACCGTTGGTGTATCGACGAAGTTATTCGCAGGCGCCGGAGAGGCCGTGGCCCACTCGAGCGTCTGCCCGTCGTACGGATCGGCTTCGGCGCCACCATCTGAACTCATCACCGAGGTGATGAGGAGGCCAATGAAGCCCAGCACGGTCAGCGCCATGAGGATATGCCCCACGAGGACAAGAATGGCGTAGATGTCGCGCGGCTCGTCGAACCCTGCGACGTAGCTGGGCAGTGACGCAAGCACCGTTGCAAGTACACCGAGGCCAGCGAGCGGAAGCAATTTGGCCACCTGAAGAGTGACGCCCCAGAGTTTCGGCGCCCAATGGGCCATGCCGCCGAGTGCAGCAAGAACGGTGCCGTAGACCACGTAGATCGAGGCACCTTCGTCAAAGACCGTGCCCTGGAGGCCAAGATCGTCAATGGCGAAGAGCGCCGTGCCAATCATGCCAACCATCACCATGCCAAGCCCGAGGAACCCGAAGGCCAAAGCAGGCGTGACATTGGGCCTGGCGCCCTTGACCGGCTTGGCGAGCAAGAGCGTCATCAGCAACACGATCGTGAGACCAAGCAGCGGGAGCAGGTTGAACAATGCCCACGGGACGACGTCGTAAAGCTTTTCGCGAACGTCGTCGCTGCCACCGAGGTAGAGATCACTGCCAGCCCACGGAACGTTGTGTACGGCGACCTGAGTGACTGAGCCGAGGGCGGCGACGCCCATTAGGGCGAAGCCGGCAAACACGACGCCGCGTGCGGGCGTGCGCTGCTTCCAAAGCAGCGGTGCACCTTCGGCCAGTAGTCCGGCGACCGGGATGGCGAACAACACCGCTGCGCCCGGCGAGAAGATCCAGCCAGCCCACTCGTAGAGGCCCGTATTACCACCGAAAGCTTCGCGGCCGTTGCGGTGATCGACAAAGAGATACGTCAACGTGCCAAGCAGAACCGGCATCACCAGGATGAGGCCGAGGCCCAGAATCAGGGCTGACATCGAGAAGAACGGCACACGCCGCATCGTCATGCCTGGTGCCCGGGTGGTGAGCACGCTAGTGGCGATCGAGACGGCGGTCGCAGCAAGGCCAACGGCCATCAGGCCGTGAGCACCGAGGAAGAGGTCGACCATGTCGGGGTCGCCGCCAAGGCCGCCACCGTTGTTGACAAGGGCGATGATCGAAAAGATGAGGCCACCAGCCCACATCCAGAAACCGGCTGCGGCCATGCGTGGGAACGCAATGGAGCGTGCGCCGAGCTGTAAGGGGACGACAGCGATGCAGAGGCCGATCGCCAGCGGCAACAAGGTGCCGAACACGAGTCCAACTCGTTGGGCATCGAGGATCTGGGCGATCGCACCGTCATCGATGTTGCCGATGCCGCTGCGCTCCACCCCAATGACCACGTTGACGGCGACCGTTGCCAGCAGGCCCAGCAGGCCTCCGCCAAGGAACAACCTGCCGATTTTCTTATGGTCGGTCGATGTCAGCCAATCGGCGACGGCGGCAAGCAGGCGATCAAGCGCGCTATCTCCTGCTTCGACACTCGAAGCAATGACTTCGGCGGTGGGATCAATGGTTGTCATACGAAGTGGAGCTCACTTATTTCGTTCAACGGATCAGATTTCGACGGTCAAGTCGTGGGACACAACGGCCCGAGACTACTTGCACGGGGGCATTTCTTCTGAAATTGAACCAAGTTTCGTCGTGGGCGCCAGAGAACAAGTTCACAAGACAAACGGGTTAGAACCCGTACTCCACGAAGACATCGAGTGCCATGGCGCCAAAGAGCAGTGTGACGTAGGTAATTGAGAAACCAAAGAGACGCATGCTCGCTGACTCGGTGGGATTCTTGCCTAGCGCGAGGGTGCCGCCCAGGAACACGGCACCGAGAACCACGGCGCTGATGCCGTAGATCCAGCCGAGATCGGCAACTGGAAGCAGAACCAGCGTAGAGATACAGAGCGCAGCGGTGTACCAAATCATCTGCCTGACCGCTTCGGCCATCGGCACGACGCTCGGAAGCATCGGGACGTCGGCAGCGCGATAATCGTCGGCGTACTTGACAGCCAGCGCCCAGAAATGGGGCGGCGTCCAGAGGAACATTACGACGAACAGAACGACCGGCGTCCAGGTGACGTTGTTCTGCACCGCCGACCAGCCCACCAGGACTGGAACTGCACCGGCCGCGCCGCCGATAACGATGTTCTGCCTGCTCGTGCGCTTCAACCAAAGCGTGTAAACCCCGATGTAGAACGCTGCTGCGGCAAACGCGAGCACAGCCGACAAGAGGTTGGCACCGGCCCAGAGCACGCCGAAGGCAAACACCTGCAGGCTCAGGGCGAAGATCAAGGCGTTACGCGGCTTGATCGCACCCGTAACCAGCGGGCGGGCCTGCGTGCGCTTCATCAGGGCATCGATGTCGCGATCGACGTACATGTTCACGGCGTTTGCACTGCCAGCAGACAGCGTCCCGCCGATCAGCGTGACGATGACAAGCCACGTCGAGGGCCAGCCTCGTTCGGCCAGGATCATCGTGGGCACCGTGGTGATTAACAGCAGCTCGATGATGCGCGGTTTGGTGAGTGCAATGTAGGCGCCGACGACGGTGGTCGGGACACGACGGTTGCCGTGTGCCACACCCCCGGGCGCGAGCCGCGACGGAACGAGGGGACGGGATCCGACGGACATTGCCACCATCGTACGGTCGCGCGCCGAAGGTGACCAACCGTGGCGCCGCGTGTTTCGGTACAGGTGTCACAGGATTCGTTCATTCGGGCACCTGCAGCACCCGCCCAAGCCCGCAGCGAACCCGGCAGCCCCGGCCGTGGATAGCGCAGGCCGTGGATAGCGCAGGCCGTGGATAGCGTCGGCTGTGATGGGCCGCAGGTACGACACCGTTTCCTTCCTTACCGACTACGGGACGCAGGACGAGTTCGTCGGCGTCTGTAAGTCGGTGATCCGTGAGATTTCGCCGCACGCTGTGGTGATCGACATCACCCATGGCGTCGCCCCCTTCGACATCCGCGCCGGTTCGCTCGCGCTGGCCCGCGCTATTAGTTACGTGGCATCGGGTGTGGTGCTCGCCGTGGTTGACCCGGGTGTTGCCACGTCACGCAAGGCGCTGGCCATCGAAGTTGCTGATGGCGAAGGCGTGCTGATCGGCCCTGACAACGGCCTGCTCGCACCCGCAGTGTCAATGGCCGGCGGAGCTGGCCGAGCGGTGCAGCTCAACAATGCCGACTATCAACTCCACGCAATCGGCGCCACGTTCGCCGGCCGCGATGTGTTCGCACCAGCAGCGGCGCACCTCTGCAACGGTGTCGATCTCTTCGAACTCGGCGATCCGGTCGATACCGACCTGCTGCTCCCCGGCGTCATCCCACTTCCCCAGTCCGACGAGACCAGGGTCATCGCCCAGGTCCTCTGGGTCGACCGTTTCGGCAACGCCCAACTCAACGTGGGGCCCGACGACATTCCTGCGTCGTTCGGCGATCGGATCGACGTGCGCTTCAGTGCTCCCACAGATCCGAGCGGCGGCACGACCCGCAACTGCGTTCGCGCCACCTCGTTCGCCGAACTCGCAGGCGGCGCTGTCGGCCTCGTCCACGACTCGAGCGGCATGCTCGCTGTCGCCATGGATCAGCGATCAGCTGCTGAAGAACTTGGCCTCGACGTCGGCGACCAGGTGACGCTCACCGAAAGTTCCGACGCTGGCGATGGTCGGGGCAGCGGCCCAGTCACACAACAGGTCAGCATCCGGCCGAGCTAACGCCGCCGAGTTCACCTCGCCAATTCCATTCGTTGGTCCTGCTTATGTCTTTCAAGTGAAACGGCCGCTTCTCGAGCGCCATTGACGCAATTTCACAAAGTGGCCCTTGTCACAGCCCCCGCCAATGGATTAGTCTGTCGAAACAAGGATGCGTTCGCCCGACTTGTTCGGCGATCAGCACGCGACAGAGCCGGTGCCACCTGGGGGGTTGGTATCGGCTCTGTCCGTTTCCCTCCTCACCGACGCCTGCACTGCACCTCGTCAAACCCCGACCGCTGCACTGGCAACCACGTCGAGATAGGTACAGTCCAACCGGTGTCGCAAAAGAAAAGGGTGTTCGTTGCCGGGCATCGTGGTCTTGTCGGGTCAGTTTTGCTCAGGCGACTGCAGCATGAGCACGTCGAGGTCCTGACCGCAACGAGGGAACAGCTTGACCTCAGGAACCAGAGCGAAGTTTCAAACTGGTTCAAAGCTCATCGTCCAGAACAGGTGTACCTCGTAGCAGGAACGGTCGGGGGAATCCTCGCAAACTCCACTCGGCCGGGAGAATTCATCTACGACAACCTCATGATCCACAGCACCGTTGTAGAGGCAGCCCGAGTTTACGGCTCAGATAAATTGCTTTATCTCGGCTCGTCGTGCATCTACCCGCGCCAGGCGACACAACCAATTGCCGAGGAGGCACTCCTCACTGGCCCGCTCGAGCCGACGAACGAGTGGTACGCCGTCCGCCCCCCCCCAAGATCGCGGGCATCAAGCTGTGCCAGGCGCTGCGCAAGCAGCACGGCTTTGACGCCATCTGCGCCATGCCCACCAACCTCTACGGCCC
>CAWUXP010000315.1:0-29950 GCA_963926495.1 Candidatus Ilumatobacter herschelensis
AGCCATCGTCGTTGAGCGCACCGGTCTGGTTGCACTTCTCGTTGGAAGCGTCCTTGAACGTCATCCAGCCGTTGCCAGTCTGGGCAAGCGTGCGCATCATCTTCGTGTACAGCGAGCGGGCTGAGATCTGCTTTTCGAAGAGGCCGGCTTCTTCGGCAGCGGTGTAGGCCCGCTCAAAGTCTTCGCCGAACTTGTCGGTCAGGTTCGGGACCTTCTTCGGATCGAAGAGGCTCCACTGCCAATCTTTCTCGACGCGCTCCATAAAGAGATCGGGAACCCAGTTGGCGATGTTCAGGTTGTGGGTACGACGAGCATGGTCGCCGGTGTTGTCACGCAACTCGAGGAAGTCCTCTACGTCAGCATGCCAAGACTCGAGGTACACGCAGGCGGCGCCCTTACGGCGGCCACCCTGGTTGACCGCAGCGACTGACGAGTCGAGTGTGCGGAGCCATGGGACGATTCCGTTGGACAAGCCGTTGGTGCCCTGGATGAGGCTGTTCTTTGAACGCACCCGGTGCCATGCGACGCCGATTCCGCCGGCGAACTTTGAGAGCTTGGCGATGTCGGTGTAGCGCTTGTAGATGCCTTCGAGGCTGTCCTCTGGCGAGTCAAGCAGGTAGCAGCTCGACATTTGGCTGTGCGTGGTACCAGAGTTGAACAGCGTCGGGCTCGACGGCAGGTAGGCCAGTGACGACATCAGGTCGTAGAACTTGACGGCAGCGTCGACGCCGCCGGGCAGTTCGCCGGTTTTGGCGTCGCCGGCAACAAGGCCGCAGGCAACACGGAGCATGAAGTACTGCGGCGTCTCGATGACGTCTCGACGCTCGGGATGGCGGAGTAAGTAGCGGTCATAGACCGTGCGGAGGCCGAAGAACTCGAACAACCGGTCACGGTCAGAATTGATGGCAGCGTTGAGTTCGGGAGCATTTGCATCAACGAACGCCAGCACCTCGTCGGACACAATGCCCTGCTCGTGGGCGACCTTGATCGACTCGGAGAACCACGGGATGTTTTGGTTGCGGACTTCTTTGTCAACGACGGTGGCCAGGAGGCGTGCAGCCAGCTTGGAGTAGTTGGGCTCTTCGACAATCAGGCCCGCCGCGGTACGGATCGACAGGTTGTCGAGTTCGTTCGTGGTCGCACCGTCGGCGAGTGCCGAAATCGTACGGGTGGCAACACGCATGGGATCGACACCGAGCAGCCCTTCAGACGCCCGGGCAATAGCGTGGACAATCTTGTTCAGGTCGACCGGTTCGAGTTGACCGTTGCGCTTCATCACGCGCATCCCACCACCAGGAGTGGCGCCGCCTGCGCCCGCCTGCACCACAGGAGCCGACATCGCAGCGTCGGTCAAGGTCGGCGCGCGTAAGTCTCCGGTGTCATCTGTAGTTGCCTTGGTCCCAACATTGCCGTCAATCAGTGTCACCTGTTGCTCCGTCTCGTCGTCGTCATCGTCTGCGTTTGTCGTATTCCGTCGTGATCTCTTACGTATTTCGAGGCCAACTTTGCGTTCGTTGCCTCATTTATTGCGTTAGTTCGTTGCCCTGTTCGTTGCCTGTCGTCCCGATGCCGAAGGCACCAGATGTCGTGGCTCAAGGTTTCGAAAGAGCCACCCCGACACCACATGTCGTGGTGGCGAGTCCGTAATTACAGCAGTGAAAGTACGCAGATGTCAACGGTAGCGGGTACAAAACATCCGCGTTTCCGTTGCCATGTCGCGAAGCCCCTGCTCAGGCGCTCGCGATACTTACCAACCGCGCCCACGCACGTGATTCAGAACGTTCGATCGCAGCGATTACTCGGCCCTCGAACTCGGCTTCGGCTACCCACATCGCCTCTGTCGCTATTAATCGGCCCTCGATCGAGCGGACGTGATTCTCACGGAACTCCAGTGTGGTGCGCCACCCTCCGCGTTCAAGCCACCGTCGGTCAAGTTGTCGCAGCGTCGAGCGATGCCGACGGGTGTGCGAAACGCGCTCGATTCGAGCTCTGGAGAGCAAGGGGCTGGCCATGGCCTCCACTCTGGGCCAGGTTGCCTGTGCGCAACAAGACGGGAAACCGTGTGAGTTTAATGTGGTTGACCATGTGGACAGCCTGTGGACTTCCCCACTCCGTTGTGGACAACCACCCTTGAAACCCCCGACCAAACCCGTCAACAACCGGCGCCTACAGCTCCGGCAGCAGCGCTGAGCAGGCGAGGAACGCTCCCTGAAGATCCGCATCGGTCAGATCTAAATCGCCGAAGACGGTGTCGAGCGTCGGGTCAGCGAGGATGTCAGCCTCTGAAAACTCCGGGATGTCAGCGCCTTCGTCGCGAACACAGTCGAAGAAAACGAGAATCTGGCCGAGATCAGATTCACCCTCCGGCAGGAAAAAGTCGGCGCTCGCATTGTCTGAGCACGAGGCCCCCTCGGCCGGCACGGCCAGCTCGATCAGGTAGGCGTCGATCTCAGCCTGCACGCACTCAATCGAGCCGTATGCGGTGTGACCCTCGGCTTCGACGGTGTAAAGCACTGCTGAGTCGAGGGAATCTGCAAGTTCGACTGACCACTCATAGGGGGTGGCTGGGTCGCCGGAGTTACCAATCACCACGATCGGCGCGGCCCCCTCGGCGGGGCCGATCACGAGCGGATCAACCGCTGGCGTCACCCCGATGCATCCCGTTGAGGCCCGCAGGAAGTCGGCGAAGTGAGTCGACCGTTCCGCAGCAGCGTCGGCCGCAGCGCGTTGGTCATCGGCGGCCGGACGGGCCGGATCGTCAGCGCAGTTGATGAAGCCGTTGGCAACGTTCGAATTATCGTAAGTACCGTCGGGCTGCCGGCCGGCAAGCGAATCACCCAGCACTTGCAGCAGCGTCCCGTCTTGCTCGGCCTCGGCAGTGAAGAGTGCCGAGGCCAGGAAGGGCCACGACTCCTTGCTGTAGAGCGCCGCAGCGATGCCGAGGCTCAATTCCCCAGGGGTCAGCACGCGGTCAGGATCGTCGGTTGGGAACGAACCGAGCTGGGCAATCTCGGCTTCGAGGCCATCAATCACATCGAGGGTCGGCCCGACATCGTTGAGCAGGCAGTCGGAATCGGCATCGCAAGCAGCGGCAAAATTTTCTAGCGCACGGTCGAAGCCACCACCCTGATCCTTGTCGAGTTCGCCTGAGTCGGACGACGGCTTGACCCCGGCGTCGAGCACCAGCGCACGAACATTGTCCGGGAACAATTCGGCATAGGTCGCCCCGAGCCTCGTGCCATAGGAATAGCCCACGTAGGTCAACCCGGGATCGCCGAGAGCAACACGGAGTCGATCCATATCTCGGGCGGCGTTGTTGGTGCCGACGAACGGCGCCAGGTCGAGTGTTGCCGCGTCACACGATGCATGTTGTGCCTTGCCGTCGGCCAACAAAGCTGCCCAGCCAGCGTCGTCGCCCACGGCAAGTAGCGTAACGTCGTCGTCAACGTCCGTCGCACAGTTGAGAGCAGTCGACGCACCAACGCCACGCGGGTCGAAGCTCACGAGGTCGAAGCGTTCGAGAATGTCGCTCGACATCGTCAGCGGGAGAAATCCAAGCGACTCGATGCCGGAGCCACCAGGCCCGCCAGGGTTGAAGACGAGCGAACCAATGCGATCCTCGGCTACTCCGATCGCTGCTGAACGGGCGACGGCGATCTCAATCTGCTCGCCATCAGGGGCGTCATAGTCGAGCGGAACAGAAAGCATCGCGCAGTCAAGTACGACCACAGCACTCCAGGTTTCCTCACACGGTTTCCACGCCAGTTGCGCAACATCCGAGTCATCAACTGCGGCTCCGGTGTTGTCGTCAGATCGCTCGGTCGAGACCCCGACACCTTCCGACGAGCATGCAGCAGCAATCAACGCGATGGAGACGAGTGCGCCCAGCGCAGCGATTCGAGCCATGCACGGACGATAATGGCACTCTTGCCGGCTCAGCCTGCATGCGATGCGCTGCTCAGCCGACCCATTTCCTCGTGTACTTCGGCGCCGGCCCGGCTGCGATCGACACCGCCTCGTCGGGCGTCGCTGCCCGTTGCGCCAGTCCACCGTGCTGCGGCTTCATAAAACCCGCGGCCACCGCCCCATCAATGAAGTCGAACAACGGGTCATAGAAGCTTGCCTCAGCCTGATCCAACGTGACGTCGAGGAAGACGATCGGCGTGCTGATGATGCCGAGCTGATTCCACGTGAGTACCTCGAACGCTTCCTCATACGTTCCAAATCCGCCCGGAAGGACCACGATGCCGTCCGCAAGCTCGGCCATGCGCGCCTTACGCGAGTGCATATCTGGGAGTACTTCCAGCTCGGTGAGCCCGTCGTGCCCGACTTCGAGCGCCAGAAGTTGCTCAGTGATGACGCCGACCACATCCCCACCCTCAGCAAGGACAGCATTGGCAACGGTGCCCATCAGGCCGACGTCGCCGCCGCCGTAAACCAGACGGTGCCCCGCCTCGACAATGGCGGTTCCTAGCGCAGCAGCCATCAGGACGAACGCCCCATCCGTTCCGCTACTCGACCCGCAGTACACACAGATGTTTGACACGAGTCACACAGTTACACGGCCGGACGATTGTGAACGACTCTGTTACCGGTAGGTATTCTCAACACTCATGGGAATAGCTGCTCCTGACCTGCCCGCATGCGCTGATGCCATCGATCTCGCCGATCGCGTGATCGGCAAGGCCGTCCGACGACTTGCTTCGCTTGAAGGTGGACCAGACGTTCATCAGGTGCTCGCCTACGAGATCGCACACGCGGCATCCGCCGTGGCGACGGCAAAGTCGTTGATCGACTATGGCAACAAGGGCGAAGTCGAAGCGAAAATCTGCTGCGCCTATACCGCCGACATGTTGCACGACGTGGCTAGCAGGGTGCTGGGCCGCGAAGACGACTGGGGCGTCGAACGCGACCCACTTGCCAATGCTCATGGCTTCATGACGCAGTTCCGCGCAGCGGAGTTCCTTGCGTCATTGGCCGACCAGCCAGGACCGCTCCACCTTTCGAGCGACATGGAGATGGTCGCCGACACGTTCGGTGCATTCGCTCAGAACGTCATTGCACCGCATGCGGAACACGTGCATCGCACCAACGCCGACGTACCCGAAGAAATAATTACCGGGATGGCCGAGCTCGGGGCCTTTGGCCTCAGCGTTCCGTCCGAATACGGCGGCTACTCCGAAGGTGGCGACGAGGAATACATCGCCATGGTCGCGGCGACCGAGGCGCTGTCGAAGGCCAGCCTCGGTATCGGTGGTTCCCTGATCACCCGCCCCGAGATCCTCACCCGGGCGCTCGTGAAGGGCGGCACGGAAGAGCAGAAGCAGAAGTGGCTGCCACTACTCGCAACCGCCGAGGTGATGCCCGCAGTTGCGGTCACCGAGCCCGACTACGGCTCCGACGTTGCTGGCATCAAGGTGATGGCTACCCGTGCCGACGGCCCCAACGGCGAAGCTGGCTGGGTCATCAACGGCGTCAAGACGTGGTGCACATTTGGTGCCCGCGCCGACGCACTCACCCTGCTTGCGCGCACCGACCCCGACCGGTCCAAGACTCATAAAGGCTTGTCGCTGTTCATCGTCCCGAAGCCTCGCGGTGACGCCCACGGCTTCAATTTCGCACAGGACATCGACGGCCAGCCGACTGGCGGCACGATGACCGGCAGCCCAATCGACACGATCGGCTACCGCGGCATGCACTCGTACGAGATCGCTCTCGAAAACTGGTGGGTGCCCGCCGAGAACCAGGTCGGGATGGAAGAGGGTCTGGGCAAGGGCTTCTACTACCAGATGGCCGGTTTCGAGAACGGCCGCTTGCAGACCGCAGCCCGCGCCGTTGGTGTGATGCAGGCCGCCTACGACTTGGGCCTCGAATACGCCGAGAACCGCAAGGTGTTCGGTGAGTCAATCATCGACTACCAGCTGATCCGCGCCAAGCTCGGCCGCATCGCGGTACTCACCCAGGCTGGCCGCCAGTTCAGCTACGCCGTGGCAACGCTGATGGCCAAGGGCCAGGGGCAGATGGAAGCATCGATGGTCAAGGCGTACGTCTGTCGGGCAGCCGAGTGGGTCACCCGCGAATCGATGCAGATCCACGGTGGCATGGGATACGCCGAGGAATACGAGATCAGTCGCCTGTTCGTCGATGCCCGCGTGCTCAGTATCTTCGAAGGCGCCGACGAGACCCTCTGCCTCAAGGTCATTGCCCGCCAGTTGATCGCCGACAGCAAGCAAGACTGAAGCCCGGCCATCTTCACGCCTTCTTCGCGCTTATTTTACGCCTTGCTCGCTCGACCGATTTACTCCAGTACGTCATCGGCTGGAAGTCCGTAGGGGCTCGCAACGCTCACGTAGGGCTCAGCGTCTCCGGCCCAGTTCATCGCCAAAATCTGTGCAGCGCTCCGCCGTCCGCTGAATGCCCGAAGTAAATCGAACGCCGTTCCGGTCACGACTGCTGCCGGCTCGCCATCGCCGGACTGCCAGACCTGCTGACCAGCTTCGAGGCGCACCACAGGCAGCCCAGCGTTTCCCGCACGTTCGCAGAAAAACGGTCCATAACGTTCGAGCCCCATTCGCACGGCGGCTGTGTCGCGGTTGCCTTGTCGCCCCAGTGCCTGATTGACGTCGTGATAGTGCGTGATCAGGTCGGCCCCTGCTCGCATGGGCCACACCGGGTTCGCATCGCCCAGCCCCTTGAACCGGGGCGCCAGCGAACTCCATTCGTCACAGATTTCGTGCAGCGTCTTGTCGGCGCGGGTGCTGACATGAACGGCGGTCCATTCATCGGTTCCGATGGCGGCAAGGTTGTCGTACAGAATGTCGTCGATGATGCCGACGACGTGGGCGACCACATCTCTGATCGACCAGTCGGGCGACAGAGGAACCTTCAAGTCGACCTCCGCAGCGGTCAAACGTTGCACCAACGCCATCATCTCGGCCCGAAGCTCGGCATAGACCTCGGCGTTCGTTGCTGGCTTCGTCATGAGACCAGTATCACCGCGCTGACGGCGGCCGTACGGTTTCAGACAACTCGGCCATCAACTCGGCCATCAACTCGGCCAGGTACGTCCGTCGAACCTGCGCATGGAGAACCAACATCGCCGCGACAGTCCTCGGCGTCAACACCGAATCCGGCATCCCTTCGCTACTGCGGCACCGAAGACTTTCTATGAGGCCAACCGACTTCGACAGATCGCTCCGTGAATCGCCCGGCTCTGTCCGACGTCGCCGCTCATTGCAGCGGGTACTGAGCACCGCTGGTGTTGCGTTGACCATCGCCAGTTGCAGCACTGCTCCACCGCCCGAGTCCACGTCCGCTCTGACCGTCGCCGTCGCCGTCACCGCTTCACCGGCCATCGATCCGCCGGCGACGGTCGCGCTGGCAACGACTGCTGCGCCAGAAATAGCCAACGCAACGCCTGCGCCCACGATTGCTCAACCGCCCATCACCACAGCCGACCCATGTCGGCGGCTGACCGACTTCCATGACGGCGGCTTTGACGCTGGCTTAGACGGCGGCGGCGACAACTGGGTCGTCGTGAACGACGGAGTCATGGGCGGACGCTCCAACGGCACCATCGAGTTCACCGACTCAGCAATGCAGTTCACGGGCGACGTCGTGACAGCAGGCGGCGGCTTCACGTCGGTCCGGCTGCAACTGACCGGCGATGAGCTCACCGATTCTGGCTACCTTGCGTTGCGGCTCCGCTCGGACGAACGCACTTACGGGTTGACCCTCAAAGACTCTGCACAAACCGGTCGTCGGTCCATTACCCACGGAGCCAACCTCACCATCGACGGACCAGCCGATGGTGACGGATGGCGAACGGCGACCCTGTCATACGACGAGCTGAGCCCATCGGTATTCGGTCAACCGCTTGATGCTCCGGCGTTTAATCCCGGCGAGGCAGTTGAAATCGGCATCATCATCGCCGATGGCACCGACGGCCGCTTCAAGCTTGAGGTCGACTGGATCGACGCCTGCACGAGCCAATAACCGAACAACCGCCCACGCCATTGGTCGCCCAGGCGCAAGAAGATGCAACACTGACGCATGACCGACATCGAGCTTCGTTCGGACAACGCTGCAGGGGTCGCACCCGAGATCCTGGCCGCGGTTGCTGCTGCCAACACGGGTTCTGCTCTCGCCTATGGAGACGACGACGTCACCACGCAACTCGAGGCCGTCGTGCGCGCCGTGTTCGAGCACCCGACGGCACGGGTCTTCCCCGTCACCAGCGGAACTGCCGCCAACGCCCTTGCACTCACGTCGCTGTGTCCGCCGTGGGGTGCCGTACTGTGCCACGAGTCGGCGCACATCCTCAACAGCGAGGGTGGAGCGACCTCGATGCTCGGTGGCGGTGCTGTAATGCGCGGCGTGCCGGGCAGCGACCACCGGGTCCATCCCGATGGGCTGCAGGCAGCACTCGACGCTGTCCGCTGGGGCGATCCACATCATTCGCAGCCTGCAGTCCTCTCGCTCACGCAACCGACCGATATGGGCACCGTATATACGGTCGCCGAGATCACCGCATTGGCCGACACTGCCCACGCTGGCGGGCTACGCGTCCACATCGACGGAGCTCGCATCGCGAACGCAACTGCTCGGCTGGCCTGCTCCCCCGCCGACATCACCTGGCGAGCTGGCGTCGACGTTCTCTCGCTTGGCGCCACCAAGAACGGAGCGCTGTCGGCCGAGGCAATTGTGGTGTTCGACAACAACGCTGCAGACGAACTCGTTTACCGCACCAAGCGATCCGGCCACGTCACATCCAAGATGCGATTCCAATCGGCGCAGCTGATTGCCTATCTCACCGACGATCTGTGGCTGCGGTTGGCAGCGCACTCGAATCAACAGATGGAGCGACTGGCCGCCGGCCTCTGCGATGCGGGCGTTGAGTTTCTCAACCCGCCCGATGTCAACATGGTGTTTGCCCGTGTCCCAGACGAAGCGGCCACACAGTTGGAAGCAGCGGGGCTGCTTTTTTACCGGATTCGCCCTGGACTCATTCGACTCGTGACCAGCTGGCAAACCAGTGATGACGACGTCGGCCACGCGTTGGAACGGTTCGCCAACGTCCTCGGGAACACCCAATAGCGCCAGCGCGAATCCGCTGGCGCAAGTACCGTCCAGGGAGTCCGATGCATGGAGGTGCCTGATGTTGCTCGCTGCGAATGAGTTGATGGCCGCCCGGTACCAGATGGCGCTGTCGCTCGGATTCCACATCGTACTGTCATGTTTCGGTGTCGCTCTACCCACGCTGATCTACGTCTTACATCGACGCGGCTTGCAGCATCCCGATCCCGATGTTCGCGCCGACGCACTCGTCCTTGCCAAGAAGTGGGCCAAGGTGTCAGCGGTGCTCTTCGCCATCGGCGCAGTATCGGGAACGATCCTCAGCTTCGAGATGGGTCTGCTCTGGCCGGGCATGATGTCGGAGTACGGCGACGTGATTGGCTTGCCCTTTGCACTCGAAGGCATCGCGTTCTTCGTCGAGGCAATCTTCATGGGCATCTACCTCTACGGCTGGAATCGGCTGCCGCCGAAAGTCCATCTCCGCACCCTGATCCCCATGATGATCTCCGGTGCGTTCGGCACGTTCTGCATCCTGACGGTCAACGCATTCATGAACAATCCTGCTGGCTTCGATCGAAATCCGGTGACTGGCGAAATCACCAACGTCGACCCACTCGCTGCCATGTTCAACAACGCTGTCTGGGGCCAAGCAGCCCACATGTACGTCGCAACCTTCGCCGTCACCGGCTTCCTCGTCGCAGCGGTCTACGCCGTCGGCATCATGCGCGGCCGCAACGATCAACGTCATCGCATGGGGTTCAAAGTCGCATTCGTCTTCGCCACGATCGCTGCGCTCACCCAACCCATGATCGGACACTTCGCCGGCCAGCGACTTGCTGAGGACCAGCCAAGCAAGCTGGCCGCAATGGAGCTGTCGATCGAGGCCGAGGACCGCGCTCCGCTCACGATAGGCGGGCTGTACATCGACGGTGAGAAGCGTTTTGCCGTCGAAATCCCACTGCTCGGTTCACTCGCTTCAGGCAACTCACTCAACCAAATCGTTCCCGGCCTCGAAGACATCCCCGAAGACGAACGCCCTCCTGTCAACGTGACCCACATTGCGTTTCAGTTGATGATCGCTGCCGGCACAGCAATGGCCCTGATCGCCACCTACTTCTGGTGGCGTTGGCGCAGTATCGGCGACGCCGTGTTCGAGAACCGGTGGATGATGCGTGCAGTCGTTGCCGGCGGCGGCCTCTCGGTGCTGGCCCTCGAAACCGGCTGGACCACCACCGAGGTCGGACGTCAACCCTGGATCGTGTACGGAGAGATGAAGACCGTCGATGCAGTCACGGAAAACAGCGGTGTATGGATCAGCCTCGTGGCGATGATCATCGTGTACACCAGCATGGCGGCGCTTGCGACGAAGATCATCCGCGGCATGGCCCGACGGTGGCGCAAATCGGATGACGTCGATCTCCCCACACCGTACGGCCCCTCTGAACTCGACCGATACGCCGACCCCGGCGAGTTGGAGCCGGCCTAATGTCGATCAGTGACGTCGTCGCTGCGCTGATGTTCCTCGGGGTCGTGGCGTATGCGATCTTTGGAGGCGCCGACTTCGGCAGCGGTGTGTGGGATCTCATTGCCGGCAACGCCAAGCAAGGCGCTCATCTCCGAGCCCAGATCGATCGCAGTATCGGCCCAGTATGGGAGGCCAATCACGTCTGGCTGATCTACGTACTCGTGTTCCTCTGGACAGCTTTCCCCGAGGCATTCGCCGCGATCATGAACACATTGTTCGTGCCTTGGATGTTTGTCGGCCTCGGCATCGTCCTGCGCGGCGGCGCGTTTGCCTTCCGCAAGTTTTCCTCGACGCTCATCGAGGCTCGCCTTCATGGCGCCGTGTTCGCTGCCTCGTCACTGATCACACCGTTCTTCCTCGGGATGATTGCCGGCGCCATTGGCAGTGGCCGAGTGCCGATCGACGGGACCGGCGATCTGTGGGTCAGTTGGACAGGCCCGACCTCGTGGATCGGTGGAGTGCTCGCCGTACTGACCTGCACCTTCCTCGCTGGGACGTTCCTCGCCGCTGACGCCGAACGCTCGGGGAACACCGAGCTCGCCGAAGAAATCGGCCATGACGCATTGCTGGCCGGTGCGATCACGGGTGCAGCTGCGCTGGCTGCCGCGGTCACCCTCGAGCTCGACGCTGAATCACTCGCCAGCGGCCTGCACGGGCGCGGACTCGTTTTGATCATCATTTCGGCATTGGCCGGCTCGCTCAGCCTCGTTCGGCTTCGTCAGCAGCGATGGGCGCGGGCACGTGTCGGCGCAGTGATCGCCGTTGCCGCCATCGTGATCGGCTGGGGCGTCGGCCAATATCCGGATCTCCTCGTCGACGAGATCACCATCGCCGACGCTGCCGGAGAGCGCCCCACACTCATTGGCCTCATCATCGTGTTCGGCCTCGCCGCGGTCACGGTCGTCCCTTCGCTCGCATGGCTGTACGTGCTGGTCAACGGCAAGCACTGGTCGACCGCGGATCAGGTGGTGCCGACGAGTTCGTCAGCCAACACCTGAACCGAACTGATTCGCTCGAAATCGGCGCCGTCGTGATCGTTATAGGGGTCAATCAGAATCGAGTGCAGCCCAGCGGCGCGCGATGACACGATGTCCATCGCGACAGAGTCGCCGACGTACGCAATCCGCTGAGGAATAAACTCGGCGAAGTACGGCAGGGCAAACTCGAAGATCCGTGCGTCTGGCTTCTCGACCCCGACGACCTGGCTATCGACGATGCATCGCATCGCGGTGAAGGTGCCGGGCCCGACTTGGCATACCGAGCGGATGAGCGATCCTTCGACCTGTCCGCTGGCGTTCGAAACGACACCCATTGGGACACCCGCTGCCGCGAACTGCTGGAGCGCCGCAAGTGTCTCTGGAATCGGCCACCGCCACAGATCAGGTGTGCGGGTCCGATTCAGAACATCGGCGGCCTCGGCCAAGTCGGCGTCCCGCACCCCGACTGCTGCAACATATGCCTCGTCGTAAACAAGCCACTCGACCTCAGATGAGCCCGCGTTTGATTTGGCTGCCATGCCGGCATAATGCGCACGCCGATGTACGGCGACCGTGGTGTCACCACCGTAGAACTCGAGCAGCGGGGCGATCACCGTGGGGTCGGGCAAGACGAGTACCCCGCCCGCATCGAACAGAACCGCATCGAAACGTGATGTCATGGCTCAGCTGCAACCTTGCTGGTCAGCCGCCACCGAGTTCGGCGAGGCGGTCGAGGGCAATGCCGCATTCCTCGAACACACCGAGCATCGCTGCAACGTCATTGCTCTGTACAGCCGGATCGTAAAAGTCCAGCTTGTCGGCGATGCACTCTGCTTCCTCGTTGGCGAGGCCAATCGACACGAACTGAGCCACCAACTGTTCGCGAATTGTGCCATCGCCAGGGTTGAAATCACCTGAGTCGTCGACAGCTTCGCCAGTGGTATCGACGGTGTCATCGCCCGCAACGCCCGCGTCTGTGTCGTCGCCACTAGTGAAGCTGCGGCCACAGTTGGTCTCGGTGTAGGCGTCAAGTTTGTCCGATGCTGCGTCGAGGTCAGCCTCGAGCGTCAAGTCTTGCATGAACCCAAGATCTGCGTCGAGGATGTTGTAGTCGGCAGCCATGATGGCGTCGACGAACATCTGAGTGCCCTCGGCGAGCTTCTGGGCGGCTTCCTTGATTTCGTCAGGCGCCTCATCGGGCAGTCGCTTGACAAAGGAAGCGACTTGCGTGATGCCCGCTTCCAAGTCGCTCGCGTCGGCGCCGAGCGACGAGAAAATCTCATCGACGACATCGGACTCATCAGCGAAATCACACCACGAGTCAGCGGTCGCTCCGTCGGACGACGAGTCAGCGGTCGCTCCGTCGGACGACGAGCCGCCACATGCGGCAAACAGCAGCGGCACAACAGCCAACGCTGCCATGAGTTTGTGCTGCCGAGACATAGAGGTGATCATGACAATGACATTAGTTGCCCAGCGCCGACAGAAACCGGCATATCACCTCAGCCGAGGTGCTGGTGCAGGAACGCCGTTGCTTGCGGCCAGATAGCCGCAATCCGCTCGGTGTCCTGCGTGCCGAGGGCGTTGTGCGGCGCCATGAACGCGTGGCCGGTTCCCCCGTGCACGGTCAGCGTCACGTCTTTACCCATCGCTTGCAGGCGTGCTTCAAGCTCTTTGGCTGCTTCCGGCGGGAAGAAATCGTCGTGCTCGGCCATGTGCCCCTGGATGGACGCTGTCATCGATGCGTAATCCGGTTGATCCTCGCCCTGCGGAAATCCGTAGAACGGAACAGCGACCTTGACCCGGTCGGGACGGAGCGATGCGAGAACAAACGTCAACAGGCCGCCCATACAGAAACCTACGACGCCAATGCCGTCGCCGGTAGTCGCTTCGTGCTCGACGAGGTAGTCGACAGCACCACTCATGTCGCGACCCGCACGATCGGCGGGTAGCGAGTTCATCAGCTCACCGGCCTTGTCCATCTCGTCGTGCGCTGCAAGTTCGCCGTGGTACAGATCAGGCGCCAACGCGACGAAGCCCGCTGTGGCGAGGCGGTCAGCCATCTCCTTGATTCCGGAGTCGAGTCCCCACCACTCTTGGACGACGATCACTCCGGGGCCGGAGCCGCTTTCCGGCATGGCGAGATACCCGCGTGCGTTATTGCTGTTGCTGGGGAACTCGACCATTTCACTGCTCATCCCCCGAACGTACCGCGGTCACACTGTGCCAGGCACAGTGTGACCAAATGTCATCGGTCAAATGTCAACGGTCTGACGGAAAGCCAAGATCAATCGTGCTGTGCGCCGGGTCGGGCCAGCGGCTGGTGACGACCTTGCCCTGCGTGTAAAAGTTGATGCCCTCTGGGCCGTACATATGCGTGTCGCCGAACAGGCTCGCCTTCCACCCACCAAAGCTGTAGTAGCTGACCGGCACCGGGATCGGCACGTTGATGCCCACCATGCCGACCTGCACGTCGAATTGGAACTGCCGAGCAGCGCCGCCGTCGCGGGTGAAGATCGCAACGCCATTGGCGAACTGATTCGAGTTGATGGTTTCGAGGCCCTCTTGGTACCCCGCAACGCGCATCACGCTGAGCACAGGTCCGAAGATCTCGTCGTCGTAACACGCCATACCCGGCTTGACATGGTCGATCAACGTCGGGTTGACGAAGTAACCATCGGCGGGAAGGTTCTCTCGGCCGTCGACGACGATCGTCGCTCCATCGGCGGGTGCACCGTCGATGTAGCCCTTCACCTTGTCGCGATGTTCGGCGGTGATCAGCGGGCCCATCTCGTTGTCGGGCTCGTTGCCCGGACCGACCTTGATGCCGGGAATGCGCTCAGCAATTTTGGCAACGAGTTCGTCGGCGATCGCATCAGCCGCGAGCACGACGCTGACGGCCATGCACCGCTCGCCGGCTGAGCCGTAGGCGGCACCGATCAGTGCGTCTGCTGCCATGTCGAGGTCGGCATCGGGGAGTACCAGCATGTGGTTCTTCGCACCGCCGAGCGCCTGCACACGTTTGCCGTTCTTCGTGCCGGTCTCGTAGATGTAGCGAGCAATCGGCGTCGAGCCGACGAAGCTCACCGCAGCAATGTCGTCGTGTTCGAGGATCGTGTCGACAGCAAGCTTGTCGCCCTGCACCACGTTGAACACACCGGCAGGCAACCCGGCCTGAGCGAACAACTCGGCGATAAACATCACCGCGGAAGGGTCCTTTTCGCTGGGCTTCAAGATGAACGTATTGCCGCACGCAATGGCGTTGGAAAACATCCACATCGGGACCATTGCTGGGAAGTTGAACGGCGTGATCCCGGCAACAACACCCAGCGGCTGACGGATCGAATACACGTCGACCCCTGTTGCTGCCTGCTCGCTGTACGAACCCTTGATCAGCCCCGAAATGCCGCAGGCGTACTCGACGTTCTCGAGGCCACGGGACACTTCGCCCATGGCGTCGGATACGACCTTGCCGTGCTCGTTGCTGACGAGCGTGGCGATCTTCAGCTTGTTCGCGTCGATCAGTTCGCGGAAACGGAACATGATCTCGGCGCGCTTCGTCAGCGACGTCGAACGCCATCCGGGGAACGCCGCCTTCGCCGCAGCGACTGCGGCTTCGACTTCGGCGACCGATGCCAGGCCGACCGATGCCGACTGCTCGCCTGTGGCCGGGTTGTACACCGGTGAGGTGTTGCCCGATGTCGATGGCACGGCAGCGCCGTTGATCCAGTGTGCGATGGTGTCCATATCGTTCCCTTGTTCGAATGATTAGAGCGCTCTAATCATGTACGACTCTAGACGATCCGCAGCGCTCGGAAAAGCGCAATCTCGCCGACGCCCTATTGCTTGGCGAGCGTCCGCTCGCGTAGCGCCGGAATGATGTGTTCGCCGTACTGCTGCATCGTGTGATCCTTGCCATCGTGCTGCAGATAGATCGCGAACTGATCGACGCCGAGCGCCTGGAGCGCGAGCAGCCGTTCAAGTTGTGCTTCGACCGGGCCGAGGATGCAGAACCGATCGATGATCTCGTCAGGAACGAATGCAGTATGTATGTTCCCCGCCTGGCCATGCTCGTTGTAGTCATAGGCCTCGCGACCAGCGATGTAGTCGGTCAATGCCTGTGGCACCGGCGCAGCATCGCCGTACCGGGTCACGATGTCGGCCACGTGGTTGCCCACCATGCCACCGAACCAGCGGCACTGGTCACGCATATAGGCCAGGTCATCCATTGGGCCCACGTAGGCGGGGGCTGCGATACACATCGTGATGTCGTCGGGGTTGCGTCCGGCATCGCTCGCTGCAGTTCGAACTGCGTTGATCATCCATTCGGTGATCGATAGGTCAGCCAACTGCAAGATGAAACCGTCGCACGTCTCACCAATCATCTTGAGAGCCTTCGGGCCGTAACCCGCTCCCCAAACTTCGAGTTCGCTCTTAGCCGCCCACGGCAGGGTGATGGTCGAACCGTTGTATTCGACACTCCGACCACAGCCGAGTTCGCGGATCACGTTGATCGAGTCGCGCATCGTGGCCAGGGTGGTCGGCTTGCCGTTGGTGACGCGCACAGCCGAGTCGCCGCGGCCGATCCCGCAGACCGTGCGATTCCCGTACATCTCGTTGAGTGTTGCGTACGTGGAGGCAGTAACAGTCCAGTCGCGCGTTGCCGGGTTGGTGACCATTGGCCCGACCACGATGTTGCGTGTCTCGGCGAGGATCTGGGAGAAGATGACGTAGGGCTCTTGCCACAAGATGTGCGAGTCGAACGTCCAGACGTGGCTGAATCCATACGTCTCGGCGCGCCGGGCGAGGTCGATCACCCGCGCCGCAGGTGGGGTGGTTTGTAATACGACTCCGATGTCCATGAGTGATCCCGATTCAGTGGATGTACTTGTTGAGGCTGCGCTTGACGAACTGACCGTGACCCTTGGCGCCAAGGTAGGTGTCGTTCGCCACGACGACGCGACCGCGTGAGATCACCGTGTCAACCTTGCCGTCGACTTCGAACCCCTCGTAGGACGAGTGGTCCATTGCCATGTGGTGTTTGTCGTTAATACCGATCTTGGTCTTGGTATTCGGGTCCCACACAAGAACGTCGGCATCAGCGCCGGGCTCGAGTACACCCTTCTTCTCGAGGCCAAACATGCGCGCCGGGGTAGTGCAGCAGGTCTCGACCCAGCGTTCGAGGGTCATCTCCCCCATCACCACGCCCTGGTAGATCATTTCCATGCGATGCTCGACGCCGCCCATGCCGTTCGG
Source organism: Candidatus Ilumatobacter herschelensis (assembly GCA_963926495.1). Classification (GTDB taxonomy): domain Bacteria; phylum Actinomycetota; class Acidimicrobiia; order Acidimicrobiales; family Ilumatobacteraceae; genus Ilumatobacter_A; species Ilumatobacter_A herschelensis. The sequence goes on from CAWUXP010000315.1 coordinate 16,834, forward strand.
GATCTTCGAGAAATCACCGATGCCAAGTTCTTTTTGATCCTTCATGCAGAACGGGCAATGGTCGGTGGACACCACGGCCAGCTCGTTCATCCGCAGGCCTTTCCACAGATCCTTCTGGTGGTGCTCGTGCTTGGAGCGCAGCGGCGTCGAACACACCCACTTCGCCCCTTCAAACCCGGGCTGAGCGAGGTGGTCCTCGATCGACAGGTACAGGTATTGCGGGCAGGTCTCAGCAAACACGTTGAGGCCCATGTGCTGGGCGCGCGACACCTCTTCGAGTGCTTCGGATGCCGACATGTGCACGATGTAGAGCGGCACGTTGCCGGCGACACGAGCGAGTTTGATCGCACGATGCGTCGCCTCCGACTCGAGCTCCTCGGGTCGGGTGTACGAGTGATACTTCGGATCGCTGTCGCCGCGGGCCAGCGACTGGGCGACCAGCACATCGATCGCGATGCCGTTCTCGGCGTGCATCATCATCAACGCACCCGACTCCGATGCGTTCTGCATCGCTCGCAGAATCTTGCCGTCGTCCGAGTAAAACACACCCGGGTAGGCCATAAACATCTTGAAGCTCGTGACGCCCTCGTTCTCGACGAGGTACGTCATTGCTTCGAGCGATTTCTCGTTCACGTCACCGATGATCTGGTGGAACGCATAGTCAACGTGGCATTCGCCAGCGGCCTCCACGTGTCGAGCAGCGAGGGTCTCGCGTACGTCGAGCCCAACCGTCTGCGACGCAAAGTCGATGATCGTGGTCACGCCGCCCCAAGCCGCAGCCCGCGAGCCCGTATCGAAATCGTCGGCGGACACCGTCCCACCGAACGGCAGCGACATATGGACGTGGGCGTCGACGCCGCCCGGCACGACGTATTTCCCGGTCGCATCAATCACCACATCGGGTGTGATGCCGTATGCCGCAGCGTGCCCCGGAGCGAGGATCGCGGCGATCGATTCGCCGTCGATCAGCACATCAGCTTCGCGACGTCCGATTGCCGAGACGACCGTGCCGCCCTGAATCAATGTGGTTGCCACCGTCAGACCCCTCTCAGCCTTCGACCAGCTCGCCGTATGCCTCGGGGCGACGGTCGCGGTAGAACTGCCAGCCGTCGCGGACCTCGCGGATGAGGTCAAGGTCGAATTCACGGACGATGAGTTCGGGATCGGTTGAGCTCCCCTTGTCGCCGACGTACTCGCCGCGTGGGCCAATGAAGTAGCTCTGCCCGTAGAAGTCATTGTCACCCAGCGGCTCAATGCCCACCCGGTTGATTGCGCCGACGTAGTACATGTTGGCCACGGCCGCAGCCGGCTGTTCGATCGACCAGAGGTATTCGCTCAGGCCGCGGTGGGTCGCTGACGGGTTGAACACAATCTCGGCGCCGTTCAAGCCAAGTGCTCGCCAACCTTCGGGGAAGTGGCGGTCGTAGCAGATGTACACGCCGACCTTGCCAACAGCGGTGTCGAAGATTGGGTAGCCGCCGTTGCCAGGCTTGAAATAGAACTTCTCCCAAAAGCCTTTGACCTGGGGGATGTGCTGCTTGCGGTACTTGCCGAGGTACGTGCCATCAGCATCGATGACCGCAGCGGTGTTGTAGTAGACGCCAGGCTGTTCGATCTCGTACATCGGCAGGACCATCACCATGTTGAGTTCTTTGGCCAGTGCCTGGAACCGTTTGGTGGTTGGCCCGTCAGGGATGTACTCGGTGTATTCGTAGTACTCGGCGTCCTGCACCTGGCAGAAGTACGGCCCGTAAAACAGCTCCTGGAAGCAAATAATCTGTGCACCCTGTGCGGCAGCTTCGCGCGCCGCCTCCTCGTGCTTAACGATCATCGACTCCTTGTCGCCTGTCCAGTCAGTCTGTAAAAGTGCGGCCTTCACGATGTTTGCCATTTCCGGACACTACGACATGTTGCACACCAAGTAATTGATTCGAGTGCAACACCTCGCGAAGCGTTTGTTGCCGTGGACGCGATCACGCTGGACGAGCGAACCCATATCGACTGCTTGACAGCCGATCAGTCGGACAACCTCAACGTCGCTCGATGCCGGTAAGTGCAATGACCAGGCGATCTTCGTCGCGAGATGCAGCGAGGTCGACTTCACCCAGCACGCGCCATTCGTCATGTCCCTCAGGGTCATGGATGGTCTGACTCACCGCACCCGACGCCCAGTCAAGCTGGAATCGACTGGAATGGCGAGCGTCACCGTCGATTTCGATCGCGTCATACTCTTCCCAATATGACTCCATGAGCTCGCGGGCGTTCAGCCCCTCGATTGACCCGGCCGGACGTTGACGGCGGGCGAGTTGCTCGATCCACCTGAACGCCGCGTTGCGAACCATCGTGTTGAACGCCCGGCGGTCGGAGGTGATCGTGACCTCGCCGCTCTCCGCCTTCTCGCCGGTCGGCGGGCGGACTGCGCCCTCGACGACCTCGTGGTCGTCTGGGTTCTGGAGTCGCTCCCACTCATCAAGCAAGCTCGAGTCGACCTGGCGAACGAGCGTGCCGAGCCAGTGCGCAATCTCGTCGAGTTCGTGGTTCATCGCCTCCGCCGGCACGTTCTGCGTGATGCCCTTGTACACGTCGGACAGGTAGCGCAGAAGAACACCCTCACTCTGCTTCAGTCCGTAGTGGCCGATGTATTCGCCGAAGGTCATCGACCGCTCGAACATGTCGCGGACGATCGACTTCGGCTTCACCGTGTTACCCCCCACCCACGGGTGGCGTGCGCGGAACTCATTGAAGTCGGTGTACATCCAATCCTTCATCGGCCGCGGCGGTTCGACTTTGGCGAGCCGTTCCATTCGTTCCTCGTACTCGACTCCAGACGATTTCATCTCGGCCATCACTTCGTCTTTTGCTTTGCGCAGCTGTGCGTTAATCACGACCCCAGGGCTCTCCTGCACTGCCTCGATGATCGTCATCACGGCGAGCGCACGCTGCATATCGCCCTTCGTTTCGGCCTCGACGACGCGCACCGATGAGTCGTCAGCCGGCTCAGCCGGTTCGGGGCTCATCGCCTCATCGCCGTTGTCGCTGTTGTCGCTGTTGTCGAGTGATGCGTCGAGTGATGCGTCGTCTGCTGCCTCATCCGGCTCGGGGCTCAACACTTCGGGGGTTTCATCGAGCACGAGGCCAGACAGCGCAGCGAACGGGTTGTTGCTTGCCGCAGCTCCGTCTTCGACAGCGGCATCTCGCTGCCGCTCGCGCCGTTCGTGGCGTTGCTCATACGACCGTTCTTCGACTTCGAATTGACGATCGAGATGCTCGATCGCATCGAGCGCCCACAGCGACAGTGGCTGATGCAGCGCAAACTCGTCTTGCAGGTCGAAATCCACACGGACGCGACGACCGAGTTCGTCAGGCTCGTCAGGAAATTCGAGCAGGCCCGCATCGACGAGCGAGCGGTAAATCGAGATCGACTGCTTGATGTGCTGGCGCTGACGCTGACGCGGTTCGTGGTTGTCGACCATCAGCTTTCGAACTGCTGCACAGCCATCACCACGACGGTCGAGCAAGCTCATGATCATCTGATGGTTGACCTGGAAGCTCGAGGTGAGCGGTTCAGGTTCGCCACCGACCATCTTCTGGAAGGTGCCCTCGTCCCAGTGCGCATAGCCCCGGTCGGGTGCCTTCTTCTTGACCATTTTTTTCTTCTTCTTGGCGTCCTCAGCAGCTTTTTGGAGCTTCGCCTGGTTCATCACGACATGCTCCGGCGCCTGCGCCCAGACGGTGCCTTCGTCGTCAAACCCTCGACGGCCGGCACGCCCTGCGATCTGCGCGAACTCACGGTTGCGCAAAATGCGCGTGGTGCTCCCGTCGTACTTGCAGAGCTTCGTGAACAGCACCGAGCGGATCGGGACGTTGACGCCAACGCCCAACGTGTCGGTGCCACAGATGATCTTGAGCAGGCCAGCTTGCGCGAGCCGTTCGACGAGCAGTCGATACTTCGGCAGCAGTCCGGCGTGATGCACGCCGATACCTGCGACGAGGAACCGTCGGAGGCCTTTACCGAACGGCGAATCGAAGCGGAACCCACCAATCAGTTCTTTGACCCGCTGCTTCTCGTCCTTCGTCAGCGGGTCGAGGCTGACATAGCTCTGCGCTGCTTCGGTCGCGTCGCGCTGCGTGAAGTGGACGAGATAAATCGGCGCTCGACCCGACTTGAGGAGCGACTCAATCGAGGTGTGGAGCAACGTCGTCCGGTACTCGAAGTCGAGTGGTACGGGTCGCTGTGACGACTTGACCAGGGCGGTCTCACGACCGGTCCGCTTGGTCAGTTCATCCTCGAAGAAGCGGGTGTTGCCAAGTGTCGCCGACATCAGCAGAAACTGACAGTGCGGAAGTTCGAGAATCGGCAACTGCCATGCCCAGCCGCGTTGCGGGTCGGCGTAGAAGTGAAACTCGTCGGCAATCACGATGTCGACGTCGGTTCGATGACCGTCGCGTAACGCCCAGTTCGCGAGGATCTCGGCAGTGCAGCAGATGATCGGCGCATCGGGGTTGATCGAGCCGTCGCCGGTGATCATCCCGACTCGTTCCGATCCGAACTGCTTGCACAACTCGAAAAACTTCTCGCTGACCAGCGCCTTGATCGGTGCGGTGTACACGCTGCGTTGGTTGCGACCGAGGCCAACAAAGTGCGCAGCGACAGCCACCAGCGACTTACCCGACCCGGTCGGCGTGTTGAGAATGACGTTGCTTCCGGCGATCAGTTCGAAGGCCGCTTCTTCCTGCGCGGGGTACATTTCAATGCCCTGCTCCATCGTCCAGTTGGTGAAACCGTCGAGGAGCGCGCTCTCGTCCGGGGCAGTGCCGTTCGATTGAGAGGGCAGATGCAGCAGGATCGGTGGAATGGCCGGTGGGATGGTTGGTGAGGGGTCGCTCATGAGGTGCCCCTAGTCTGCACACATGCCGACGTTTCGAAGCGCGTGGAACTGGGCCTTTGGGAAACATCTGCCCAAGCCGCCGAACCCGGACAAGAGTGCCGAGGCGGGTTGGGTACCCTCGTGGCAGGCCCAGATGCTCACCGACATGTTGATTTCCGAAGGGATTCCGGCGGTCTGGAACGAGGATTTCAACATCCATCTCGGCACATACAGCCGTGAACCGATGGGCCGTATTTTCGTCACCGAAGATCGCCAGGCCGAGGCCGCAGAGATCATCGAAGACGTCACCGGAATCGCCCCGCGCCATCGCAAAATCTGACGCAGTTCATGCCGTCTGCGTGACAAAAATGGAGTGCGCGCCGACCAAAACCATCACGCTGATGGCCTGGTTCCGGCTCCGGTGGCAATCTGCTGCCAAGCAGGAATCGATCGCCCACTCACGCAGGCGATTCACCGCAAGGACAAGCGATTTGTCGCACGGGTCGACTTTCTCTTTGCCCAGCAGGTGTCGTCGTTGAAGTCTCCCGGCAGCACGGCCACTCGAGCCCAACGGAACGGCGGCGCGATGCGCGGCGTCACAACGAACTACACGACCTCGGTCGGAGGGTCTTCGAATACGCATACGCCGACGTCATGCGTTCCCCCGACATGGTCATCCAGACGCTCCGGCAGCATCTGTGTGATGAAATTGGCTGATATCCAAGTCATACCATCACGCTGACGGAAAACGAATCACATGGGGCTGCGTTTGAGGAGTTCCCAGGCCATGGGGCATTCGGGCTTGATCGCCGGTGGGCCCATCGGCACGTGTCCGTGAGGACCAACGACATCGGAGATCATCGACGTCGGAATGACTTCCACATCGAGATCCCACGCATCCATCGTGGCAGCAGAACGCACGCCGAGCGGATCGGTCGATGCGCTATTGTCGACAGTGGTCAGCTCGTCGATTTTGGCGACCATTGCGTCGATCATCTCGCTCGGCAGACGGCGACCGGTACCGGCAACCAGCCACACCGGTGTCCCCCAGGCAAAAGCGGCTGCGGCAAGCGTTGAGGAGCCCATTGGGGCAATCACACGATCGCTATCGCATGCCAATGCTTCGATCAGTACGGCGTCCGCCTTGCGGGCCACAGCACCCGCTGCGCCAGCGTCGACAGGTTCGTAGTCGACGTCGTAGCGCTCTAATCGCCGGACAAACGACGTGGCGACGTGCTGGACATCGAGCGCCAGCACGCGGATATCACCACGCCGAATCAGGCCATCGCCGATCACACTTGGGTCGCCGATGGTTGCCACCGTTGCGTCGTCGGGCAGCGCAGCTGCCAGTTCGGAACCTGTCCGGTCGGCACGGATCTCTTCGGCCAATTCCCAGACAGCATCGAACGGTTCTGAAGATGTCGACACGTTGGCACACAACCACCACAGAGCACCAGTGAATGGGTGTCGCTGAACGATCCGACGGCAGGCAACAACAATGCCTGACGGGTCCATTCGCAACGATCCGAGAGCGTGTGCAGTTTCCTCGACCAATGAGGCTGGATCGGCCCCTTGGGCTCGGGCGACGTAGCGAAGGTGCTCGATCGGATGCATTACTGAACAACGTACCCGCGTCACATGTTGGGTTGGTGGGCGCCTGACTCGCTACGCTCTCGCCCGTGGCCGACCCCACTGTGACTCAGCTCCCGAACGAATTGAACCTGACGCCCTTAACGGCCGACGGCCTGGGCCAGGCCCGACCGATCATGGACTGGTTGACAACGTTCCACCTGGCCTCGGTTGTGCTCGACCCGTACACGAACGAAAGCTCGTGGGTGCTACGCGCCGCAACACGGGTGCTCGAGCAATTCCGGAGCTCCCACGCTCGGATCAACTTCATCGTCACTGCTGGCGCTGACGATGCTCGAGCGTTTCTCGGGCCGCTCGCCGACCAGTTCCTCGTGTTCTGCGACGCCGACCGTTCGGCAGTGAAAGCAATGGGGCTCACCGAGCTGCCGGCATTCGTCTTCACCCGTGTCGATGGTTCGGTTGCCGCCAAGGCCCAGGGCTGGCACCCGGCCGACTGGCAAGTCGTTGCCGACTCGATTGCCGACGTCACCTCGTGGACATCCCTCGATATCCCCGGCCCAAGCGACCCAGGGCCCTTCAGCGGCTCGCCGGCGCTCGGCTGATCGCTTCCTACTGCTGATGGCCGACCGGCCTCATTCGGCAGATCTTCCCGACCTTCCCGTCAGGGAGGCACTCGATGCCCTCCGTCTCGCACTTATCGAGCAGCGCCGCGCCATCCTCGTTGCACCACCCGGCGCTGGCAAAACCACCGTCGTTCCGCTCGCGCTACTCGACGAACCGTGGCTCGAAGATCAAACGATCATCATGCTCGAGCCACGTCGCCTCGCGACACGTGCAGCGGCTCAGCGGATGTCGGCGACAACGCGCACCCCGATCGGAAAGCTCGTCGGCTACCAGACGAGAGACGAGCGGGAAATCACGGCGACCACTCGCATCGAGGTCCTCACCGAGGGCGTGCTCACGCGACGACTTCAGAACAACCCCGAACTCCCTGGCGTCGGCTGCGTGATCTTCGACGAGGTCCACGAACGCAACCTCACAACCGATGTCGGCCTTGCGCTGACGCTCGATGTCGCGGCCGAGTTGCGGCCCGATCTGCGCATCATCGCCATGTCGGCAACGCCCGACACCGATGGGCTGATGAAGCTGCTCGACGCCCCGGTGATCACCAGCGAGGGCCGAACGTTCCCGATCGACGTGCAGTGGATGCCGCGTTCAGCGCCGACTCGCGGTAGGCGTCCACAGCGGCCTGGCCAGCAGCGCATCGAACCCGACGTCGTTGCCGCCGTCCTCCGTGGTCTTGGTGATGGCGAAGGCGACATTCTCGTGTTCTTGCCGGGGATCGGTGAGATCCGCCGCACCGAGCAGCAGCTGAACCAGATCCTCGGGCCGAACATCGACGTGTATCCACTGGCCGGTGCGCTGAGCCTCGCCGAACAGGATCTCGCGCTGGCCCCATCGCCACCCGGGCGGCGGCGCGTCGTGCTCTCGACCGACATCGCCGAAACATCATTGACCGTCGATGGTGTCCGCATCGTGATCGACAGCGGCCTCGCCCGCGAGCCCCGGTTCGACCCGCGTTCGGGAATGACCAGGCTCACGACGGTGGCGACGAGTAGGGCATCGGCAGAGCAGCGCGCGGGCCGCGCGGGCCGTACCGAGCCGGGCACGGCGTATCGACTTTGGAGCAAAATCGAGCACGGGACACGAACCAAACATCGTTCCCCTGAAATCACGCAGGCCGACCTCGCCGGCTTCGCACTGGAACTCGCAGCATGGGGCTCACCCGACGACCTCCGCTTCATCGACGCACCACCGGCCGGCGCACTTGCTCAGGCTCGAGAGCTCCTAACCGATCTCCAGGCGCTCGATCCGGACGACCAGTCGATTACGCCCCTGGGCCGCAAGATGCTGGGGCTTCCGGTGCACCCGCGACTGGCCCGGATGATCGCCGTCGACCAGAGCCCAACCGCCTGCGCTGTTGCGGCCCTGGTTGACGAGCGCGACATTTTTCGAGGCCGGCCCGACGAGGTGCCGACTGACCTAGCGCTGCGCGTTGGGGTGCTGTCTGGAGCGCGTGGCCACGATCTCGCCGACCGCGGCGCCGTGCATCGGCTGCGCGACCGCACTGCCGACCTCGCCCGGCGTGCCCGTATCCCATTCGATCGTTCGGCGCTCGACGCCGACCGGTCGGGGGCACTGCTGCTCCTGGCGTATCCCGATCGTCTTGCGGCACTCCGGCGCGGCCTGCAGTACCAACTCCGTGCCGGGAGCGCCGCCTTTCTGCCCAGCAACGACTCGCTCGCCGACGAACCGTTCGTGGTCGCGGCCGACCTCGACGGCAAGCGCGACAAGGCCCGAATCCGACTCGCAGCTGCCGTCGATGTCAGTGATGTGATTGCAAACTTCGGGCCCGACATCCTCGAGCAACGAACCATCACCTGGAACACCGACCGCAACGACCTGAGCGAGAAGATCGAGCGTCGGCTCGGCGCGATTCAGCTGGGAGCCCACACCGATCGCCCCGCCGCCGGAGAAGCGACCACTGCCGCGCTCCTTGCGCGAGTTAAGGCCACCGAGTTGAACGTCCTCAGTTGGAGCGACGCTGCTCAGAGCCTCCGCGAGCGCGTCGAGTTCCTGCATCTCCATGTCGGCGAGCCATGGCCCGACTGGTCAAAGGCGACGCTGATGGCGACACTCGACGAATGGCTCGGCCCATACCTCCCCGGCGCACGCGGCCGCGCCGACCTCGAACAACTCGACCTCAACACTGTGTTGCGCTCACAGCTGCCCTGGCCCCAAGGTGCCGACCTCGAAGAACTCGCACCACGTTCGCTCGAGCTGCCGACCGGGCGAACAGCCCACATCGACTACAGCGGTGAGCAGCCAACTGCATCGGCACGCGTCCAAGACCTGTTTGGCACCACCGTCCATCCAACGGCTGGCGGCCGACCAATCCGGTTTCAGCTGCTCTCGCCTGCCGACCGCCCGATTCAAGTCACCGCCGACCTTCCAGGATTCTGGGCGGGGTCGTGGACCGAAGTTCGTAAAGAGATGGCCGGCCGCTACCCGAAGCATCAGTGGCCCGATGATCCGGCGAAAGCCGTGCCCAAACGCATGAAGGATCGCTAAGTGTTCGCTGTTGCTGGCCTCTCGAATTGGCTCTTGGCATTGACCGTCATCGTTGTGTTCGTCGGTGCCACGGTGCAGGCATCGCTCGGCCTCGGCCTCGGCATGATTGCCGCTCCAATTTTGGCAATCACCGACACCGATTTCGTTCCCATTGCCATCATCGTCGCTGTTATCCCGCTGTCTGGCGCGGTGGCGTGGGCCGAACGGAAACATATTGATCGGCGCGGCGTGGCACTCACGCTCGGTGGGCGGGTCCCCGGGGTCGTCCTCGGCGCGTTCATCATTTCCCGCGTCTCGACCGATGCGCTGGGCATCTTTGTCGCCATCTCCGTACTGGTTGCCGTGGGCGCCTCGGCGAGCGGAAAGAAGCTCAACGTCCGCGACGGGGTGCTCGGCGTCGCCGGGTTCGCTTCGGGCTTCATGGCCACAGCAACCGGCGTTGGAGGCCCTCCAATCGCACTCACGTACCAACATTCCGACCCGCCCACAATGCGTGCGACCATCTCCACGTTCTTTGCTGTTGGCGCACTGATGTCGCTCGCAGCGTTGACAGTTGCGGGCCAGGTCAGCCGCCGCCAACTCGAACTCTCCCTGCTGGTTTTGCCGAGCACCGCCCTTGGCATGCTCGTTGCGTCGCGTTACCGAGACCGCCTTGATCCGGCAGTCGTGCGCCCCGCAGTGCTCGGGATCTGCACACTCAGCGCGGTCAGCCTCCTCGTTGAGACGTTGGCCTAAATTTACGTCACGAATCACGATCAAACCTGTGCCGTAATCGACCAACACCCTGCCGCAAAGGACTCCGCTTCCACCAGCACCGACGAGGCGACTCCTGCACAGCAATACCGCAGCAGGCCCGAAGGCGTAGCTCCTGCCCGCCCAGACCGCGTATGCCCAGATGCCGGTGGAGTCGACATACTTCACCGCGCCCAGCCCACGCAAGTACGCCCCGGCGCTTCGGTGCAGCGTTGTCAACTGTTGAAATCAAGCGGCGCCTAACCGCCGAAGTGCGGACTATTCGTGGCACGATTCACCGATGCGTTCCTCACGGACTTTCACCCGTTCCAGTCGAGCAGCAACCCTTGCTGCAGTCGCGCTTTTCGCAGCTGCGTGTTCCGGCTCCGACACAGTCAACGACAGCGCTCCGGTAACCGAAGCCCCGGCGAGCGTCGAGACCGAGCTGCCAGTGGCCACAGAATCTCCTGCAGCGACAGAGCCACCAGCAACTGAGCCTCCCGTTACCGAGCCTCCCGTCGAAACCGACCCGCCGGTGACTGGGCCAGAGAACACTGCCGACATCGAACTCGGTAACGGTTTGGGCCCGTACGAGGTCGGCGTCCAAACGATCATGGTCCCTGACTCGACCGGCGGCGGCCGCGACCTCACCGTTGACGTGTGGTTCCCACTCTCCCAGGACATTGACGCCGACTTCTCGCCACAGCAGTACACCCTGCTCCCTGGCACGTACTACGAATCGCCGTCGGCAGTCGCTGCCACGGCCGAGAGCATCGCGACCGATGGACCGTTCCCGCTGGTGATCTATTCCCACGGTTCCGGCGGCCTCCGCTTCATCCACTCGAACTACACAGAAGCACTTGCCAGTCACGGCTACATCGTCGCCGCAGCCGACCACATCGGGAACACCGCCGTGGACCGCCTGGCCGACAGCGAAACGCCCGGCGCGGTCACTGCCTTCAACCGGCCCAACGACGTCACCCGTGTGATCGATGCGTTCCTCGACCCCGAGAACGTCGAAACGGTCGGCTTCGTCGCCAATCTCAACCCAAGCCAGATTGCCGTCACCGGCCATTCCTTCGGCGGCTTCACCGCGTACGCCATGGCGTCCGGCTTCGACAATGAGAATGGTGAGTTCGTGGCCGACGAGCGCGTCGGAGCGATCATCGCCCTCGCCCCGGCCGCCAGCGAAGCACTACTCAGCGACGAACGGCTCGCCTCTATCGGCATTCCGACGCTGGTCGTCGGCGCCACCGATGACGGCACGACGCCGATCGACCCGAACGTCACCCGCCCGTGGGAGCTCACGTCGAGCGACGTTTCGTACCGCCTCGACCTCACGGCGGCCGAGCACGAGACATTTACCAACATCTGCGCCTACCTCGCGTTCCTGCCGACACTCGAAGCTCCAGCACAGATCGTCGTTGACACCCTCGAAGCACGCACCGAAGCAGGCTGCGACGCCGACGACATGCCGATCGAGCGAGCCCAGGCAATCACCAACACCTTCGCCGTCTCGTTCCTCAACTCAATCTTCAAGGGTGGCACCCCGATCGCCCTCGATGAGGTCGACGAGCAGACCGATTTCGTGTACCTGATCAAGTAGGTATGCGGTCGCACTGTGCCTGACACAGTGTGACCGCATACCCTGAGCGCAATGGCTGACGCGCAGATCGACTACACCGAGATGTTCCCTTTGGGGCCCGACGAAACCGAGTATCGGCTCGTCTCCGCAGAGGGCGTTTCTTCGTTCGACACACCGGAGGGAACATTCCTCAAGGTCGAACCAGACGCAATCCGCAGTCTGACGGCCGAAGCGATGCGCGACATCGCGCACTTCCTGCGCACCAGCCACCTCGAACAGCTCGCCAAGATCCTCGATGACCCCGAAGCGTCCGACAACGATCGATTCGTGGCGCTCGATCTCCTAAAGAATGCGTCGATCGCCGCCGGTGGTGTGCTACCGATGTGCCAGGACACCGGCACGGCAATCGTGAAGGGCAAGAAGGGCCAGTTCGTGTTTACCGGCGGTGGTGACGAGGAGCAAATCGCCAACGGCATCGCCGACACCTACCTGACGTCGAACCTCCGATACAGCCAAATGGCACCGCTCGACATGTACACCGAGAAGAACACCGGGACAAACCTGCCCGCCGAGATCAAGATCAGCGCCGTCGATGGCAACGCCTACAAGTTCCTGTTCATGGCCAAAGGCGGTGGCTCGGCCAACAAGAGCTTCCTCTTCCAGGAGACCAAGGCACTGTTGAACGAGGCAACGCTGCTGCCGTGGATCTTCGAAAAAATTCAAGCGATCGGTACATCGGCCTGCCCTCCGTACCATCTTGCAATCGTCATCGGCGGCACATCTGGCGAGATCGCCGTCGAGACAGCGAAGCTCGCAAGCGCCCACTACCTCGACGCCCTTCCGACGACCGGCTCAGCGTCCGGCCACGCGTTCCGCGATCTCGACCTTGAAGCAGCGGTCCTCGAACTGGCACAGAACACCGGTGTCGGCGCTCAGTTCGGCGGCAAGTACTTCTGCCATGACGTCCGCATCATCCGCCTCCCGCGCCACGGCGCATCGTGCCCGGTCGGCATGGCGGTGTCATGCTCGGCCGACCGCCAAATGCTCGGCAAAATCACCGTCGACGGCCTCTTCCTCGAGCAGCTCGAAACTGATCCAGCACGGTTCTTGCCAGCCGTCGGCGCCGAAGATCTCCACGACACAGCACCGGTTCACATCGACCTCAACCGACCGATGGACGAGATCCGCGCGACCCTTGCCGAACTCCCTG
>CAWUXP010000316.1:0-14898 GCA_963926495.1 Candidatus Ilumatobacter herschelensis
GCATCCGCCGCACGTGAAGCAGGACTGGAGTTCTGATGGCTTTTGGAAACAACAACCGTGATGGTCGTGGCGATAACCGCCGCGAGGATCCCGATGGTCTGCGTGAGTCACGCGTCATCACCATCAACCGCGTCGCCAAGGTCGTCAAAGGCGGCCGTCGCTTCTCCTTCACCGCTCTCGTGGTGATCGGTGACGGCAATGGCAAGGTCGGCCTCGGCTATGGCAAGGCCAAGGAGGTTCCATTGGCGATCCAGAAGGGCACCGAGGAAGCTCGTCGCAACCTCTTCGAGGTCCCGATGGCCGGATCCACCATCATCCACCCCGTACTCGGCCAGACAGGCGGAGCGCGAGTGATGATGAAGCCGGCAGCTACAGGTACCGGCGTCATCGCCGGTGGTGCTGCTCGCGTCATTCTTGAAGAGGCGGGTGTTCACGACGTGTTGTCGAAGTCGCTCGGCTCGGCCAATCACATCAACGTTGCTCGTGCGACGATTCAGGGCCTGAAGTCTCTGCAGCGTCCCGACGAGATCGCGGCCCGCCGCGGCCTCACCCCGGAAGAGTGCATCCCCAAGGGTCTGCTCAACGCCTATAACGAGCGCAATAAGAAGCCTGCAGCTGAATCCTCGCCAGAGAAGACAGCAGCCCCGGCTGAAGCAGGAGCCACATCATGAGTGAGATTCATGTGAAGCAGATCAAGTCCGCCATCGGCACCAAGCCCAAGCACCGCGGTACGCTGCGGGCGCTCGGGCTCGGCAAGATCGGCAACACCAACACGCTTCCAGATCGTCCGGAGATTCGTGGCATGATCGCCCGAGTTCCGCACCTCATCGTTGTCACTGAAAACGTCACGGAAGAGAGCTGAACATGAAGGTTCATGACCTCGCACCCGCACCCGGGTCGAACAGGAGTCGCAAGCGCAAGGCGCGTGGTACCGGCGGCAAGGGCGGCAAGACTGCCGGCCGTGGTTCCAAGGGCCAGCGCGCCCGCAATACCGTTGCCCGCGGCTTCGAGGGTGGTCAAACTCCTCTCAAGCAGCGTGTTCCGAAGCTCAGCGGGTTCAACAACCCGTTCCGCGTCGAGTACCAGGCAATCAACTTGCATGCCCTCAACGACTTGGCCGAGAAGGTCGGTGCCGACATCGGCCTTGACACGCTCGTCGAGAGTGGCTTGCTCACCAAGGGCGACTTTGCAAAGATCCTCGCTCGCGGTGAGATCTCCACAAAAGTGAACGTGTACGCGCATGGCGCGTCTGCGTCGGCTATCGCTGCCATTGAGGCCGCTGGTGGTTCGGTCACCCTCGTTACACTTCCCTTCAAGGAAGAAGGCAAGGCCGGTCGTCCGCCAGTGCAGGGCAACCAGTTCGCCAACCGCTAACTCATCTTCATCGTCCCTGGCCTGCCCGCCGAGCTCTTGCTCGTGCTGGTACGGTCGGCGGGCGTTTGAATCGCAGGCGTCTCGACGCCTGACTTGATCGTCACCCCGACCGGGAGCTGTTTCCTTTGATTTCGAATCTTTTGAACATCTTCAAGATCTCGGACTTGCGCAATAAGCTCATGTTCGTCATTTTGATGGTGATCGTCTACCGACTCGGTGTCGCCATTCGGGTGCCGGGTGTCGACGGCATCGCCATCGAGCAGTTGCGTGCTCAGTCGAGCGAACAGGGCGCCCTAGGCTTCCTTAACTTGTTCTCCGGTGGTGCCTTCGAGTCTTTCTCGATCTTTGCTCTCGGCATTCTGCCGTACATCACATCGTCAATTATCATGCAGGTCCTCGGAGTGGTGATTCCGAAGCTCGAAGAGCTGCAGCAAGACGGCGCTGTTGGGCAACGCAAGATCACTCAGTACACGCGCTACGTCACTATTGCCTTGGCGACGCTGCAGTCAACAGGTCTTGTCTTTATCTTCGGTACGGGCAGAGGCACAGCATTCTTCTCTGCTGCCAGCGCCGCACCAACTGTGCCACTTCTGCCAGACGGTGTCTGGCCTCGTGGTTACCTGATTATCCCGACCCTCGTTGCCGGTACGGCCGTGCTGATGTGGATGGGCGAGATGATCTCGCAGCGTGGTATTGGTAACGGCATCTCAATGCTGATCTTCGCGTCCGTCGTGGCGTCGCTCCCGGGTGGCTTCTGGGGCATCTTGCAGTTGAACAAGGTATTTTGGTTCGTAGCGATGGTGGTCCTGACCCTCGGGATCATTGTGGCGGTGGTGTTTGTCGAGTTGGGCCAACGCCGTATCCCTGTGCAATTTGCAAAACGGGTCGTTGGTCGCCGCATGATGGGCGGACAAAATACGTACATCCCGCTGAAGGTCAACCAATCCGGCGTTATTCCAATCATTTTCGCCAGCTCGATTTTGCTGCTGCCGGTTATTGGCTCGAACGTCCTTGGCGGCAGCGGCGGTGACGGCTGGCGCGGCACAGTCCAGCGTTTTGTCGACCAATACATCGTCAACCCGCAGAACGTGGTGTACATCACACTGCTTGCGCTGATGATTATTGCCTTCGCTTACTTCTACAACTCGATTGCCTTCGACCCGATTCGTCAGGCTGATCAGCTGCGTAAGCAGGGCGGCTTCATCCCAGGCATCCGGCCTGGCATGCAGACGGAGAAGTACCTTGGCAAGGCCGTCAACCGCATTACGCTGCCAGGCGCTGTCTTCGTGGCGATCATTGCGATTCTGCCGTACATCTTGCTGATCGCTGCCGACGTGAACTCCTTTGGGTTCGCTGGTACCAGCGTGCTGATCGCCGTCGGCGTGGCGCTCGAATTGATGCGCCAGATCGACAGCCAGCTCACGCTGCGCAACTATGAGGGCTTCTTGAAGTAGGCGGCGCCTGATGATTCCGGGCGCTCGCCTCATCATTCTCGGCCGACAGGGAGCCGGTAAGGGAACACAGTGTGTTCGCTTGTCGCGCCACTTCGTCGTTCCGCACATCTCGACCGGCGACATGCTGCGGGCCGCTGTTCGCGAAGAGACTGAACTCGGCCTGATGGCCAAGGAAGTTATGGATGCCGGTGGCCTTGTTGGCGACGACATCATGATTGGTATTGTTCGCCAACGCCTCGGTGCTGCCGATGCAAGCTCTCGGGGATATATCCTTGACGGTTTCCCGCGCACTTTGGCCCAGGCCCTCCAGCTCGACGAAATCGCTGCCGAACAGGGTCGTCCGATCGACGTGGTCCTCGACCTCAACGTCCCGCGCGAAATTGTGCTCGAACGCATTTCGTCGCGTCGGGTCTGCCGCGACTGCGGCACCAACTACACGGCAACGGGTAACGACCCGAGCCCGTGGATCTGTGATGTGTGTGGTGGCGATGTGTTGCAGCGTGACGATGACACCGAAGACTCGGTGAACCGTCGACTCGACCTCTATGAAGAGCAGACCTTCCCGTTGGTGAAGCATTTCAGTGATCAGAACCGGCTCGTTGTCATCAACGGCGTGGGCCACCCTGACGCAGTCTTCGCCCGCATGGTGAAGGCCGTCGAAGCCAACCGCATTTAGGCCGCAGCTGGCACACTGACGGTGTGACTGCCACCAACTTCGGGCAACTGCCTGACCGACGACCCGAGCGTGCCACGGTCATCTTCGACGGATATTGAGGCTTTTGCACACGTAGCGCTCGCTGGATGCGACGCCTCGACAAGCACAATCGGCTCGACATCGTTGCATCGCAGGCAACTGGTCGACGCAATATGACCGGGGTCAGCGAAGCCGAGGGTGACCTCGCAGCGTGGACCGTCGCCGACGGCGGCGTCAAGGTCGGCGGCGCCCGAGCAATCGGGCTGGCTCTCGCCGTTGGCCGTCAGGCTCGATGGCCCGTCTTGCCGTGGAAGGTTCCTGCGGCACCCTGGCTGCTCGACCAGGCCTATGCGTTGATCGCGGCGAATCGCCATCGGATTCCGGGTGAGATGCCGTGGTGCTTGGAGCACGCCGGAGGCTGCACGCAATGCTCCGACTGAGTGCGTGCCGGTATCGGCACCATCGAGAGACAACACTGAGGATGGGTGAAATGGTTCGGCCTTTGCGCTCTGTGGCATTCGGTTATCAGCCAGCCCTCGACGGGCTTCGGGCCGTCGCGGTTGCGATGGTCCTGTGCTTTCACGCTGGCTTTGGTTGGATCGGCGGGGGCTATTTTGGCGTCTCGATCTTTTTCACGCTTTCGGGATTCCTGATCACCACGCTGCTGATCGACGAGCGGATGCGGACAGGGGGCATCGCGCTTGGACCGTTCATTGCCCGACGCGCGAAGCGGCTATTGCCGGCGAGTCTCGTGTGTCTTGGATTGGTCAGCGTTGCCCGGCTCGCGGGGCAGTTCGACCAAGTGGCTGGTTTACGGAGCGAACTGCTCGGTGCAACGAGCCATGTTTATAATTGGGTCAAGATCGGCGGGGACACCAGCTACACCGATGTCTTCGCCGGTTCGGCAGTCTTGGTCTCGCCGCTCGAGCACTACTGGTCGCTTGCCATCGAAGAGCAGTTCTACCTACTGTGGCCGCTCACAGTTGCGCTGCTCGCTTTCCGGGTCACTCGATGGTCGAGCGTTCTCCCGCTGTTGTTCGTTGGCGCTGCAGTTGCTACACCGATTGCCGCGCTGGTGCTGAGCGATGACGCCACCTACTGGGCCACACCGATGCGCGCCGGCGAACTTCTGGCCGGCGCCGCTTTGGCCGGGGTGCTCCAGCGATGGGCGGTACCCGCCTGGGCGGGCCTGCTCGCCGTTCCGGTTGCCGGGCTGCTCGTGGCTCTGGCCGTCGTCCTGCCGACAGCGTCCGGGCCCGCATATTCCGGGTTCTTCGCCCCGCTCGCCGTCGTCTCAGCTGTCATGCTGTGGAGTCTGCAGGTCGCAGGCCCGGTCCGCCGAGTGCTCTCGAGTTGGCCCCTGGTCCACCTCGGCCAGGTCAGCTACGGCGTCTACCTATTCCACTGGCCCGTCTTCGTGTGGCTCCGCCAGCAGGGATGGTCGTTGACGGAGCCGTGGCGCTTTGTCCTTGCGGTGAGTGCGACGTTGGCGATCGCAACGGCGTCGTTTGTGTTGATCGAACGGCCGATCCGGTCAGCATCCTGGCCGGTACGGGGCACGATCCGTGGAGCGGCTGGCGCGATGCTCGTTGCAAGCCTTGCCGTCGCGATTCTCCCGTTCTCGCGCGGATTCCTCGAAGCCGACGCCGCCGTTCTCGCGTCGGCGTCTGCTCAGCCGGTCGACTTGCTTGCTCCCCTCGAGCCGCTAGCCCGAGTGGTGCTGCCTGAGTTGGTGACGTCGACGACCGCGCCGGTCGACGCCGCTGATTTTGCGGTGCAGGTTTCGATCGAAGCGACGGTCTGGGCCGACGCGGCCGAGATTGGGGGGGCTGCTGTTGACCTGGCGTCGGCGGTGTCCAAGTCATTTGTCCTCGACGTCGGGCTCGGTCCGCCGTTGTCGCGACCAGTCCGGCTGCTGACCGTTGGCGACTCGACCGCATTCTACGTGGGCCAAGCGTTGGCCGAATGGGCCATCGACCACCGTGAATACGCCACTTCCGATCTGCTGTGGTGCCAGGGCTGCGGCCTCTTGCGGGCCGGGGACGTGACGAGCTGGGATGACACACCGTTTGCTACTCGCAGCATCGAAATGTTCGATGTCGACCTCCCGTCAATGGTTGCGAGGGTTCAGCCTGACGTGGTTGCGCTGATGGTCACGGTGGTCGACGTCGCTGATCGGCAGTGGGCTGTATCAGAAGGCCCGCTGGAGCCGACCGACGCCCGGTACATCGCGCGTCTCGCATCGAGCTATCGCCAGACAGTGCGCGAGCTCCTCGATCTCGGTGTCGCCACCATCGCGATCATTGCGCCACCGCGCGCCGTCGGCTTCGTGGCGCACGGCGTCACGTTTACCGCTGATCGATGGGAAGCCCTCCATACGGCGCTCGATCTGGCCGCCACCGAATTCGGGCCCGAGGTGATTGTGGTCGATTTGGCCGGATGGGCCGACGCCGCCGGAGTCACCGAAGATCTCGACTGGCGGCCCGACGGCACGCATCTCACAGCGCGCAGCGCCCGCGAGGTCGTCGACCGTTGGCTTGCGCCAATTTTGGTGGATCACGTCCGTTGAGTTGGGGGCGGTTCCGAGCCGAGGATTCGGGGTGTCTTCGTTCATACTGGAGTTGTGACGGAGTGTGGCAAGACCGAGAGCGATCTGCTGCAGCGAACAACTCGTCGCCGTGGTCGTCCGCCGGCAACTGACTCGGCTGATACAAAGCGTGCCATTCTTGATTCCGCCCGCCGGCTCTTTGCCGAACGCGGATACGGCGCGGTCACCAACAAAGACGTGGCGACAGCGGCTGGAATCACGACCGGCGCCCTGTACCACTACGTCGAATCGAAGCTCGACCTCTACCTCGAGGTCGATCGAGACATGCAGAGCACGATCTATACGCGGTTCCAAGACGCTGTGGGGAGCTCCGACAACTTCCTTGGCAAGCTGACCGCGGTGCTTGAGGCATCGCATCAGATGGGTGTCGAAGATCCGTCGCTGGCAGGCTTCGTCGGTGCCGTCCGGACCGATACCCGCCGCCATCCTGCGGTTGCCGAACGCCTTGCTCGCTATGCCGACGCCCGTGAGCAGTTCTTCGTCGACATCGTCGACGTTGGTATTGCCACGGGCGAGATCTCCCCATTTGCCAAGCCAGCGATGGTCGAATTCGTGCGGACGGTGCTGATTGGATTGACCGAAACCGTGGGCTTGTCACCAGAGCAGCATCGCCGAGCGATCGATGCCGTGACGGGCCTGCTGCGTGGCACTATCTTCACCCCGCTACCGTAATCTGTCCCTGCAGGTCGTTGCAGCGGTCGTTTTGGCGTGGATACAGGCCAAAATCGCCACGCGACCATCGAACGTGTGCGCGACCTGACGGTCGTTATCACAGGTCACAGGGAAGTCCGCGGATTTCGCGCTTCGGTTCGCGAAATGCGCCGCTACCATGGCACGCCGGTCTGCCCGCAGGCCGCGCGAGCGTGCCTGTGCGCACGGTCGTCGTGAATTACTGAAAGTTAATCGCCCGGATCCATACAGGTGAGGAGAAGCCCCTGCCAAAGCCAAAGGAAGATGCGATCGTGCTCGAGGGCGTGATCCTCGAATCACTTCCGAACGCCATGTTCAAGGTCAAGCTAGAAAATGACCACGAAGTATTGGCTCACATCTCCGGAAAGATGCGGATGCACTACATCCGTATTCTCCCTGGCGACAAAGTGCAGGTGGAACTCACCCCTTACGACCTCACCCGAGGCCGTATTACGTACAGGTACAAGTAGAGAGAAACCATGAAAGTACGACCCAGCGTCAAGCCGATGTGCGACAACTGCAAGGTGATCCGTCGCCATCGCCGCATCATGGTGATCTGCACCAACCCTCGTCATAAACAGCGTCAAGGCTGAACAGGAAGCACGGTTAGAAGAACAATGGCACGTATTGCTGGAGTCGACATCCCCCGCGAAAAGCGGTTGGAAATCTCGCTCACCTACATCTTTGGCATTGGTCTGCCCACGTCGCAGACCATGTGCGCAGCACTCGAACTCGACCCCAACACGAAGGTGTCGAGTCTGACCGAGGACGAGGTCAACAAGATCCGTTCGTACATCGACCAGAACCTGAAGATCGAGGGCGACCTACGGCGTGATGTCCAAGGCGACATCAAGCGCAAAATCGAGATCGGCTGTCTTCAAGGCATCCGTCACCGCAAAGGCCTGCCCGTCCGTGGGCAGCGCACGCACACCAACGCTCGTACCCGTAAGGGTCCGAAGCGCACGGTTGCAAACAAGAAGAAGGCAGTGCGCAAGTAATGGCTAAGCAGACCGCAGCTCGTCGCCCTCGCAAGCGCGACCGCAAGAACGTCAGTACTGGTGTCGTCCACATCAAGTCGACGTTCAACAACACGATCGTCTCGATCACCGACCCGCAAGGCAATGTTATTGCCTGGGCGTCGTCTGGTGCCGTCGGGTTCAAGGGCAGCCGCAAGAGCACGCCCTTCGCCGCACAGCTCGCCGCCGAAAAGGCTGCCCGCGCCGCTCAAGAGCACGGCCTGCGCCGCGCCGAAATCCAGGTGAAGGGCCCGGGTTCGGGCCGCGACACCGCCGTCCGTTCCATCCAGAACGCTGGCATCGAGGTCATCTCGATCAAGGACGTCACCCCTGTTCCGCACAATGGCTGCCGCATGACCAAGCGTCGGCGCGGCTAAAGAAAAGAAGCGACTGAATTATGGCTCGTTACACCGGACCCAAGCTGCGTATTTCGCGACGGCTGGGCGTCAACATCTTCGAAAACGAAAAGGGTCGGACCGTTCTTGAGCGGCGTCCGTTCCCGCCCGGCCAGCACGGCCGTACGCGTCGTCGAGGCAACTCTTCTGAGTTCCTTGCGCAGATGCAGGAGAAGCAAAAAGCCAAGTACATCTACGGTGTGCTCGAGCGCCAGTTCAAAAAGACGTACGAAGAGGCCAACAAGCTTCAAGGGCCGACTGGTGAAATCCTGTTGCAGCTCCTTGAGCGTCGCCTCGACAACATCGTGTACCGCGCAGGCTGGGGTTCAACCCGCCCGCAGGCGCGCCAGTTCGTCAATCATGGCCTGATCCTCGTCGACGGCAAGCGTGTTGACATCGCCAGCTTCCGCGTCAAGCGGGGCCAAGTCATCTCGTTGTCGGCCAAAGCCGAGAAGATGATCGTCGTGCAGCACAACCGCGACACGCTCGATCGCAACCTCGTCGGCTGGCTCGAAGCTGGCGAAGGCGGCAAGCAGGTCACCGTGCGCACGCTCCCCGAGCGCGAGCACATCGACGTGCCGGTCCGCGAGTCCCTCATCGTCGAGCTCTACTCCAAGTAGTCAGCTCGCGGCCGGTTGTCCCGGCCGGTTGTCTCCAGATATTTTGTCATCTCTCGAATACTGCAGTTGAAAGGCCCCGGCACCCATGCTCGTCATGCAGCGTCCCTCCATCGAAGCCCTCGGCGAAGAGTCGAACAACCGTCAGCGATTTGCTGTCGGCCCGCTCGAGCCCGGCTTCGGCCACACGCTCGGCAACTCACTCCGTCGTACCCTCCTCTCGTCGATCCCAGGCGCCGCCATCGTGTCGGTCCGCTTCGACGAAGCTCTGCACGAATTCGACACGATCGGCGGTGTCGCTGAAGACATCACCGACATCATCTTGAACTTGAAAGATGTCGTCGTTACTTGCCTGTCCGAAGAATCCGTCACTGTGCGTCTCGACGTTCGTGGCGCCGCCGCGGTCACGGCCGGCGATATTGAGTGCTCGTCTGACGTCGAGGTCCTCAACAAGGACCTCCACATTGCGACCCTCAACACCAAGGGCCGCCTAGCCATCGACCTCACGGTCGAGCAGGGTCGTGGCTACATTTCATCGAACCGCGAAGAAGAGAACCGCACGATCGGTGTCATCCCGATCGACGCCATCTTCAGCCCGGTCCGCCGTGTGTCCTTCACGGTGGAGCCGACTCGTGTCGAGCAGGCCACCAACTACGACCGCCTCGTCATGGAAATCGACACCGACGGTTCGATCACCCCGGCAGAAGCATTGGCTTCGGCCGGCGCCACGCTGCAGGCTCTGAGCGAACTGGTGGCCACGATGAGCGACAAGCCGCAGGGCCTCGAGCTGGGCGAGATCGTTGACACGACGGTGTCGTCGCCTGACCTCGACCTCCCGATCGAAGACCTCGACCTGTCCGAGCGTCCGAACAACTGCCTCAAGCGGGCACAGGTCAACACCGTGGGCGAACTGCTCACCAAGACCGAAGACGACCTGCTCAACATCACCAACTTCGGCCAAAAGAGCCTCGACGAAGTCAAGGCCAAGCTCGACGAGCGCGGCCTCCAGCTTCGCGGCTGATCGTCCCCGAGCCGGAACGTAAGAAACGGAATTTGAATCATGCCCACACCCCGCCGCTCACGTCGCTTCGGTAGCTCTGCAGCACACCAGCGTCTTATGATGGCCAACCTCGCAGCGTCACTGTTTGCTGCCGAGGCCATCACGACCTCCGAAGCGAAGGCCAAGCACCTCCGGCCGATCGCGGAGAAGCTGATCACCAAGGCCAAAAAGGCTCAGGAAGAGGGCCCGATGCAGGTCCACCGGATCCGCCAAATCCAGGCCTTCCTCGGTGACCGCGAAATGACCTACAAACTGGTCCACGACGTGGCACCTCGATACATGGAGCGCCCGGGTGGTTATACCCGCATCTTAAAGATGGGTACGCGTCACGGCGACAACGCCGAGATGGCCCGCATCGAACTCGTCTGAGTTCACACACAATCGAATGAGCGAAGGCCTACGGGCATGATGGAGTCGGACGTGTCGGAGCGAGAGCTGCGTAATGTCCGGCTCCTCGTCGCGTACGACGGCACTGGTTTCCGTGGCTTCGCCCGGAGCGATGGTGTCCGAACGATTATGGGTGTACTTTCCGAGGCAGTCGTCCGGATCACAGGCGTGTCGGCTGAATCACTCGAGCTGGTTGGCTCGGGCCGCACTGATGCCGGAGTGCACGGCTGGGGTCAGGTTGTTAACGGTCTGATTCCAGCGGACACCGATCTGTATCGGTTGACGGCCAGCATCAACGCGCTGCTCCGGCCCGAAGTGTCGGTGCGTGAGCCCGAGTGGGTCGACCCTGAGTTCTCCGCTCGATTCTCGGCGACGTCGCGTACGTATCGTTACGCCATCTGGAACGACCGATCCCCAAACCCGCTGCTATCCCGTCACACTTGGCATCTCGGGCCGCCACTCGATGTCGATGCCATGAATGACGCGGCGCTCAAACTTCTGGGTGATCACGACTTCTCGTCGTTCTGCCGTGTGCCGAAGCCAGGACCTGGGTACGACGAGCCGTCGATGAAGCGAACGCTACAGGTCGCGCATTGGACGCGCGAGCCGTGGCACGACCTGAACCCGTCACCCCTGCTGCGCTTTGAAGTTACGGCCACGTCGTTCTGCCACCAGATGGTGCGCAGCATCGTCGGCACGCTCGTCGATGTCGGTTTCGGCCGGATCGCTGCTGGCTCCATGCCCGTTGTTCTCGCTGAGCGCCACCGCAATGCCGCCGGCCAGGTGGCCCCGCCCCACGGCCTAACCTTCTATTCGGTCGGCTTCGTCGGTCTCCGCTGGGACGCCTGACCTGAGGTTGAGACGGGATCGATTCGCTCGATCACGACGTCGGAGATGGTTGGCGCAATGTTAGGGAGCATCGTGAGCAGTTTCTCGGGCGGCACGGCGGAGGAGAACAGCCAACCCTGGACGGCCGTGCACCCGAGTTCGAAGAGGCGGTCCCGCTGGTATGGCTGCTCGGCGCCTTCGGCCACGCAGCTAATTCCGAGACTCTTGCTGAGGCTCAGGATCGCCCTGGCGAGCTTCGTCGCTGTTGGCTCGACGTCGATGCCAGCAACGAAACGGCGGTCGATCTTGAGCCCGTCGACGGGCAACTCAAGCAAGTGCGCCGGGATCGAGCAGGTCGGTTTCGGTGATCTCGACGATGATCTGCGCGGGCCGTGCCTTGAGGCGTGCGCAGCGGTTCAGGAATGAATAGCCGAACGACGGCGAGGCGATGACCTTGGGATCAACATTGACGTGAACTTCGACGTCTCCGTGGCCTGTCTGGTCGAAGCGACGAGCGAACTGCAACGCCATTTCCAACACGCGGTCGTCGACTGCTCCCGCGAGCCCGGCCATCCGGGCGAGCGGCAGGATCTCGCCCACGCCAAGTACGCCGCGGAGTGGATGGATCCATCGAACGAGTGCCTCAACTGCTGTGACCGTTCCCCGAACGTCGACAATGGGTTGGAAGAACGGCTGAATCTCGCCTTTGTCAAGAGCTGAGCGGAGTTGTTCGACCTGCGCACGACGCACGTTGATTGCATCGAATGAGATGGCGCCTGATTTGGGATCGATGCGTCGCTCGAGGAACGAACTGCCATCACGAACTCGTTGCCGCCAAGGCGTGCGGTGATTAAATCGGGCCAGCGAATCTTGTCGATCCGTCCCGCCACAGCAGCGAGAACCGCATCACCGACCGGCTCGCCGTGCAGTTCGTTGATCGCGCGAAAGTTCACAATATCAATCACCAAGATGCCAAGGCCTCCGCCGCCCGCCGTCATGGCTCGGGTTGCGTTCATGAAGCCATCTCGGTTGAGGAGTCCTGTGTGGTTGTCATGGATGGCGAGAAAGTCGACGCGTTCGCGAGCTTGAACGAGTGCTGAAGCGAGCCGGCCACTGACGATGTAGCCGTTGACGGCCGGATCATCAAGCAAGCTATTCACGGTGAACTCACACACGTAGTGGGCGCCGTCACTGGTACGCAGCCGCGCGTCGAAGTCGTCGGAGGCGTTCGTGGGAATCGCTTCCACTCGTTCGATGACGCGCTCGCGATCGTCGGGGTGCAGGTACGACATGGATGACTCGTTCCGGATGAGTTCCGGGTCATAGCCGAGCAGGCGAGCGACAGCACCGTTGATTGAACGAACACGCCAGTCTTTGGAGACCAGCGTGATCATTTCTTGCATGTTGTTCATGACGGATCAGAGCATGTCGACGTCACCCTGGTCGAAGTCGAGCTGGTAACGATCAGTCGTGTCGCAAGCAACCAGCACGATGCGGTCTTCGTCGTCGTCGGACTGCTGCATCGCGCCGCGCACCTCTAGGTGAATCCATGTGCCGCGACCGTGGAGTGCGCGAATATGGAGGAGCTGGCCGTAGTTCTTACCGGCGACGGATTCCATCGACGCAGCGACCAGTTTGACGTCATCGGGATGGATCAGGGGGAGTATCGAATCGCCAATCAGCGCGACCGAATCCCAACCGAGACCTCCGCAGCTTGAGCGTTGGCGTACCGCAAGACACCGGATGTGTTGACAGCCAGAACCGGGTCGCCGAGCCCATCGATCGACGGGCTAGATGGTGCATCGTCGGCATGAGCCGCAGGCTTCGATCGCCTCACTGAGGAAAGACCATACGCAGATTTATTGGAAAGGTCAGGACTCTTGGAAAGGTCAGACGTCATGGCAATGTGGCGCCATTTGTACTCGCGGTGCCAGCGCCCAGCTGGTTTTTGTGCCTCGATTGCAAGCGCCAGCGTATGGCGTTTGATCACTGGAGGAATAGGACTGGCCGCAGAGTCGTTGACCACGACATGGATGGTTTGCGGGTTCTGATCGCCTCAACACCGGTCGGAGCGCTCGGCTCAGGAATCGGTGGCGGCGTTGAACTGACCTTGCACAACCTGGTCTATGGCCTCGGTTTGCGCGGTCACCACGTGGAAGTGGTGGCGCCGGCAAACTCGCTCCACGTTGGCGAGCGCGTCCACCACATTGAGGGTGCGTTACAGATCAGTGCCCAAGGACTTGGCAGAGATGCTTCTACAGAGTTGCCGGCAGGCTCGGTGCTCGCCGCGATGTGGTCACACATCGCAAGTCTCCAACACGAGGCCGATGTCGTCATCAACCTTGCCTACGACTGGTTGCCGTACCACCTGACGCAGTTCCTCGACGTCCCAGTACTGCACGTGGTGTCGATGGGCTCGCTCAGCGATGCGATGGATCACGTGATTACAGAGGTCGAGCGGCTGCGCCCGGGTCGTCTGGCAGTCCACAGCGCTGCGCAAGCCGCGACATTTCCTGACCCGACCATTTTTCGGGTCGTCGGCAACGGCATTGTGGCGGAGCGGTACGACCTTCAGTTGACCGTGCCCGACGACGCTCCACTTGGCTTCGTCGGTCGAATTTCGCCGGAGAAGGGCCTGGAGGATGTCGCCGAGCTGTCGGCTCGGACCGGCCAGCGTGTGCTCGTCTGGGGAATGCTCCAAGACGAGGGTTACTGGCGTCGGGTCCAGGCGGATTACCCGCAGGCGAAGCTCGATTACCAAGGGTTCCTACCGACCGACGACTTGCAGGCGCAGTTGGGCTCCTGTGCCGCGCTGGTGATGACACCCAAGTGGGTCGAGGCATTCGGCAACGTGGCGATCGAGGCAATGGCGGTCGGCGTTCCGGTGATCGCGTACGACCGTGGTGGTCCTGCTGAGATTGTCGACGATGGTGTCACTGGTTTCGTGGTTCCTGCCGACGACATCGATGCCCTCGTCGCGGCGGTCGGCCGAGTCGGCGAAATCGACCGTGCGGTCTGTCGACAACGGGTCGATGACGAGTACTCGTCGGTCGCAATGGCCGATCGGGTGCTGGCGTGGATCGATGACGTCCTGGCCGCACCTGTGCGGGTGTGACGCGCGCGCGTTGGCTCACCAGAACGCGCGCCGTATCATTGCGCGGTTCCGTGGACCGGGTCGCTTGCGCGGCCCGCCCTTGGATGCTGCACCTGCAGTCGGATCCACTTCGAATCGAGACGAGCAAACGGCCATGGCCACATTTACACCGAAAGCAAGCGAAATCACCCGCGACTGGCATGTTGTCGACGCTGAGAACATGGTCCTCGGACGCATGGCCACTGAAGTCGCCCGCCTCCTGCGCGGAAAGCACAAGCCGATCTTCGCACAGCACATCGACACGGGTGACCACGTCATCATCATCAACGCCGACAAGGTCATCATGACCTCCGACAAGGCCAACCGTCAGATGATCTACACCCACTCGGGCTACCCGGGCGGTATTAAGAGCGAGTCGTTTGCTCACTTCCACGCACGTAAGCCCGCCGACGCTGTTCGTCGGTCGATTCGCGGCATGCTCCCCAAGGGCCCGCTCGGCCGCCAGCAGCTCACGAAGCTCAAGGTGTACGCAGGCCCGATCCATCCGCATGGGTCGCAGTCGCCCAAGACATTCGAAATCGCTGGCGCGAAGCGCCGCTGAGAACAGGACACAGAACAATGGCAACAGTACCCCTGACCCAAACCACCGGCCGTCGCAAGCGCGCCGTCGCCCGTGCCCAG
>CAWUXP010000317.1:0-2920 GCA_963926495.1 Candidatus Ilumatobacter herschelensis
GAGATGGTCGACGAGGCCGCCGGACACATGGAGCGCACCGGCACCAAGCTGCTGTGGGGCACGACCAACGCGTTCTCCCACCCCCGCTTCATGGCCGGCGCCGCAACCAACCCTGACCCCGACTTGTTCGCCTACGCAGCCGCGCAAGTTGCGCACTGCATGAATGCAACCCACCGGCTCGGCGGCTCCAACTATGTCCTGTGGGGTGGCCGCGAGGGCTACGAGACGCTGCTCAACACCGACATGTCGCGTGAACTCGACCAGCTTGGCCGGTTCCTCAACATGGTCGTCGAACACAAGCACGCCATTGGATTCGAGGGCACACTCCTGATCGAGCCGAAGCCGATGGAGCCCACAAAGCACCAGTACGACTACGACGTCGCGACGGTCTACGGCTTTCTCCAGCGTTACGGGCTCGAGAACGAGATCAAGGTCAATATCGAGGTCAACCACGCCACGCTCTCGGGCCACGACTTCCACCACGAAGTTGCAACCGCTGTGCACTCGGGGATCTTCGGTTCGATCGACGCCAACGCCGGCGACGACCGCCTCGGCTGGGACCTCGATCTCTTCCCCAAGTCCGTCGAGCAAATGACCTTGGGCATGCTCGAGATCTTGCGTGGCGGCGGGTTCACCACCGGCGGGCTGATGTTCGACACGAAGCTCCGGCGCATGTCGATCGCGCGCGACGACCTGTTCCACGGCCACATCGGCGGCATGGACACCATGGCCCGATCGCTGCTTGCCGCCGCGTCGATCCTCGAAGACGGCGAGATCGATCGCCGCCGCAACGAACGCTATGCCCGCTGGGATGCCGAGCAGCGAATTCTCGACGGCTCCCACCCCGACGCCGTCACCCTGCAGCAGCTCCACGACGACGCCATGGCCGATGACAGCTTCGATCCGCAGCCCGTCAGCGGCCGCCAGGAGGCCCTCGAAAACTTGGTCGCCCGCCACATCGAACGCGCCAAATAATTACGCATGGGGTCAGGCCCCTTTCGCAACTATCTGAACGCTTGGCCGAATTACCCCTACGCCGGTAGGAGTAATTCGGCCATGCTCGTAGAATCGAAATGTGAACTCCCCCCTGTTTCGAGTCGCCGACCTGCACGTGCAGCTCGCGGGGCATCCGACTGGTGAGATCCTGAAGGGTTTCGACCTCACGGTTCGCGCCGGCGAAGTGCACGCCATCATGGAACCAAGCGGCTCCGGCAAGTCAACTCTCGCCCGCACGCTGATGGGCTCTCACGAATACGAAGTCGTCAGCGGCGCGATCCACTTCATGGGCGACGACATCACCGACTGGCCCGTCGACGAGCGGGCCAAGGCTGGCATCTTCCTCGCCTTCCAGAACCCGCAGCAGATCCCCGGTGTCTCGGTGATCCAGCTCCTGCGACAGGCACTGTCAACTCGAAAAGGCATCGACGTTTCCGTGCTCGAACTTCGCACCGCCACGATGGAATGGATGATCCGCCTCGGCATGGATCCCTCGTTCGTGGACCGCCATCTCGACGAGGGCTTTTCCACCGGCGAGAAGAAGCGCAACGAAATGTTGCAGATAGCCATCCTTCAACCCGAAATCGCCATCTTCGACGAGGCCGACTCGAGCCTCGACATCGACACGCTACGCATCGTGGCTCACTGCATTCGCGAGGTGCGGGTCGAAGAGCCTGACATGGGCGTCATCCTGATCACGCACGACCAGCGACTCCTCGACCAAGTCACGCCCGATTACGTCCACATCCTGGTCGACGGTCGGATCGTCGCCACCGGCGGCATGAACCTGGCCGCGCAGCTCGAAAAACATGGCGACGACGCCTTCCGTACCGTGAGAGTGGGAATCTGAACTAATGGCATTCGACCAGACCACCGTCCGCAAGGACTTCCCGATCCTGTCGCGCGAGATTGACGGCCAGCCGCTCGTCTATCTCGACTCTGGAAACACTTCCCAGAAGCCCCAACGCGTCATCGATGCGATGTCGCACTTCCAAGAACACACCTACGCACCGATCAACCGCAGCTCATACCGACTCGCTGGCGAGGCAACCGATGCCTACGAAAAGGGCAGAGTCGCCATCGCACGGCTGATCAACGCACCATCGGTCGACGAAGTCGTGTTCACCAAGAACGCCACGGAGGCAATGAACCTCATCGCCCAGTCCTGGGGCCGAGCCAACCTTGGCGAAGGCGACGTTGTCGTACTCACCGAGATGGAACACCACGCCAACATCGTTCCGTGGCAAATGCTCGTTCAGGAACGCAAGATCCAGATCCGCTGGGTTCCTCTCACCGCTGACGGCCAACTCGACCTGACCAATCTCGACAATCTGCTCGACGGGGCGAAGGTCTTCTCTTTCACTGCAATGAGCAACGTGCTCGGCACGATCACGCCAATCGCAATGCTGTGCGAGCGGGCCAAGGCCGCTGGAGCTCTGTCGATCGTCGACGCCTGCCAGTTCGTCCCGCACAACGTCACCGACGTCCAGAGCTGGGGCGCCGATCTTGTTGCGTTCTCAAGCCACAAAATGTGTGGCCCGTCTGGCATTGGCATGCTCTGGGGCCGGATGGAGATTCTCGATGCGATGCCACCGTTCCTCGGCGGCGGCAACATGATCGACACGGTCACCTTCGACGGGTTCACCACCGCACCGGTGCCAATGAAGTTCGAGGCAGGCACGCCGCCAATTATCGAAGCCGTCGGCCTGGCTGCGGCAGTCGAATACCTCGAAGAGATCGGCATGGCAAACATCCGTCAACACGAGATGGAACTCAGCCGCTACACGCTCGACACCCTCAAGGGCCGCTTCGGTGACGACATCACGATCTACGGTCCCGACGACGTTCAGTTGCGCGGTGGCGTGTTCAGCTTCGCATTCCGCGATCTTCACCCGCACGACGTCAGCCAGGTGCTCGACGAGCG
>CAWUXP010000318.1:0-8038 GCA_963926495.1 Candidatus Ilumatobacter herschelensis
CACATCAGTGGTTGGAAGATGTCGAGGGCGACGACGCATTGGCATGGGTGACCGAGCGCAACGCTGTTGCTGAAGCGACGCTTTTCGTCGACCCACAATTCGAACCGATCAGGGCGTCAACGCTCGATGTACTCGAAGCCGATGACCGCATCGCGTACCCATCTCGCCATGGCGACCTCGTCCACAACTTTTGGACCGATGCCGAACACCGTCGCGGTCTCCTGCGGCGCACGACGTGGGCCGATTACGTCGGCGGTGAGCCCGAGTGGGAGACGGTCCTTGACCTCGACGAACTGTGCGCGGCCGAGAACGAATCATGGGTTTTTCATGGCTCATCGACGTTGCGTCCCGATCGGCGGCGAGCGCTCATCGAGCTATCACCCGGAGGCTCCGATGCTTCTGTAACACGCGAGTTCGACCTGGCTGAGAAGCGATTCATTCCTGAGTCGGAAGGCGGCTTCGTGCGGCCCGTGGCCAAGGGCAGCCTGACGTGGATCGATGCCGACACGGTGTACGTGACGAGCGACTTTGGGCCGGGCAGCCTGACTCGGTCCGGGTATCCGCGAACCGTTCGGCGGTGGACCCGTGGGACTCCGATCGCAGACGCCGAGATTGTCTTCGAGGGCGACGAGGCCGATGTTGCCGTCGGCGTTGGTGTGTCGTCGATGGAGGGCTTCCGGCATCACGTCGTCGAGCGCTCCCCGGACTTCTTCACAACGCGCACGTCGATCCTGCGCGAGGGCAAGTTCGTGTCCGTTGACGTTCCCGACGACGCCGAGGTCAGCTTCCACGAACGATGGATCTTCATCTCGCCTCGTTCCGACTTCGAACATCAGCGCCAATCATTTCCGACAGGGTCGCTGCTCGTTACCGACATCGATGGCTTTCTTGCCGGAACCTCAGAACTCACTGCACTGTTCACGCCGACGGCAACCGCATCGCTCGGTGGCTATTCCTGCACCCGTCATCGGGTCGTACTCAACGTGCTCGACGACGTGCGCAACGGACTGTCGGTTGCAACGCCGCCCGCATCGACGGACGGCAGCTGGACAATTGAGGCACTCTCCGGTGCGCCGGACGCCTGGACGCTGTCGGTGAGCGCCGTCGACGGGGCCGAACGCGACGACATCTGGCTCGTCGGTACCGACTTCGTGACCCCTGAGTCACTGTTCGTGCTCGCACTCGATAACGGCGCGTCTCCACAGCTCCTGCGCCAAGCGCCTGCCCGCTTCGACGCGAGCGACCTGGCGATCGAACAGCACTTCACGATGAGCGCCGACGGAACCCGCATCCCGTACTTCCTGGTTGGTTCCAATGAAGCCCTCGCGGCCACCGACGGATCATGCCCCACTCTCTTGAGCGGTTACGGCGGGTTTGAAATCGCGCGCACCGCTGCCTATTCGGCGGTCATCGGCAGGTCGTGGCTCAGTCGCGAATCTGGTGTCGGCGGCGTGTACGTGCTGGCCAACATCCGCGGTGGTGGTGAGTACGGGCCGGCCTGGCACCGTGCAGGCCTCCGAGAAAATCGTCCCCGTGTGTACGAGGACTTCGAGGCAGTGGCCCGAGCGATCATCGAGCGTGGTACCACGTCGCCCGAACGACTCGGTATCTCGGGAGGCAGCAACGGAGGCCTACTCGTCGGCAACATGTACGTCCGTACCCCCGAACTTTTTGGCGCCGTCGTCTGCCAGGTCCCGCTTCTCGACATGCAGCGCTACCACCTCCTGCTGGCAGGCGCCTCGTGGATGGCCGAGTACGGCGACCCAGACGACCCGAGCGACTGGGCGTACCTGCAGGGCTATTCGCCGTACCACCTCGTCGATCCCGCCGTCGACCACCCGCCGATCCTGCTGACTACCTCGACGCGAGACGACCGGGTCCATCCCGGCCATGCCCGCAAGATGGCCGCACTCCTTGAGGCAACTGGCAAGGACGTCACCTACTGGGAGAACATCGAGGGCGGCCACGGTGGCGCTGCCGATGCCGGTCAGCAAGCCACAATGCAAGCCCTGATCTTCACCTTCCTCCGCACGCGCCTCGCCTGAAGCCCAGCCCGTTTGCCTCGAAGAACTCTTTGGTATCCACGCGAGAAGCTCGACACAAACGTTGAGCGGGCGAAGTGGCAAAGTAGAGGAATGCAACGACGGGCCGGCCTGGCAGTTCTCTCAGTACTCGCGTTAATCAGCGCAGCCTGCTCCGGCGGCAGCGATGACGCAGCACCAACAACCGATGCGCCAGTCGTCACGGAGGCGCCGACGACCGATGCGCCGGTTGAAGATCCGCCAGCCAGCGAGCCGACAGCAGAGACCGCCGAGCCGTCATTGATGGACAGCCTGCCGGTGGTCGAGCCTGGCTTCGACATCTCGCCAGGCGTCGAACAAGTCACAATCACGGGCGCCACGCCAGGATCGACCGTTAGCATCGTCACGTCGACCATGGCGGATGAACGCCTGCCTGCAGGGGCCGTCAACGAGCCGCCCGACGGGGGCGAGATTGACGGCTACGGCTCGTTCCTGTTCCGCAATCTCGACGCCACGACCGACTGGCGTCTCGTCGTCGACGGCGCCGGTATCACCGAGCCGTTCACCGTGCTCGGCCGTGATTCCCACCCTGACCCGGCGTTCTTCGCCGAACAACGCTTGGTAGCCGGGCTGAACTACATCGAGATGCGGGACGGCACAACGCTGAGCGCCAACGTCGTCCTGCCGGGACCAATCGAGGACGGGCCGTACCCGACGGTCGTCGAGTACTCGGGCTACACGCCCGCCGACCCGAACGGATCCGGCTTCAAAGACCTCTTCACGCCACTCGGTTACGCCTACGTCGGCGTCAATATGCGCGGCACCGGCTGCTCGGGCGGCTCGTTCCGCTACTTCGAATACACCCAGAGCACCGACGGCTACGACGCTGTCGAAGCCGTTGCCGCACAGCCGTGGGTCTTTGAGAACCGCGTCGGCATGGTTGGCGTCAGCTACCCCGGCATCAGCCAACTCTTTGTTGCACAAACCCAGCCACCGAGCCTCGCGGCGATCACCCCGTTCTCGGTGATCGACGACAGCTACAACTCGACGCTGTACCCCGGCGGCATCTTGAACACCGGCTTCGCCGTTGAGTGGACACAAGACCGCGTCGACAATGGCAAGCCAGCCATCACCCCGACCGGCGAGATTATCGAAGCAGGCGGCCAGGGCTGGGCGAAGGATGCGATCACCGCTGGCGACGACGTGTGCGCAGCGAACCAGTCGTTGCGGTTGCAGAACCCCGACCTAGTCGAGGAGATCTTCGACTCCCCGTTCGTTGACTCGCGCGACAACACCGGTGATCTTTCGCCACGCCTGTTCGTCGACAAAATCACGGTGCCAACCTTCATTGCGGGCGCATGGCAGGACGAGCAAACCGGCGGCCGCTTCCCCACAATGCTCGACCGTTTCACCGGCACCGACAAGTTCTACGTGTCGCTGATGAACGGCCTACACACAGAGTCGATTGGGCCGGCAAACTTCCCGCGCTGGGTGGAGTTCCTTGACCTCTACGTCGCCAAGCGCACCCCCACCCTTGACACAGCGCGGGTAATCGCGCCGATCCTCGCCAGCGGCCTCTTCGGCACCGGTGAACTCGCCCTGCCCGACGACCGCTTCACCGGCATGGCCTACGAAGATGCACTGGCGGCGTTCGAGGCCGAGCCGAGTGTCCGCGTTCTCTTCGAAGAGGGAGCAGCCGACGGCACTGCTGCACGCACACCGCTCCCCCGGTTCATCGAAGAGTTTGAGTCGTGGCCGATCCCCACGCTTGAGCCGACCGAGTGGTTCTTCGGCGTTGACGGCAGCCTCGACAGCGCTGCTGCTGACACGGCGAGCCAGACCGAATACCTTGCGCTGCCCGATGGCACACCGGCGACCTTCCTCGCTGAGGAGTCGGCCGGAAACAGCAGTGACATCTGGAAGCTCGATGTGCAGTGGGACTGGCAGCAGAACGCACCGGGCACCGCTTCCACGTTCATCACCGAGCCGCTCGAGGAGACCGTCACGATGGCTGGTTCCGGATCGGCTGACCTGTGGGTGCAGTCGAACCTCGGCGACACCGACCTCGAGGTGACGATCAGCGAAGTGCGGCCCGACGGCCAAGAAATGTACGTCCAGTCGGGCTGGCTGCGAGCAAGTCACCGTGTACTCGATGAGGACGAGTCGAGTGTGCTGCAACCCGTCCACACCCATCGGGCAGGCGACGCAGAGCAGCTTCCCGACGGCGAGTTTGCTGCGGTCCGGGTGGAGATCTTCCCCTTCGCCCACGTGTTTCGCTCCGGCTCACAGATCCGCATTTCGGTCGACGCACCAGGCAACAACAGGCCGGTGTGGATCTTCGACACGATCAGCGGTGGCGAGCAGGTGATCATCGGCCTCGGCGGAGCCATTGCCAGCAAAGTAGTCCTTCCCGTCGTCCCGGGCGTCAACGCGCCCGCCGCGTACCCGAAATGCGGCAGCCTCCGCGGCCAGCCCTGCCGCGCCTTCCCCGGCTGAGCATGCCATTTGCGTCGAAGTTGCCGCGTGGATGCCAACGTGTTCTTCGACGCAAACGTGGAGGGGGAATCCGCATCCGTGATTGACTCTGCGACATGGGGGGATCGACAGACCATCGCAAGGAGCTCGCCGAGTTCCTGCGGGCACGACGAGAGTCGACGCGGCCCGAGCAGGTCGGCCTCCCGCCCCGCCGCGGTCGACGTACCCCCGGGCTTCGTCGCGAAGAGGTCGCGCTGCTCGCTGGCGTGTCGGTCACCTGGTACACGTGGCTCGAACAGGGTCGGCGAATCAACGCATCCGACCACGTACTCCTCGCAATCGGCCGAGCGCTTCGCCTCGACGACGCTGGTCAGGAACATCTCATTGCGCTGACCGACCCGGGCACAGCATCCGTCGCTGCACCGACTGAGGCTCCAAGTGCACTCGTCCGCCTCCTCGACTCGTTGATGCCATCGCCGGCATACGTCCTTGGCCCACACTGGGAGTTCGTTGCGTGGAACACCGCCCAGGCTCGTTTGTACCCACGCATTGTCGAGCTCGAGCCGCCGCGCCGCAACCTGCTCTGGGTGCTCTTTGCCGACGCTGCAACACGAGACCTCATCGTCGACTGGGACATCCACGCCCGCCAGGCGCTCGCCGAGTTCCGTTCCGCGACGTCATCAGTGCGTCACGACCCGGCAATGACCGAACTCGTCGGCATCCTGACCGAAGAGAGCAACGAGTTTGCGGCGTGGTGGCCAGAACACGACGTGTCCGGCTTCGAGACTCGCCTCCGACGCTTTTCTCACCCCGCAGCTGGCGAACTCACCTTCGAGTACCAACAGCTCACGCCAGCCGAATGGCCGAGCCTCAAGGTGGTCGCCCAGCTCGGCGTCCCTGGTGATGACTCGGCCGAACGGCTCGCGGTCAAGCACTACCTCGTCTAACCAGTACAGCCGCCCGGCGCCACGCAGACCAACCGAAGACAGCCAGCGACCGTCTTCGGCACGGCGTGTCAACAGCGCGCCGGGGACTCCCAATACCCGGTCGAGCGACGCCCGTTCTCTACCATCGCTTCGAGACGCGATACAACGGTGGTCAACGCAGCGATCGAGGAGAATAGAAATGGCCAAGACCGAACCAACAGGCAATCGGCTGACCGACTACGCGCTGGCCGACAAGTTTCGGTCTGAGTCGGGAACGGTGTTCTTGTCGGGGGTGCAGGCAGTTGCACGCATCGCCGTAGATCAACTTCGTATCGACCGCCGGCTCGGCCTCACCACCGCTGCGTTCGCATCGGGATACCAGGGCTCCCCGGTCGGCACCTACACCGAAGAGCTGCAGCGCGCCTCGGCCACGGTCCCCGACCTGCCCATTGTTATTCAGCCCGGCGTCAACGAAGAACTGGCCGCCACTGCGGTGATGGGCAGCCAGCTCGCGATGACGCTCGACGATGCGAAGTACGACGGCGTCGTCGGCATCTGGTACGGCAAGGGCCCTGGGTTCGACCGAAGCAGCGATGCAATTCGTCATGCCGTGTTCGCTGGCACCTCGCAGCACGGAGGGGTGATTGCGGTCGTCGGTGACGACCCGGCCGCCAAGTCGTCAACTGTCCCGTCATCGAGCGATGCAACGGCTGTCGACCTGCACATGCCACTGCTGTTCCCCGGCGACGTGCAAGAGGCCCTCGATCTCAGCCGTCACGCTGTTGCGCTGTCGCGAGCGTGTGGACTCTGGACAGCTTTCAAGTTGGTCACGGCAGTCGCCGACGGCACCGGCACCATCGACGTTGACCTCGACCGCGTGCAACCCGACTTGCCGGTGATAAAGGTTGATGGTCACCCGTTCATCCCGCACCCGAACGGCCGCTTGCTGACGCCCTACACCCTGGACATGGAAATCGAGTTCCAGCAACTGCGCACGCCGATGGCCCGCCAGTACGGCGTCGATAACCACCTCAATCGTGTGAGCGTCCGAAGCGGCGATGATTGGCTCGGGATCGCAGCATGTGGGCACACCTTCCACGAGATGCGCGAAGCGCTGTCTATTCTCGGTTTCCGCAGCGACGCCGATCTTCGTGCTGCCGGCATCCGGCTCTTTCAGCTCCTGATGCCGGTCCCGCTCGACCCCGGCCAGGTTCGTGACTTCGCCGACGGCCTCGACGAGGTGATCGTCATCGAAGAGAAGAACCCCACCCTCGAGGGATTGATCAAGAGCGCACTTTACGACGGCGCGCACATCACCGGCAAGGTCGGGCCACGCATCGTCGGCCGCCACGACGAACACGGCAACGTCCTCGTCAACGGCTTCGGTACGCTCGACGTCGATAAGCTGCTGGTTCCACTCCACGAACGGCTGAGTGCTCGAATCGGTCATCGCATGCGGCCGCTCGAAGAGATCGTGCCGCCCCAGCGCGAGCTGATCCCACTGTCGGTCAACCGCACTCCGTTCTACTGCTCCGGTTGCCCGCACAATGCGAGCACTCGCGCCGAGCCGGGCACCCTCGTCGGCGGTGGTATCGGGTGCCACTCGATGGTCGCCTTCATGGAGCCAGAACGCGTTGGTGACATTGTCGGTCTGACCCAAATGGGCGGCGAAGGCGCTCAGTGGATCGGCATCTCACCCTTCATCGAACGCAGCCACCTGATCCAGAACATTGGTGACGGCACCTTCTTCCACTCCGGTTCCCTGGCCGTGCGCGCAGCGGTGGCAGCCAACGTCGACATCACCTACAAGCTGCTGTACAACGGCACGGTGGCGATGACGGGCGGACAAGACCCACAGGGGCAAATGTCGGTGCCCGACGTCGCCCACCTCCTGCGGATCGAAGGCGTCAAGCGGATCATCGTGACGAGCGATGATCCCGGTCGGCATGCCCGTGCGGACTTCCCCGCAGGTGTCGACCTCTGGGATCGCAGCCGCCTCACCGAGGCCCAGCAGGAACTCGCCAAGGTCAAAGGCGTCACCGTCATCATCCACGATCAGGCATGTGCTGCTGAACAGCGCCGCGGCCGTTCGCGGGGCACCGTCGCTACACCGAATTTCCGAGTTGTTATCAACGAGCGCGTCTGCGAGGGCTGCGGCGACTGTGGCGACGTCAGCAACTGTCTGTCAGTGCAACCGGTCGACACCCCGTTTGGACGCAAGACACGCATCCATCAGGGCAGCTGCAACTTCGACTTCTCATGCATGAAGGGCGACTGTCCGTCATTCGCTACGGTCGAACTGGTCGGGTCCACCGACGAACCACGGCCGCTTCCATCGCCGCCGACCGACATTGCCGACCCAGCTGCTCCGATCGTCAACGCCGATGCGTTCACGGTCCGCCTGACCGGCATCGGTGGCACAGGCGTGATCACCGTCAGCCAAATTGTTGGAACGGCAGCGATGCTCGCCGACCGCACCGTGCGCGGCCTCGACCAAACCGGCCTCTCACAAAAGGCCGGCCCGGTCGTAAGCGACGTCATCATCACAACCGATGCCGCACCGGCTTCGAATCACGGCAACGCGTCAGGCATCGACACGATCCTCGGGTTCGACTT
>CAWUXP010000319.1:0-3190 GCA_963926495.1 Candidatus Ilumatobacter herschelensis
CGGACGCGACGTCGAGATGTCGGTGGCGTCGACCAAGGCCTTCTACGCGC
Source organism: Candidatus Ilumatobacter herschelensis (assembly GCA_963926495.1). Taxonomy (GTDB): domain Bacteria; phylum Actinomycetota; class Acidimicrobiia; order Acidimicrobiales; family Ilumatobacteraceae; genus Ilumatobacter_A; species Ilumatobacter_A herschelensis. The sequence continues at coordinate 51 of CAWUXP010000319.1, forward strand.
AGGTCGCGGCTGGCGCCGTGCTGTCATGTGCAATCGCCGAAGCCGCGTCGCTGGGCGAGCCGAAACGCCGCCACCAGCTACTCACAGCGCTTCGCGAACTGCCCGATGCGATGCGCGAAGTACTGACACGCCGACCGGTGATCGCTGATGCGGCCCGGCTTGCTCCGCCGAAGCGGTACTGGGCAGTCGTCGGCAATGGCCCGAACAAGGTCGCGGCCGAAGAGGTCCGAATCAAGCTCAGCGAACTTTGCTACAAGTCGATGGCATGTGACTCCACTGAGGACAAGAAGCACATTGACCTCTCCTCGGAGCCGTTGATCCTCGTGTGCGCAGCTGGCCTAGTTGGTTCGACTGCCGACGACGTTGCCAAAGAAGTTGCAATTTTTAAGGCGCACAAGGCGACGCCGATCGTCGTGGCCAACGACGGAGAAACGCGGTACCACGCCGATGCCACGATCAACGTGCCGCCGGTCGACCCGGCGCTTGGCTTCATCTTGTCGGCAATGGTCGGGCACCTGTTCGGGTACGAAGCGGCGCTCGCCATCGATGCCTCAGCGCTCCCCTTGCGAGAGGCCCGTGAGGTCGTCGAGCATCTCGTCGGTCGGGCTCTGTCCGGCGACGAATTACTCGAACTCGTCGCCGCCGCTATGCCGAAGCCCGCTGCAGCGTTTCACGACGGGCTGCGTTCAGGTCTGTACGACGGTCATCTTGAAGCTTCGACAGCAGTGCAGCTGTCCCGGACCTTCGATGATGTACTCGCCGACCGTCCAGTCGAGGAGTATCAGCGACGGACCGGCAAGGTCGGCACGCCGGTAGCACTCATCGACGATCTTGTGGCTGCCCTCAGCAGGGCCATCGACGAATCGACGCGGCCCGTCGACACCATCAAGCACCAGGCCAAGACTGTCACCGTCGGTATTTCGCGCAGCGACGAAGGCATCATCGGTCGTCCGCTCGTCCAAGCTGTCCTCAACGCTGGAGCAGGTCGTGACGTTCTCAGCTATCGGACACTCAAGACTCTCGCTGACCTCAACCCGGCGGTCGCTGAAGTTCGCGGGTTCACGCGATACGCCGTCGACGGTGACTCGATCTCGGTGATCGACCGAGGCGGCATCTCGTTGAATTTGGAGAGCCGTGTTGTCGGAAATGCCGAGTTGCGCGGCACGAAGCATCGGGTTGCTTCTGAGCGCGAAGTCCTGGTCGCCCAGGGGCGCAGCGACGGCCGGACTGTCATCTTCATTCCCGAAGTGAAGTCCGGCGAAGCTGTCGGAATCACACTGCTGCATGTGGCGTTCCATGAACTGCTCCCTGCCGAAGACATGCGCGGTGTACTGCAGGGCTACGACCGCCGCTACGACCGGCTCGTCGACTGGGTCAGCGAAACTGAAGGCAGCTTCGATGACTCGCTGCTTGGCAGCTTGTCGGTGCAGGAACTGCTCGTGGGCCCGATCTCCGACGCCGCCAACTACTGGCGCTCCTGACGCAATGATCGGTATCGGGATCGACGTCGTTGACATCGAACGGTTTCGTACTTCACTGCATCGGACCCCATCGATGCGGACGCGGCTCTTCACGCCGATCGAATTGGCCTACGTCGAACCACAGGTTGACCCGATTCCATCTCTGGCCGCGCGGTTCGCTGCACGCGAAGCCGTCATGAAGGCGTTGGGGCTTGGCCTCGGGGCCTTCGGATTCCACGAGGTGTGGGTCGAGCGAGCCGAATCGGGTGTGCCGAGCCTGGCGTTCGCCGGCCGAGCTGCCGAACTGTCCGCCGCTGCAGGCGTGACCACCTGGCACCTGAGCCTCACCCACAGCGACCTGGTTGCTGCGGCCTACGTTGTGTGCGAGTAGTTGTTTGTGAGTAGTTGTGTGTGAGTAGCTCCTTCGTCGCTCCTCTGCGGCTGCGCCGCTGACCTCCTGCGTCGGTTTACACAAGTCTCAGACCTGCGGCCTGACTCGCTCACGCTCCGGGGACGGAGCCGCTGCCTCCTGCGTCGGTCCACACAAGTCTCAGACCTGCGGTCTGACTCGCTTACGCTCGGGGGACGGAGCCGCGGCCTGCCATTTGGCGTGAGCGATTACGGGGTCGTTTGCTGGAATCGCTCACGCGGATTCGTGGCGGCGTCCGGGTGGCTGCGATGATCAGCGCATGCTCGTGGAGTTTCAAGAAGCGTGGGAAGAACTAACAGCACCGGGTGCGCAGTTCGCGATGAAGGAGATCGAGGTCCGGGGGATCCCGATGCGGGTTTTCGAGTCGGCGCCACCGTCAATGCGGTTCGTGTGGGAACTCGCCGGCGGCTACGCCGACCGGGACTACATCGTGTTCGAAGATGAGCGATACACCTACGCCGAGTCTGACGCGATCATCAAGTCGCTGGCTCACCACCTCCGCGAACAACACGGTGTCGGGAGCGGCGATCGTGTGGCCGTGGCGATGCGCAACTATCCCGAGTGGGTCTTCAGCTACTGGGCGATCATTTCCCTCGGCGCAGCATGCGTCGGCATGAATGCCTGGTGGACATCTGACGAGATGAAGTACGGCCTGGCCGATTCGAATCCCAAGGTGTTGATTGCCGACAGCGAGCGGATTGAGCGAGTCGCACCGGTGCTCGACGAGCTCCGCGCAACGCATCCACTGCACGTGATCGCCGTGCGGACGCCGGCTGACGGCAACGTTGATCTGCCGAAGGGCGCAACGCGATGGGAAGACGTTGTCGACCCGTCGGCCGCGCCAGCGACCCTGCCCGAGGCGGATATTGATCCGGACGACGATGCATGCATCTTCTACACCTCGGGGACGACGGGTGCTCCGAAGGGCGCGCAGCTCACCCATCGCGGGTCCGTCCACAATCTGCTCAACCTTGCCTTCATGACCGGTGTCGCCGGGCTTGCTGGCGTGAAGGCGGCTGTTGCTGCTGGCAGCAAACCCCCTGCGGCGGCCGATCCTGAAAAGCAGAACGTGTTCATGGCGCCGACGCCGCTGTTTCACGTCACCGCAAACAACTGCCTGCTGCATCCGGCAACGATCTCCGGTTCGAAGATCGTGCTCACCTATAAGTGGGATGCTGCCCGGGCGCTCGAATTGATCGAGCGCGAGGGCGTGACCAACTTCTCGGGTGTGCCGACGATGAGCCGCGAGA
>CAWUXP010000320.1:0-11828 GCA_963926495.1 Candidatus Ilumatobacter herschelensis
CATCCAGGGTCGCCGCGGCGGCGACGTGCTGGCCTATTCCGAATCACTCGAATCGGTGTCGTTCACCTCTACGTCGACCGAGGTACTGCGCGGGCTCGGCTATTGGCTGTTCTACGTGCGCGACTCTTTTGCCGCAGCCACGAACGCTTCACTCGACCATCTGATCTCCATCCCTGTCGTCATTGCTGGCTTCGGCCTCGTGCTGCTGTGCCTGCTGGGTATTGTGATCAGCGAGTGGGAGCATCGGCGGTTTGCTGCGCTCCTCGTTGGCGCTGGCCTTGTATTGGCGGTTGGTGTCCACCCGATCGACGACACGTCTCCGCTGATGTCGGTGTTGCTCGGCGACCGCGAAAGCGGCTTGGCCTTAGCGTTGCGCAGCAGCACTCGCGCTGTTCCTGTCCTGATGCTCGGCATGGCATTAGGTGCAGCGTCGCTTGTGGCCGCCGCTCGAACGATGTAGTTCCGGCGTGGGCCGATCGGGTTCGGCGGGGTGCGCGCATCGGTGGCGATCGCCTCGGTCATTGGCCTGCTCGCCGTCGTCAACCTGCCGGCTCTCCGCAACGGTGGTTTCGTCGATCCAGCACTCGAACGCGACGAGCAGCCACCCGCTGCGTGGCTCGATGCTTCGGCCGCGCTCAACGCACTCCCCGACGGCTATCGCGTACTTCAGATTCCTGGCACTGAGTTCGGTGCGTACCAGTGGGGCTACACGGTCGATCAGCCACTCCCGGCACTCACTGAACGCCCGCTTCTGACGCGTGATCTTCTCCCGCTCGGCAGCCCAGCGGCAATGGACCTCGTCTTTGCACTCGACGACCGCGTGCAAGACGGAACACTCGACCCCGCCGCTGTCGCGCCGATCGCCCGGTTGCTCGGCGTCGACATGATCTGGCTGACGAATGATGTGCAATTCGATCGATTCCGCCTGGCTCGGCCCGAGTTGGTTGCCGACCTCCTTGCACATGGTGGTGTCGACGGGCTCGGCGAACCGACGTCGTTCGGCGAACCGACAGTGATGTTGCCTCAAGTTCCGTACATCGACGAGCAGTTGCTCGGCGACTCTCGAATCGGCACGGCCATTGCGCCGGTCCAGTTGCTGCCTGTCAGCGAATCAGTCCCGACCGTCCGAGTCAAAGATGAGATTGTGGTGGTGTCGGGCAGCGGCGATGGCCTGATCGATGCGGCTGGCGCCGGCCTGATCGATGGCGCCGAACTGATTCGGTACAGCGCATCGCTCGACTCGGCCGAGATCGCCGAAGCATTGGGTACCGGAACACTCGGTAAGGGCGCGTCCCTGATTGTCACCGACTCCAACCGTGACCGTGCACATCATTGGCGCAGCTCCCAAGACGTGCACGGCGCCACCGAGTCGGGCGGCCCTGAAGTCGACGTGCTGCGCTTCGAGCCTGCTGACCAACGGCTCCCTGTCTTCGCCACGGGCGAGGCAGCTGCCCAGACCGTTGCGATCCAAGACGGCCCGGTCCGTGCCGCTGCGAGCGCCTATGGCGAGCCGTTCGCCTATCTCCCTGAGCATCGACCGGTGATGGCGATCGACGGCGACCCCACGACGAGCTGGGTGGTTGCCGACCGTTCGTCCGCTCTCGGCGAATTCATCCGGCTCGATGTGTCTTCCGACTTCGACCACATCACGCTTCGTCAGCCAGATTCGGCGCCTGGAACGCGGGTGATCACCGACATCCGCATCGATGGTCTCGGCGACCCGATCCGCGTCGCGCTCGACGAACGTTCGCTCGCAGGCGACGGGCAGCGCATCGATGTCGATGGTGCTGCCAACTCGACGGTCGACATTGTGATTACCGGCACAAGCGCCCCTCAGCCGCCCGTTGCTGCCGCCATTGGTGCTGTCGGGTTTACCGAGATTGAGCTGGGCCTCGCTCCCACAGTGGAAGTAATCCGAGTGCCGACCGACGCGACCAGCGCAACTTCCGCCAACCGGGCTTCGTATGTCTTCTCGCGCCTTCGCGCCGACGCGCAAGATCGGTTCCGGAGCGATCCGGAGCCGACTCTCAATCGTCAGTTCGACGTGGCTAGCGACATGACATCGAACATCTCGGTCACGCTGCGCGTTGCCCCGAGCGCCTCGGACCAACTCCTTGCTGCACTGTTTGACGAACGGGGACAGGCTTCTGCCCACCTTGCAGGCACGCCGTCGGCGAGAGGCCACGCTGCTGTCGACAATGATCCGGCAAGTGCCTGGATCACCCCGTTCGACAATGTGGTCGGTCAGTCGCTGACCAATCTTGGTGACGGTTCGTCGAGCAGCTTTCGGATCACCCAATTGGTCGGCGATTTCTCCCCCGTCACCAAGCTTCGGATCACCGATTCCGAGGGCACCTTGGATGTCGCTGTCGCTGGGCCGGACGTCACCATCGAGTTGCCTCGCCAGGTCGACGTGGCGCAGGCAAGCGCGACGATTCTCGAGATCGACGCCAAGCAAACCATCGACCGCCGGTTCGGTGAACCAGTCGTGCTACCCGCTGCGATCAGTTCGATCGACTTCGTTGGGAGCGCGATCGATCGATCGTCGGTCTTTGCCGCGAATGCGGAGTGCCGCACGGATCTTCTCGAACTGGACGGCCAGCCACTGGGAGTTTCGGTTGCGTTTGGCCTCGACGCAGCGCTTTCCGGTGACTCCATCACGGTCGATGTCTGCGAGGGCGAGCTTGAGCTTGATCAAGGAACGCATCGACTCTCAACAGCGGCAGGCCACACCTCTGGCATCGATATCGACCGTGTTGTCCTGCAGCCAGCCGAACCCGCAAGCACCGCCACTTCAGCAATCGATCCGACCCAAACGGTGCTGGTCGAAAGTGGCCGCCACGACCGCATCGTCGACGTCCCGCCATGCCCGACAGGTTGTTGGGTCGTGCTCGGCGAGGGCTTCAACGACGGTTGGACCGCGAGCACTCTCGAGGGCACGCTGCCCGGGCCCGAACTCGTCGACGGCAATGCAAACGGGTGGTGGATCGCCCCCACCAATACCGCGACGACCGTCGAGATCCGCTGGACACCACAGCGCACCCTCACAGTCGCACTCTTCGCCTCGTTGTTCGCAGCTCTCGGAGCGATCGCGATTGTCGTGCTCGACCGTCGACGGTCAAGCGATGTGGCCCACACCGCGGCCGAACCGAAGCTTGCAACGTGGAAGCTTAATGCTCGACGCTCGATCGGCATCGTCGGGGCCATCGCCACGATCACGGCGGCACTCGTGGCCGGATGGGCGTGGGCAATTCCCGCTGCCGTCATCGCGCTCGTCGCTGTTGTCGTGGGTCGTGTCCGAGTCTTGGCCCTGGCTGGCTGGTTGATCGTGACAGGGGTGTCGTTGAGCGTTGTCTTCGTCGTGGCCGTTGAACGTCCCTTCCCCAACGCTGGTTGGCCCATTCGGTTCGAATGGCTCCACGGTTGGACGCTGCTCGGCGTCACGCTCCTCATGTGCTCGGCGCTGGCCGACCGACGTTTGGCCAAGCCGGTCACTTCGAAGGCCACACCAGAGCTGGCGCCTGCCAATGAGTGACCATCGGTACCACCCCGCGCTCGACGGCCTTCGGGCGGTCGCAGTCATCTGCGTTGTGCTCTTTCACGCAGGTGCCACATCGGGCCTGGCAAGGTTGGCACCGGGCGGTTTCATCGGTGTCTCGGTCTTCTTTACACTCTCGGGGTACCTCGTCACGACCGTGTTGCTTCGAGAGATCGCCGACTCAGGTGGCCTCGATGTCCGCCGATTCTGGGCACGACGCATCAGGCGATTGGCGCCGGCGTCACTGACCGTCGTGGTCGTCGCCGTCGTGCTCGCGCCCCTGTTCTGGACCGGCTTTCGCTGGGTCGATGCCGCCGCCGGAGCCTTCGGCTACACGAACTGGCATGTGATTGTTTCGGGCGAGAGTCAATTGCTCCGAACCATCGTGGGCCCGCTCGGTCCGTTCTGGTCGCTGGCTGTCGAAGAGCAGTTTTACGTACTTCTGACCGTCGCTGTGCTCGTCGCTGTGCGCACAAAACGACCGGTCAGAACGCTGTCGATCATGGTCGCTGCTGGCTGGATCGGATCCCTGCTCGTCCAACTGATGCTGTCGGGCCCGCAGTACCGGCTGGAGTTCGGGACCGATGCTCGTGGCACCGAACTACTGGCTGGCTGCGGCCTCGCACTGGTGCTTCACGTACGTCCCGATGCACTTCGACGCTCCGCTGCATGGCTCGTTCCAGCCGGCATCGTGGGATTCGTTGCGCTGCTCGCGCTCGCCTCGACGACTGACTATGACCCGCCGTGGCTTCTTCGAGGCGGTTACGCAGCCGTGTCGGTGGTCAGCGCCGTGCTCGTAGCATCCTTGCTACTTCCCGGCCCGCTCACACGGCTCTTGGCTCAGGCGCCGTTCGTGGCGGTCGGGCAGATGAGCTACTCGTGGTACGTCGTCCACTGGCCGATCATCCTCATCATGACGAGCGCTCGGATCGGGTTTGATGGTTGGCCGCTGCTCGCCGCCAAGGTCGTTGCCTCATCTGTTGCGGCTGCCGTGCTGCACCTGGCGATCGAGCAACCATTGCGGGCTAAGCGGACGTTAATCGCTCAGTGACTGGCAGAGCGCCGATTGCGGCATCGGCGACGACATGTCGAGCCGAATATCCACGTCGCCGCTGACAACATCGCCGGGCAAGAAGAATTCGTCGTTGCCGATCTGGGCGAAGAAGAAGTTCTCGATGGCGTCGACCGTGATCGTGTACCGGCCATCGCCAGTTTCGAGAGGTTGATCGAGCACGACCACATCGCCAGACGTGAAGACCGCACGTGGTGTCGGTGAGTCGAAATCGGCGACCGAAAGCTGCCAGTTGACGCCAGCTGCGAGCACGCGGTCGCCGTTGAGGGCACCGGTTGCCTGGCGCACGCCGTCTGGCCTGTCGATCGCGACCCATCGGCCCTGTTCGGCAATCCACACGCCGCTGCAGTCGCTGGTGACGCCGACGATGCCGTCGCGGGGCACCGGGGTCACTTCGTCGATGACGACTAGGCTGTCGTGGCCACCGCCGAAAATGGTGTCGTCGAGCGAATATCGCGCCTCGGTGAAGCCAACAGTCTTATAGCTGATGTTCCAGATCGCCAGCGATGAATTGACCCAAAGGCCCCACACTGCGAGTACAGCGACACCGCCCTGAACGACCTGTCGGCGTTCGAGGTCGGCGAGCAGCCAGACTCCGATTGCAGCAGCAACGATGAGTGGCGGCAGCATGTCGATGAGATAGCGGTTGGCGACAAACCCGATGAGAAACGTCGGTAGGGCCCCAAGCGACGTTGCGACAAACACGATGAGCCATGTCAAGGCTCGACGTCTGACGAGCCAGACCAGGCCGATCGCCGCAAGGAAAACAAGCAACAGTGCACTGACAGTGATTGACGATGCGGGCGTCGTTGACTCAACCGGAAAGTTGGCATAGTCGGGAGCCAATGGTCCGTACCTGATGCCGGGGACAAGCCGTTCGAAGCGGATGGTGTCGGGTCGCAGATATTGCGCAACCGTCGTCGGCAGGAAGCGCAACGAGAAGAAGCTTCCGCCCGTTCGCTCGAAGAACTCGGCACGCGCCGCGCTGGTCAACGACAACAATTGGCGGTCGCCGGGCACCGACATCAGCGTCCCGAATTTGGCGAGGTTCACCAGCATGTGGGCAATCAGCGGCAACACACCGGCGCCGACAGCAAGCAGGGCCACCGGTCGAGCGGAAGTGTTACGACGTGCCCGCCAGACGAGCACCAGCCCACACATGCCGAGGGCGAACGACACACCGAAACCGATCGGTGCACGAGTCAACGTGGTGGCGAGCGCTGCGCCACCTGCGAGCAGCAGGGTTCGGCGGTTGGCGAACCCGTCGGCAGCCCATTCAACTGTGAGCGTCACGGTCACGACGGCCAGGGCAAGCGCCCACAGTTCAGTCTCGTTGTAGACGCTGATCCAGCCAGATGCAAAGAGCGCCGGCGACGCCAGAACTGCTGCGACGAAGGCAACGCGAGGCCAGGTTGCATCCGACGCTGGAACGACCGACCGCCGCGCCACGACTGCCAGCCGATCGGCCCAGCGCGCCAGCACGATTAAGGCAATGACCATCGAGATCCGAACAAGACGACCGACGAAAAGATCGCCGAACAGGATCAGCGGCATGCGGACAATGGCGAGGAACGGCCCGTAGTAGAGGTAGGTCGCGCCGTCGATCAGGAAGCCCTCGGGGCCGGGGACAGCCGGGTCGACGGCGATCCGACCGCGCAGAAAGACACGTGCTTGCTCGTCGTAGAAGTCGGAGCTGAACCCGGCGCGAGTGAAGAGGTCCCAGGGCCGGCCCGTCGTAGCGATGAGCCAAAAGATGGCAACAGCGATGCAGGTGACCGTCCAGGTCTGCCGACGGGCACGACGATCGGCCGCAGCGATGTCCGGCTCGTGTTCAACAGCCGCCGTGGTCACTGGGCTGGAGCGTCGCGCACGTGCGGTGCGGCGACCAGCGACACCACAAACTGGTACGCAAACATCGTCGGCCAGATGCGGGTCGCGAGCCGATCGACACCGGCCAGAGCGGAGCCGATGGGGCCGCCGATACCGAGAACATCGAGTGGCAGACCCGCATGGCGTTCAGCCTGTGTGGTCAGCCCGGCGTTGTCGAGCAACCGACGGAAGCTCCGGCGAGTAAAGAAGCGGAGGTGGGTCCGGTCGAGAATGCCGCGCTGGTCGTAGTCGAAGAGGCCTGCAGCCGTGCGGCTTCGTGGGTACCAGTGCCCGAAGTTCGGCACGCTCGCGATGATTGTTCCGCCTGGTCGCATCGCGCCCGCCAACTCGGCGACGAGCGATTCGGGTCGAGCGACGTGTTCGATGACATCGGCTGCAATGACGACGTCGAAGTCAGAGCCGACAGCTGCGGGCAGGCCGTTCTCGAGGTTGGCAACGTGGAACACATCGGTGCGCTCACGGACCCCGTCAGATTCGGCGATGTCGACGCCGGTGACGTGATGCCCTTGCTGGCGGAGTACCGCAGCCACGTGGCCAGGGCCGCATCCGACATCGAGGATGCGTAACGGCTGACCCCGTGTCGGAAGGTCAGCAATCAGATCGAGCACCTTGCCGTGGGAGCTTCCCGGCGACGGCTTGAACTGGTATTCCTCGGCGACCTGCGCTAGGTCGCCGCGTCCGAAGCCGGCGCTACCGAGACGATGACGAGTGGTGTCGACCATGATCTTGGCGGCGTATGCCAGACCGTTGACGCGCGAGATCTCGTCGCCGTAGTACGTCGGAATTGGGACTTCGACAATTTTCTTGCCGGCTCCGAGGAGCTGCAAAATGATCTCGGTATCGAAGTCAAAATCGTTGCTGTTCCCGACGAACGCCAGATCGGCAAGCGCGCTCACGCGATAGGCCCGATAGCCAGAATGCCACTCGCTGAGCCCGGCGCCGGTCAGCGCGTTCTGTGCGGTCGTCAGGATCCGATTGCCAACAAACTTGTAGAGCGGCATCCCGCCGCGGCGGGCGCCGCCGCGATCGAGCATGCGTGAGCCGAACACCGCATCAGCGTCGCCCGACACGATCGGTTCGATGAGGTCCGCCAGCTTCTCTGGGGCGTACTGCCCATCACCATGCAGCAGCACGACGACATCCCAGCCGTGGTCAATCGCATATCGGTAACCGGCCTTTTGGTTGCCGCCGTAGCCGAGGTTCGCGTCGTGCCGGACGATCGTCAGCGCAATGTCGGTACCACCCGCGGCGTACTCGTGCGCTACCTCTGTGGTGCGATCAGACGAGTGGTCGTCCATCACGAGGACTTCCGCGAGCTGCGACCGCAATTCGGTCGGAATGCGATCGAGTACCCATCGCAGCGTGTCCTGCGCCTCGTAGGCCACCACCAGCACGCCAACTTTCACGGCTGCAAGAGTACCTCCACTGGGCACCGGTGCTCGGCATGGCGCATCTACACTTCTGACCCGTGACTGCTGGGCCCGAGAACGACGCTGCTGAGTTCGCAGATGCAGCCGAACCCACGCCGCTCGAGCGGCAACAACTCGCCATCGGCGACTCATCAAGGCACACGTTCTGGCACTGGGTCCGCTTCGATCTGGTTGCGCGTGTGTCGGCCCGTACGGGCGTCGACACCGTGGTCGACATCGGAGCTGGCTCCGGGATGCTCGGCGACTGGCTCCGTGAACAACATCCGCGCATCGACTATCGATTCCAAGAACTGTCTCCCACCCTAGATGCGGCCCTTGCCGAACAATTTGGGGCCGAGGCCCGCCACTCCCCTGGTGCGCCGATCCGTGGGGCTGTCGTCACCATGCTCGACGTCATCGAACACATCGAATACCCAGAATGCTTCTTGCGTGAAGTTTTCGACCGGATGGAACCGGGTGGCAGCCTCGTTGTCACAGTGCCGGCGCTGCAATGGGCGTTCTCTTCTTGGGACACCGAACTTGGGCACTATCGCCGCTACTCGAAGAAGTCGCTGGGCACCGAGCTGGCAACTGCAGGCTTCGTCATCGACGAGGTCGGCTACCTCTTCCCTGAAATGCTGCCGCTGCTCCCCATTCGCAAGCTCCGTCGAGCGAAACGCGAGAGTGCCGACTTCCCTGAGTTGCGCCCGTGGCTGAACCGTGTTGGTTACCTGATCAGCTCGACGACCGCACGGCTGCGCCGGCTGTGGCCGGGCGGTACGTCGGCAGTCGCTGTGGCACATCGGCCTGAGGTTCGATGATGACGATCTGCTGGGTGGTCAGCCCGATGCTGCATGACACCGAATCATTTATTCGGTTGCGGGCCGATGTCGCCGAGGCCTGTGCGGAGCGCTCTGAATCGATTCGACATCTCGTCATTGACGATTCTGCTGGCACCGACACCGACGTCGCCCGACTGAGCGAATTCGAAAACGTCGAGGTTCTGACGCCGGCATTCAACCTCGGCCATCAGCGGGCCATTGTGTTCGGCCTGCGTGAGCTCGCCCCACGGCTCGCTCCCGATGACGTGGTTGTCACCATGGACTCCGATGGCGAGGATCAGCCAGCCGACGTTCCCCGGCTGCTCGGCGCGCTCGACGACGGCCCCGTTGCCTTGGCGCTCGCCGAGCGAACAACTCGCTCTGAAGGCCTGCGCTTTCGGGTCATGTACCTGTTTTTCCGCACGGCATTTCGCATCCTGACGGGTACCACGGTCAAGTCGGGGAACTTTGCAGCGCAGCGCGCCGACTCGCTGAGGGCCACGATTCATCACCCCAGCTTCGACCTCTGCTACTCGTCGACCTTGCTCGAACTGAAGCGAGCCACGACGTTGGTGCCGTGCGCCCGAGGCAGCCGCTACGCCGGCGAGTCGCGCATGAACACCTATTCACTGATGGCGCACGGTGTCCGGATGCTCCTTCCGATGGCCGAGCGCATTGCTGTTCGGATGATGATCATTTCGGTACTCAGTGGCGTCGCGCTGCTCATTGGCCTGCTCTGCGGCGCCCTCGGATGGCTCGATGGCATCGACGGCAACGTGCGACTCGCACTGCTCGGCGCGAAAGCGATGGTCTTCGTGGCCAGCTTCACCGCTTTCGTTGTGCTGTTCTCAAGCTTCGCTCGGCCCACCGGTCCGCGTCGTGTCTGAGGCGTCTGGCCCGCAGCCCCGGCTCGACCAACTGGTTCGCACCGGCCTGGTGGCGGCGGTCATTCTGCCAATCATCACTGCGGTCATTCGATCGCTCCGGACCGACTGGTTCCCAATCGGCGACAACGCACTGCTGTTCATTCGAACTCGTGACGTGTGGACCGAACACCACCCACTGCTCGGGTCATGGACCTCTGCCTCGCTGAGTTTTGGTGAGAACGTCAACAACCCCGGCTCGGTGTACGACTGGCTGATTGCTCCGTGGGCTCATCTGTTTTCGCCGGGCCCAGCTGCAGCCTTCGGCGTGGCAACGATCAATATTGCCTGCGTTGTCGGCATCTCGGTCGTTGCCCGACGAGTGGGCGGGTGGTGCTTCGAGCGTGTGATGCTCATCGTCATGGCTGCGCTCACCTGGTCGATGGGCAGCGAGTTGTTGATCGACATCTGGCAGGCCAACGCTCTGATCCTGCCGTTCGTGCTGTTTCTCCTGATCATGCTCGGCCTGACGGTGGGTGATGGCGCGCTGGTCCCGTGGGCGTTGGGCGTCGGCACCCTCTTAGTGCAGACGCACGTCAGCTACGCGTACATATTCTTCTTCCTGATTGTCGGCACCGCCGCTGCCTGGGTACTCCACAACCGCACCAACGATGTTGATGCCGGTGCCGATCCACTCGCCGCGCTCAAGGAGGGCCTTCGTTCCCGCACGACGTTGGCGGGTGTCGGCGTCATTGCTGTCCTGTGGGCGCAGCCGATCATCGAGCAACTCTTCGTCGAGGGCAAGGGCAACCTGGCGCGGTTGATCAGCAACTCTGGCGGCGGCGAGCTCAGCCTTGGCCCTTCCGATGCTGTTCGAATCGTCTCAGCCGTTGGAGTCCTGCCTCCGTGGTGGGGACGCAGCGGCTACGCGAACACCGTGCCCGTCACGCCCCTCGCGAACGGCGAACTGCTGATCCCTGGGCTGCCGTCGCCTGCCCTGGCTGCGCTGATGGTCATTGCGCTGTTGAGCGCGATCGCCGGCCTCACGGTGCTCAGTCGCCGTGCAGGGCTCCATCGCCAAGCTGCCGCGGGAACCCTGATGCTGGTGGCCGTCGTGGGCATGCTCGTGTCGTTGAGCATCCTGACGATCGGGCAGGTCGGGCTCTCACCACACCATGTCCGGTGGATCTGGCCCATGTTGGCTGTCGTTCATGGCGTCATCGCGTGGATGGTCGTGGCGAACATCCAGGCAAGGAAACCGGAGATGTCGTGGTCGTGGGCCACGCCGCTCACTGCCGGCCTCGTGCTCGCCGCTGTTGTGGCGAACCTGCCGTTCCATGCACAACGGTCGGGCCCCGTGGCTGCATACGAGCGGATGCCGGTGATGCGTGAGGTTCGGCCGGGGCTCGATCAGTTTGCGCAGGATGTCGGTGGCCGCGCACCCGTGCTGTTCGACGTGTCGAACCTCGTCGCGTTCGAGCCATTCAGCGCCACGATGATGATGTGGCTGTAAGAACGCGACATCGAGTTCCGCGTCAGCGACGATGTCCTTGCCCGCCAGCTCGGTCCGAGCCGGGTAGCCAGCGGCGACGAGTCCGTTCGTATCTTCCAGCTGCAAGGCACACCTGCACTCACGTACAACGGACCTGCCTGTCCAGTTGCAGTGGTCAGCGCACTGACTGACACCGACGAAGTGCGTGCCGCGGCGACGCTCGATGAAGTTGTCGCTGTATCCGGCGCTGATCCAGCCGACGTCCTCGACGGACTCATCGACACGCCCAGCTTCGTGTCGCAAGCCGATGCCGACAATCTCGGCACGTGGGCCTTCACCAGCTACGGCCTCTTCGCCGACGGCCTCCCGTGCGCCGATTGACGTTCGCTGCGCCCGATGGCGAATCGACATGCCCAGCTTTGTGTCGCGAGTTGATGCTGCGCTATCCAGGGAGATTGAGGTCAAGATCCAGGCGCGGCTTCCAGAATGGACGGAAGAGTTCGATCTTCGGGCAGCGGTCCATGACGACTTGCAACCCCGCCGCTTCGGCCAATGCCGCAGCACGGTCGTCGTACACGTCGATCTGACCCCACAGGACCTTCGCCCCGATCGCAATGGCCTGTTCCGCGATTCCGTAAAGCTCCTCTTTGGGCCGGAAGACATCGACCATGTCGACGGGCCGATCGATCTCTTCGAGTGAGCGCCACACCTTGATGCCGCGGATCTCCGTGACCGCCGGGTTT
>CAWUXP010000321.1:0-3358 GCA_963926495.1 Candidatus Ilumatobacter herschelensis
AGGTGTTCGTTGCGGGCGGTCACAGTGTGCCTGGCACAGTGTGACCGCGTCGTCTCACTGTGCGGCTTGGATGGCCTGCCAGACGCGCTCGGCGGTGGCGGGCATGTCGATGTGCTTGACCCCGAGGTAGCTGACGGCATCGATGACGGCCGACTGCACGGCTGGCGTGGAACCAATCGTGCCGGATTCGCCGATGCCCTTGACGCCGAGCGGGTTGACGAACGTCGGGGTCTCCATGTGAATGACCTCGAAGCTTGGCAGTTCGGCAGCCGAGATCATCCCGTAGTCGGCGAGGTTCGAGGTGATCGGGTTGCCATCCTCGTCGTAACGCACTTCTTCGAGCAGCGCCTGAGCGGTGCCCTGCGCGATGCCGCCGTGAATCTGCCCGTCGAGCAGCAGTGGGTTGACCACGCGGCCAGCGTCGTCACAGGCGATCTGACGCAGGTGCTTGACCTGGCCGGTGCCGATGTCGACTTCAACCACGGCGATGTGAGCGCCGAACGGGAACGTCGGCATGTCGGCAACGAACGTGGTGGTGAGGGTCATCTCGTCGCCCTGCTGTTTGGCAGCGATGGCGATTTCGGACCAGGTCTTGGACACAGCGGGCGTGCCGGCGACGTGGAACTTGCCGGTCTCGGTGTCGAGCACCACGTCAGCTTCGTCGGCCTCGAGCATTTGGGCCGCGATCTTCTTGGCCTTCTCAGCAATCTCCGCGCCGGCCTGGCTGACTGCGGCGCCACCCTGCTGGAGGGAGCGGGAGCCCATCGTGCCGCCGCCGACCGGGACACGATCGGTGTCACCGAAGACCAGCGTCATGTCTTCGATCGGGATGCCGGTCTGCTCGCTAGCGAGCATCGACCATACGGTGTCGTGCCCCTGGCCCTGTGGCGTGGTGCCCGTGTAGACGGTCGCGGTGCCATCGTCGTTGATCTCGATCTTGGCGTCTTCCTGCTTAGGATCGACGCCGCCGGTGATTTCGACGTAGATGCACACGCCGATGCCGAGTTGCTTCTCGGCGCCGGACTCGCGGCGGGCGGCCTGCTCGGCGCGAAGGTCGCTGTACCCAGCGGCCTCGATTGCCTTGTCGAGCGCACCTTCGAAGTCGCCGACGTCGTAGATCTGTCCAATAGACGTGGTGTACGGCTCCATGAACTTCGGGATCAGGTTCATGCGCCGGACATCAACGGGGTCCATGCCGATTTCGCCAGCGAAGAGGTCCATTGCCCGCTCGATTGCCGCTGTGGCTTCGGGGCGACCAGCACCGCGGTAGGCGGTGATCGGTGTGGTGTTGGTGACGACCGATGTGGTGCGCACCTCGATGTTCGGGATGTCGTAGACAGCAGCTGCCATTGGACGGGTGAAGAACGGGGCGAGGATCGTGCCCATGCCTACAAAGGCACCACAGTCTTGGATGCCATGCAGCTGGTAGTGCGTGACGTCGCCCGCCTTGGTGCCGCCCATGGTGACGTACTGGAGCTGGGCGCGGCCGTGGCCGAGCATCATCATCGACTCGCTGCGAGTCTCACGCCAGCGAACCGGGCGGTTGAGTTCTTTGGCAAGCCTGCCGAGCAGCATCTCCTCGGGGTAGGAGTCGATCTTGGCGCCGAAGCCACCGCCCACGTCGGGGGTGATGATCCGGAGGTCGGCGTCGTCGCAACCGTTGGCAGCGACGAATGCCGCCTTGGCACCTTGCGCGTGTTGCGAGGAGACCCACTGGGTCAGGCGACCTTCGTGCCACACGGCAGCTGATGCGCGGACTTCGAGCGGGCACGGCGCAACGCGCTGGTTCATGAAGCGGCCGGTGATGACAACTTCGCAGTCCTTGAAAAACTCATCGGCGTCGCTGTTCTCGGGAAAGCCAAGAGCAGTCGTGTCGAACACGGCGTTACTGCCAGCCGCTTCGTAAATGAGCGTCTCGGAAGCGAGCGCACCTTCGAGGTCGATGAGCGTCGGGAGGAAGTCGATGTCGGCGAAGACCATCTCAGCGGCGTCGGTTGCCTGCTGCAGCGTTTCAGCGACGATCACGGCGATCGGCTCGCCAACGTGACGGACCTTGTCGCTGGCGAGCAACGTGCGCGCGGCCGCGGGGTTGAACGGCGACGGAATCGGCTCGAGGCCGAGCGACTCGGCGGTGTGCACGGCGAGCACGCCGGGCATCGCAAGCGCGCCCTCGATGTCGATCGACAGGATCGTGCCGTGGGCGACAGCGGACCGGGCATAGACAGCCTGAGCTGCACCAACGAGGCGAGGATCGCTGACGTCGTCGGCGTAAATACCGCCCGTTGTCAGGAACTTTGGATCTTCTTTGCGCTGAACGCGGTTACCAAGAATGCTGCCACCAGCCACGTGAACCCCTGTCGTGGATCGATGGGAACCCCGGTCGTGAGGCTCCCTGTGACATCCAACCTAGTCGGTGGCGGCGGGCGCAGGCCCAGCTGAACGGGCAGCAAAGATCTGACTGACCACGTTGTACGGCCAGCCGTCAGGGAGTTCGGTCGGCAGCGGAGGCGTCGGGAGCACCGATGTTCGCTCTTCGCCGATCAGCACGAACCCGATTTCTTCACGAGCGGCCTCCCTGATGCCATCGTCGGTCTTCAACCGATTAACTTCGGCAGCGAGCTGGCCATTGACTCGTTGCAGTTCGTCAAGCTGCGCCTGGCGTTGCACGAGATCAACGTCCTGGTCGCGCCACGTGCCGATTGGCAGGACAAACACGGCAGCGGCCATGGTGCCAACGACGATCAGGACCGCGAGGCCAGCGAACAGTGCGAACTTGGGTCGTCGTGAGACGCGCTTCTCGATCGGGATCGACCGGGTGATGTCGCCGAGGCGCGAGGAACCGGCTTTGGACGCAGGCGCCTCAATCTTGGGCCGACGAATCGACGTCGTTTTGGACCTGCTCACCCGACCATCATCTCAGGTCGGGTCCCGATTTCCGCGTCACACAGAGTGAACGCCCTTCGGCTCGACGGCTCGCCGCGTCAGCTCGCGAGCCGGAGCTCGCCGCTTCAGCTTGCGAGTCGAAGCTCGCCGTCGACTACTTGGAGGTGCACGACGTTCCAGGTTGATTGTTTGATCATTGCTGTTTGGAGGGCTTGTTGGGCTTCGGGTGTGATGGTTGGTCGGTTGTGGAGTCGGGCGCGGATGATGTTGGTTTGGTTGCGTTGTCCGGTGGGTCGCATGGGGGTGCCGTTGGCGCGTGTTGTTTCGATGTGGTCGGTGGTGATGCGGGTTCGGGTGAGTTTTGAGCGGTGTTTGTATCGGTTGTGGTTGGAGCATTCGAGGCCGGCGTTGGTGAGTGAGGTTTGGCCGGTTCCGTTGGCGTATTCGTTGAGGTGGTCGATTTGGCAGCGTTCGG
>CAWUXP010000322.1:0-23126 GCA_963926495.1 Candidatus Ilumatobacter herschelensis
GCAGCAGCAGCCACGTGCCCGTGCCGAACAACATGGCAGCAGCGAAGGCAAGCAAGACACTCATTGCGCTGCCTCGTCATCGGTTTCCGGCGGGACGCGATCATCGCCGAATGCCGCAAAGGCCATCAGGACGAGACCGACCACCACCAAGAAGACACCGGCGTCGAACGGCAATGCGCTGACGACTTTGACATTGCCAAAGATCGGGAGTTTCATTTCGTATGAGGCGTGCTCGAGGATGGCACCGCCGAGCAGTACGGGAACGAGCGCCGTGACCGATGACAGGAAGAGACCAAAACCCAAGATGACATGCGACGGCGCGCGGAACGTGGTCCGTACCGCCTCGGCGCCACCTGACACATACCGCAGCGACACAGCGGCGCCTGCTATCAGGCCCCCGACGAACCCACCGCCGGGCAGGTTGTGGCCGGCGAACTCAAAGTAGAGAGCGAGCACGAGGATCGAGTGGTACAGGACCTTGATCGACTGGTCGAGGATCATCGAGCGTGGTGGAGCGCCGACAGGAGCGGTCATGCGTGGCCCTCCTCGTGACGACGCGCAGACCCGTTGACCAGTGAAGATGCTGGGCTATCAGAGTCGCCGACCGCTTCGTCGGGCGCGTCATCGAAGATCTCTTCGAACGTCGGACCGAGTTCGTCACGACGGCGACCGCCGCGAGCCAAGCTCACCGCACCGGCTGCGGCGACGAGTAAGACCGTGATCTCACCCATCGTGTCCCAGCCGCGGAAGTCGACGAGAATGACGTTGACGACATTCGAACCCTTGCCCTTGGTAAGCGCGTTCTCGACCATCATCTCGGACTGCTGCGGACCGGACACGTCGCTGCGAGCACCGCTGGCAACCAGGGCGAACACGAAGACCGACACACCGACGAACACCGACACACCGATCCGCATCGGTGCGGCAATGGCCGGCGCCCGATGCGTCCAGGTCGATGGGAGATAGCGCAACACGAGCACGAACAACACGGTGCTGAGCGTCTCGATCGCAAACTGCGTGAGCGCGAGGTCAGGGGCGCCCTGCACGACATAGAGACCGGCCATCGCGTAACCCACCGCACCGAGCATCAGCGCTGCTGCAATACGCCGACGGACGATGGATGCACCGAGCGCCGCAGCGATGATCATGGCGACGAGCACCACGTGCACCGGCGTTTCGATCACATCACCAAACCCGGTCCATTCCTGCGCGAAGGCGATCAGCGGGACACCGGTCGCGACCATCATGATGATCGCCACGTAGATCGGCAGCGACCCATTCTGAACTACCCCGGTCACTCGACGCGCGACGACGCCGACGCCACGCAGCAGGAAGTTGAACGACTGCTCGCTGCTCGGAACGAGCCTCATTGCTTTCGACGTGACGCTCTGCCCTGCTGCGACGCGCGACCGGAACACAGTGAGCGCGGTACCCGTACCGATGACCACCAGGGACAGCATGAACGCCGTGTTGAAACCCGACCAAAGGTGGACGTGCTGCGGTTCGGCTTCGGGGTGCAAGGCGATGGTTGCCATCTCGACCAACCGGTCGACGATGACCGGCGCGAGGCCAGCTGCAATGGTGAAGACAGTGAGAAAGAGCGCCGGGCCCACGAACAGCAACGACGGTGCGTGGGCCGTTTGAGAGTCGACGTCGTCGGCGCAACTGGCTTCGAAATCGGGGTCGGCGAACACACCGAACAGGCCGAGGACGAACCGGGCCGAATAGGCGAAGGTCAGGATTGATGCAACGACGATGACGGTGAGGACCACCGTGGAGCCAACGAAGTCACCATGCTCGACGTAGCCGTCGAGCGCCTTCTCCTTTGAGATGAATCCGAACAACGGCGGAAGCCCTGCCATCGAGGCCGCGCCGACGACTCCGGCGACGAGCGTCAACCGCCAGCCCTTACCGAAGCCCGTGAGGCGACGGATGTCGCGGCTACCGACTTCGTGGTCGACGATGCCAACGACCATGAACAGCG
Organism: Candidatus Ilumatobacter herschelensis; assembly: GCA_963926495.1. GTDB lineage: Bacteria > Actinomycetota > Acidimicrobiia > Acidimicrobiales > Ilumatobacteraceae > Ilumatobacter_A > Ilumatobacter_A herschelensis. The sequence goes on from CAWUXP010000322.1 coordinate 1,985, forward strand.
CTGCCTTGAACGCACCGTGGGCCAACAGGAGCACCACGCCAGCCTGTGCGATGTGGTCGTCTCCAGTGCCGAACAGCAGCATCATGAAACCGAGCTGACTAACGGTGCCATAGGCAAGCAGCAGCTTGAGATCGTGCTGACGGAGGGCACGGAGGCCGCCGATCAACATCGTCGCCGAGCCAACCGTGAGAAGAACGACCCGCCAGTTCCCTTGGGTCGCGAACATCGGCGCCATGCGGGCAACGAGGTAGACGCCAGCCTTCACCATGGTGGCGGAATGGAGGTAGGCGCTGACCGGGGTCGGCGCGACCATTGCGCCCGGCAGCCAGCTGCTGAAGGGTGCTTGCGCAGACTTGGTGAACGCGCCGATCAACACGCAGATCAGGCCGGCGTTGAGCGCCGTGCTCGAGCCCGTTGTCGGTGCGTTCTCGATGATCTCGGACAGGCGATAAGTCCCGGCGGCCTGCCCGACGATGCTGAGCCCCGCGAGCAACACGAGCCCGCCCATGCCCGTGATGAGGATCGCTTGCAGTGCCGCCGCGCGTGCTCTCGGGTTCGTGTCGTCGTTGCCAATCAGCAGGTAAGAGGTGATCGATGTCAACTCCCAGGCGATGAAGAGTGCAATGAGATGGTCAGACAAGACCACGCCGAGCATTGCGCCAGCAAAGACCGTCATCGTTCCGGCCAGGCGGCCCACATTCGACTTGACGGGCGTGCTCGGATCGTGCGGCTTGAAGTAGCCGAGCGCGTAGATGCAGATCAAGAATCCGATGCCGGACACCAGCGCGACCATTGCGAGGGCGAAGGCATCGAGGCGCAGGTCGAGGCTGATCCCCAGACCATCAACCCAGCTGAACGATTCGGTAACCGGTTTGCCGTCGAGTACCCCCCCTGCCTGGGTAATCGCCCAGACGACCGTAGCCAGCGGAGCAACAGCGGCCACTGCAAATGCCTGGCGGCCCAACTGCTGTCCGGCCGCGACGATGCCGATTCCGATGACGAGGTGGAAGGCGAGCAGGGCGAGCATGGATGCAGAAGACGCCAACGGCGCACGTGGCGACGTTATTCCGTCAGCGTCGATTTGGATGGCATCTTGCTGCAGTTTCGGCTGATGCGACCCAAGTACGGCAGCGACGAAACTCTTTCACGGCTGTCGACTCACGGTGCTCACATGAGATCGGCCGGCGATCTCGGGACAAAATGCAGCAGATTCCGCCTCAAACCGTCCCGAGTTTCTCGTGTTGTTGTCTGTGGATTTGTTCAGAGTTACCCACCGGTAACTATTCTTCTGGGATGACAGATATCAAGAAGGTCGGCATTCTCGGTTCAGGAATCATGGGATCCGGCCTGGCCGAAGTGGTGGCCCGCGCCGGCCTCGAGGTGGTCGTCCGATCCCGCACCCAGGCCGGTGCTGATGCCGTTCTGGCGAAGGTCGACTCCGGCCTTGCGCGCCAAGTCGCCAAGGAACGCATGACCGAGGAGGAACGCCAAGCAATCCTCGGCCGCATCTCAGTGACAGACCATCTTGGACAGCTCGCCGACTGCGATCTTGTCATCGAGAGCGTTGTCGAAGATCTCGAAGTGAAGCGAGCGCTGTTCGCCGAGCTCGAACAAGTCGTCAAGCCCGAGGGGATCCTCGCCACCAACACGTCCACCCTGCCGGTCGTCGAACTGGCAATGATGACGCAACGGCCGAGCCAAGTGTGCGGTATCCACTTCTTCAACCCAGCCCCGGCGATGTCACTCGTCGAGATCATCCGCCCGCTCACCGCAAGCAAGGAGACCATCGCTACCGCAGCCGGCTTCGTCGAGGCCTGCGGCAAGAACGCCGTCCACGTCGAAGACCGTGCCGGCTTCATCGTCAACGCATTGCTGTTCCCGTACCTCAACAATGCAGTTCGGATGCTCGAGAACGGCACCGCTTCGATGGACGACATCGATGCAGCGATGATGGGCGGCTGCAACTTCCCATTGGGCCCCTTCGCGCTGCTCGACCTCGTGGGCCTCGACACCTCGGTCTCGATTCTCGATGCGCTGTATGCAGAGTTCAGCGATGCGAACTACGCCGCCGTTCCGCTGCTGCGTCGCATGGTCGCCGCTGGTCACCTCGGGCGCAAGAGCAAACGAGGCTTCCGCGCATACTGAACTTGGTAGCGGGTCGCAACGCGGCACCTCGGCGCGCGACGATCGATTCGAAATCGGCGCTGTCACTGCCAGTCCCGCCCTCAACCCACCCTCAACCCACCCTGCTTCGTGAGATTTCGAAATTTTCTGCGGGGGTATCGTCGTATTTTGTGAATGCCGCGAACACAATTCGATAGATGGGCAGGGGTCGGTTAACGCAACGAGAGCCACCATCGACGCGCTTCGTCCTTCCAAACCCGCTCGTGACGCCTGCCGGAACTGACCTTGTTGCGCTCGGCGCAGACCTCCAGCCGGGCACGCTGCTTGCGGCATACCGCTCCGGGCTGTTCCCAATGCCGGTCGACCCAGGAAAACGACGCAGCAAAATCGCCTGGTACTCGCCCGACCCTCGGGGCCTGATCCCGCTCGACGGGCTCAAGATCTCCAAGTCATTACGCAAGAGCATTCAACGGTACGAGGTGCGCGTCGACACGGACTTCCGAGGCGTGATGGAGCGATGCGCTGACCCCGATCGCACAGGTCGCTGGATCACAACCGAATTTCTCGACGCTTACGAGCAACTCTTCGACCTCGGCTGGGCGCAGTCGTACGAGACGTATCTCGATGGCAAACTTGTTGGTGGGCTCTACGGCGTCCGAATCAACGACTTCTTCGCAGGCGAATCGATGTTCCATGACGCCACCGACGCATCGAAGGTGGCACTCGTTCATCTCGTCGATCGGCTCAACAACTCAGGAGCAACACTGCTCGACACGCAGTGGTTGACCGCGCACCTCGCCTCGCTCGGCGGCTGCGAAGTGAGTCGACCGGAGTACCTTGATCTGCTCGCTGCCGCAATCGACTGATCAAATCCGCACTCGTCAACTCGCACTCGAATATCCGCAGGGCAAAATCGAACGAAACGGAGCGATCACCGTGATGTGTCCACTCCGCTTCATCTCATCCGGCGTCGGTCAGATCCATCATCCAACCGACGCGGTTCCCGCCAAATGGGCAAGCGTGGAAGCCCCAGAACACGTCATAGAGGGTGGGGTGGTGGGGGTTGGAGGGACGAGATGTCCTGGCTCTCGGATTACCCGGCGATTTTCGTGCTCACTGGATCATTTCGTTGACACCATTAATTACGCAAAATCGATCATGACTTGAGTGAGAACTTGAGAATTTCTTCTCGAACCGACGACACTGGGGCCATGACCGAACGCGCTGCTCCCGACCGTCCCTGGATGATGCGGACGTACTCGGGCCACTCGACTGCAGCGGCGTCCAACGAGCTCTATCGGACCAACCTGTCGAAGGGCCAGACCGGGCTCTCGATAGCGTTCGACCTCCCCACGCAAACTGGCTACGACCCCGACGACAAAATGTCGCGCGGCGAAGTCGGCAAGGTCGGCGTTCCCGTCGCGCACCTTGGTCATATGCGGACGCTGCTCGACCAAATCCCACCCGGCCAGATGAACACCTCGATGACAATCAACGCGACGGCTGCCTGGCTGCTCGCGCTGTACGTCGCAAATGCCGAAGAGCAGGGCATCTCCGCTGACGAACTTCGTGGGACCACGCAGAACGACATCGTCAAGGAATACCTGTCGCGTGGCACGTACATCTTCCCGCCAGCGCCCTCGCGTCGCCTGATCGTTGACATGGTCGCCTGGTGCACGGAGCACGCTCCCAAGTGGAATCCGATGAACGTGTGCTCGTACCACCTGCAGGAAGCTGGCGCGACGCCGACGCAGGAGATCGCCTACTCGATGGCCACCGCAATCGACGTGCTCGATGCTGTGCGGGCCTCGGGCCAGGTGTCCGACGATCAGTTCAGCCAGGTATTTGGGTCGATCTCGTTCTTCGTGAATGCTGGCATCCGATTCATCGAAGAGACCTGCAAACTCCGCGCCATGACCGAAATGTGGGAGCAGATCGGCCGCGAACGTTACGGCGTCACCGATGCCAAGGCGCTGCGCTTCCGCTATGGCGTCCAGGTCAACTCGCTTGGCCTCACCGAGGCGCAGCCAGAGAACAACGTGCAGCGCATCGTGCTCGAAATGCTTGCTGTCACGCTCTCCAAGAATGCCCGCGCCCGCTCGGTGCAGTTACCAGCCTGGAATGAGGCACTCGGCCTTCCGACACCGTGGGATCAACAGTGGTCGTTGCGCATGCAGCAGGTGTTGGCCTTCGAGACCGACCTGCTCGAGTACGAAGACATCTTCGACGGCTCCACGGTCATCGAAGCCAAAACCGAAGAGTTGCGAGCGGCAGCCCAGGCTGAGCTCGACGACGTCCTGGAGATGGGCGGCGCATTCGAAGCCGTCGAAACATTGAAGTCGCGCCTCGTGTCCTCGATGGCACAGCGCACGCGTCGAATCGAATCAGGCGATCTGATAGTCGTTGGCGTCAACGACTTCACTGAGAGCACTGACTCACCCCTCGGTGGCGAGGGAGCGATCCTCAAGGTTGATCATGCAGTCGAAGCCGAAATGGTCGCCGACGTCGAAGCCTGGCGCACACAGCGCAATCAGGCAGCAGTCGACGCCGCGCTCATCGGTCTGCGTGCCGCAGCCGTCAACGGCGACAACATCATGCCGCCCTCGATCGCGCTCGCCAGAGCCGGTGGCACCACCGGCGAGTGGGGCGACCTCATGCGTGACATCTTCGGCGAGTTCCGCGCTCCGACCGGTGTGGCCGGGGCGACCGGGTCCGCGAGCGGCCTCGGCGAAGTTGCCGCATTCGTCAAGTCGATCCCTGGTGGCCCGCCCAAGTTTCTCGTCGCCAAGCCGGGCCTCGATGGCCACTCCAACGGGGCCGAGCAGATCGCCGTCGCAGCACGCGACTCCGGTATGGAGGTCGTGTACTCGGGTATCCGCCTCACGCCGGAGCAGATCGCCGCATCGGCTCGTGACGAAGATCCCGACGTGATCGGGCTGTCGATCCTGTCTGGCTCACACCTCAACCTCGTACCCGATGTGCTTGATCAGCTCAAGGCCATGGGTGTCGATATTCCCGTGGTCGTCGGCGGCATCATCCCCGAAGACGACCGTCCCCGCCTGCGCGCAATCGGCATCGCTGCGATCTACACGCCGAAGGATTACCAAATCGCCACCATCATGCGCGACATTGCCGAGCTGGCCATAGCTCACCGCAATCGATAAAAACGTTTTCATGCCCGGTCCGCAGTATTTGTTCTCCAATCAGGTCATCGAGCGGGTTCGACGCGAGTTTGGCAGCGATGCTGATCGCGTCATCGAGGAGCTCGATCGACTCCCGGACACGCGCCAGCGCGATCGCGATCGGCTGCCGATCGCAGTGCTCGAGCTGGCCAAACGCGACGTACCGTCCGTGTTCGGCCTGGTCGAACAGGCGCTGATCGACTGGAGCGAAGTGCTCAGCTGGGTCGACAACGGATAACGCTAAATCTTTCAATTCCTCGTCAAGATCAGGGGGCTCCTCAACCTGGGGTCCTGTCCGCTCTACACTTCGTCAGTGCCCAGCCAGATTACCTCGCGCGTAAATTCCGTTGTCGACGCGCTCATCGACAACGTCGATACTGTGGTGCGAGGCAAGCGCCACGAGATCCGACTGGCTCTCTGTTGCCTATTGACCGAGGGTCACCTACTCCTCGACGATGTGCCCGGCACCGGCAAAACGAGCTTGGCTAAGGCTATCGCGAACTCGATTTCAGGTTCGTGGAAGCGAGTTCAGTTCACGCCCGACCTGCTCCCAACCGATATCACTGGCGTGATGGTCTTCGATCAGCGGTCCAGCAACTTCTCGTTCCGTGAAGGGCCCGTCTTTACCAACGTGCTCATCGGCGATGAGATCAATCGCGGCAGCCCAAAGACCCAGGCCGCGCTGCTCGAAGTGATGGAAGAACGGCAGGTGACCTCTGACGGTTCGAGCCGCCTGGTTCCCCGCCCGTTCTTCGTGATCGCCACGCAGAACCCGCGCGACTTCCAAGGCACGTTCCCGCTACCGGATGTCCAGCTCGACCGTTTCACGATGCGGCTCACCCTCGGCTATGTCGATGCCGACACCGAGGCCGCGCTGCTCGACTCGTTCCATCGCGGCCGTCGCGACGACGACCTCGAACCGGTTACGGACGCGCAAGAGATCGACCAGATCATCAGCGAGATGGACACCGTCACCGTTGCCCCGAGCATCACCGAGTACATCGTCGCGATTGCCACGGCCACTCGCCAGCACCCCGACCTGCGCCTCGGCGTCTCGACCCGCGGCACCCTCGCCCTCTTACGAGTGAGCCGGGCGTTCGCGGCGACCGATAACCGGTCCTACGTAACACCCGACGACGTCAAGGCCGTTGCCTCACCGGTGCTCGGGCACCGCATGGCGCTACGCGCTGAGGCCGAGCTACGCGGTGTGCGCATCGACACCTTGCTCGCCGATCTGATCGACCAGATTCCGGTACCTCGCTCCGCCAATTCGTGACCATGCCAACGTCGTTCGATCTCAGCCAATGCTGACCCGGTCCGGCCTCGGCGCACTGATCGTCGCCGTGATGGCGCTTGGTCTCGGTTTATGGTGGGAATACGAAGAATTGATCGTCATCGGGATCGCCATCGGCGTCGTCATAGCCGCGTCGATCTGGCTCGCCCGGCGACCACTCCGAGCTGAAATCACCCGCCGAGTCGGAGCAGTCCGGGTCCCCCGCGGCCATCCCGTCAACGTCGTATATCGCGTTCGGAACGCCAGTCCATTCCGTACCGGGCGGGCAACGATCGTCGACCACTGCGACACAGCAACCTGTCGCATCGAGATCAAATCGGTGGCACCGGCGCACGCCGTGGACTTCTTCGGCAGCCTGGCGACTCATCGTAGAGGGGTCTTCGACGTCGGCCCCTTCGACGTCGAACGCATCGACCCGTTCTGGCTTGCCATCGGCACGCGCCTCGACCGCTCCGTCGGCTCGGTCACCGTGCATCCCAAGGTCTACCAACTCCTCGGGCCGCAGGGCGCCGTCCGAGTTGTCGACAGTGATTCGGTTCTCCGACGTGCATCAGCCGACCCGATGTCCGGGTTCGTGTCGATGCGGGAATACGTCGCTGGCGACGATCCCCGACTCATCCACTGGCCAACCACGGCTCGCACCGGGGTCTTGATGGTCCGTCAAACCGTGGAGATTCGTCGACCCGAGTTCACCGTCGTCCTCGACACGAGCGACGCGGTAGGTACGGCAGACGACTTCGAAGAGGCTGTCGACGTGGCAGCAACGCTCGCCGCCCACGCTGTGCGCTCGGGGCTGGAGGTGATCTTGCGCACGACCAGTCGCACCCATCCCGGCCCAGCAACGCCAATCGGCGAGGAGGGCCTCCTGCTCGACCTCCTCACGCCAGTCCAACAGACCAACGCCGACGATTTACTCTCGGTGGCCGCTTTGTTCTTGCGCGGCTTCGATCACACCTCTGTCGTCATGGTCACGGGCCCCGATGGGCCGTCCAGCCGCTTCATGAACCTTGAACAAATGCTGGTTGTCCGCATCGGCGAGGGCGCCACCGCGGTAACGGGTGTCGCCACCGCGGCTGCCGATGCTGCAGAATTCGCCACGCGGTGGAGGGCCTGGGAACAGTGAGGGGCCTCTTCAGACTTCGCATGGTGCTGGTCGCCGCCATGATGGCGGTCCTCTCCGTCGTCGCGGGCAACATTTTCGACCGGCACATCTGGTGGCTGTTGATCGCCGTGGGGCTGCCAGCGCTCATGTCGATCAGCGTGCGCGACTTCGCCAACGTCATTCGATTCATCGTTGCCGTGCTCGGTATCGGCGCATCCGTAACAATCATCGTGTTCGCAACCGGTGGTCAGGCCTCCGACGTCGTCGACGCACTGACAGCCGGCACCCAACGGCTCCTCTCAACCGACTGGCCGAGCCCCGATCGCCCCGCGCTGATTGGCACAGTCGCGTTGTTACTGGCAATACCGACTGCGACCGCCGTCGAACTCGCAGGCCGCCGCGAATGGCACCTGCTGGCGCTCACGCCGGTCGTCGTCGCTGGCGCGCTCGTGACAGCACTCGGCGCACCGTCCGGCGAGCAAATGGTCTGGCTAATCCCCATCGGGTTGCTCACCGCAACCTTCGCGACACTCCGACCGATGACCGGTGAGAACAGCGAGATCGCCGATCGGTGGACGTTCTTGCGAGGCGAGCGCCGCCTCATCCCGGTGGTGCTGCTTGCCGGCCTCGTGGCAGCTGCGGTGAGCGTGCCAACGGTGCTGGCTGATCGCGCCGACCCCAGACGCAATGAGCCAGCCCAGCAGACCGCTCCATTACTCGACCCCATCGAGGCCACACTCGCGCTCCGTGCCCTCGACCCGCCAGCAGATCTGTACCAGGCAACCACCGAGTCGGGCATGAATCTTCCCGATCGCTGGCGCACCGCTGCACTGAGCGACTACGACGGCCAGCGGTGGACCCCGGCGCTCACGCTTCGCCCGATCGGGCGACGGCTGACACCGGACACGCCCGACATGTTCATGTTCGACCTCGCATTTCTCGACGATGACCTCACTCTCGTGCCATTCCCTGCCACGCCGATCACGATCGATGTTGCGGTCGAAACGGACAACAATCGCACCGTCGTGCGACTCAGTCAGCGGATCGGCCCTGACGACACCATCGCCCTGTCAAGCGGCCCAATCACCACGGGTGTCGATGCCTCAGACGCCATCGCCACCAGGGCAATCGATGACTCAGTGAGCAGCCTCACCGAGTTCGCCGAGACGCTCGCAGGCGACGGCACTGTGCTGGACCAGCTGCGCCAAATTGAATCGACGATGCGCAATGACTGGGTGCTGGCATCCAACGCGCCCGGAGCAGGCCTGCAGCGTGCCCTACTCGAGCGCTTTTTTTTGGACACCCAGCGCGGCACGGCAGAACAGTTCGCGACCGCATACGTCCTGCTCGCTCGGTCACTGGGCGTCGACGCTCGGGTAGCCACCGGATTCATCTCAGGAAGTCCGCCAACGGGGAGCACCCTGACCCTGGTTTCCAGCGATGCAGCCGTCTGGCCCGAGGTCCGCCTCCTCGATGGCAGATGGATTGCCTTCGATCCGGTGCCGCCAAAGGAAGCCTCTGACGAGACGCCGTCTCTCGAAGAACCTGCCGTGCAGACGCCAGCCGCCGCTCAACCGCCGATCGCTCCCCCACCAGAGCTCGCCACTGACGCCCCGAACGACAATGTGGCAGACAACAATGTGTCGACCGCAGACGCTTCGCTCTTCGTGCGTTGGGCGCAACGAGCGAGCCTTACGCTCGCGGCAATCTCGCTGCCGTTGCTGGCCCTCGCGTCGATCATCCTGCTGACAAAGCTCCGACGCCGCCGCCGACGGATCCGTTCCGGGACCCCCGCACAACGCATCGCCGGGGCCTGGGCGGTTGCCACCGATCGTTTGGTCGACGCTGGTCTGACGATCGCGCCGTCTTCGACAAATGAAGACATCTCCACCGCCGGAGCGCCGCTGGCCGCGGCTGCCAAACGTGAGTTGGCTCAGCTCGCAACACTGTCGAGCGCCGTCACCTTCGGCAACCCAGCAGGGGCCGACTTCCTTGTCGAAGACGCAGTGGCGTACTTAAGTAAGGTGGAAACCTCGATGGCAGAGGTACGGACCGGAGGCGAACAGCTGCGCTGGCGACTCAGCCTCCGTTCGCTCAGGCCGAGCACCCGCTCGCCCGTTCGCTGACACCGCGGGACGCTGCGACCTACTCGCGCTCCAACGTGGTCGACGGCGTTGTCGACGTAGTCGTGGTTGCCGGCACAGTCGTCGTCGTGGTCGTTGCCGGCACGGTGGTCGTGGTCGTTGCCGGAACGGTGGTCGTGGTCGCTGGGGACGCTGAGCGAACCGTGACGGTGGCGAGGTTCGATTCGTCTGAGCCGTCGGTGACTCGATAGCTGAACTGGAACCTCCCGGGGCCCGCCGTCATCACCGTGATCGTGTTCCCGGAGACAGCAGTGACGATGCCGTCCGGGTCATCAATCGGCATGACCACGGTGAGTTGGTCACCATCGGCGTCATTCACCGTGAGTTCCACGGTGGTCGGCGTGCCTAAGACAACGACGATGGATTGGTCGCTTGCCCGTGGTGCCGTATTGACTGCCGATCCAGCGACCGTGACGTTCGTCATGGCCGACACAGCACCATCGGCATCGACAACGGAGTAGGCGAACGTTGCCGTTCCGCGACCATTTCTCGGATCGATGCCAACTAAACGACTGTCGCGCTCAAGCGTGATCGTGCCGGCCTGACCGTTACTGAACATCACCGTCGATGGCATGGACTGAACCCGCAGGGCCGCGTTCTCGCCGTCGGGATCGGTGTCATTAGCGACCAGGTCGAATGATGCAGCGCCCCCGGCGACATTGACATTGTCGGGGTTCGCCGCGGGACTGGCATTAATGACCGTGATCGTCATCGACACCGTGGCTGTAAGACCACCCGGGTCGACGACCGTAACCGTCCAATTGTATGTAGCCGCAGCAGTTCCAAGCGGCGGCGCCACAACGACACGTGCAGATTCGACGGTCACCCACCCGGGGACGCTCGAGCTGCGAACGATCGATAGGGCTTCGTCGTCGCCGGCAAGTTCCGACACTGGGAACTCGCGTTTCCCTTGGCGGCTGATCACTGCGGTCACCGGCTGTGCCGAGGGGTCTTGGTTGACATCGATCGTGATCTGGCCGGTAGCGCGCTGGCCACAGCCGTTGACGACCGCGAAGTTGATGACGACGTTGCCGTTCTCGCCGGCCGGCGGCGTGTACACCTTGCCGTTGTAGGTCCGCGGGCCGACGATGTCAGTGACCAAGCCGTTGGCGGAGAAGTCGGCGAGATCGATCGCGATCGCCTGCTTGTACCCGGTAGACAAGAACGCGTCCTGCGCATTCGGAGCCGACTCGGAGCAAGGCCGCACAGTGATGCGTAAGGCTGCGGTGTCGGTCAAATTCCCGTCACTCACCGAGTAGTTGATAACAGCCGTTCCGGCAGCACCGGGGGCCGCGCTGAAGGTGATCGAGCTTCCGCCGGCAGTCGCCTGGCCGAGGGCGGCGTCAGGGCCACCAGTGATGGTCATCACGAGCGGATCACCGTCAGGGTCGCTGTCATTGAAGAGGACCGCAGTGGTGACCGATCCGCCGCTCTCGACGTCGGCAATATCGTCTTGTGCCACTGGCGCCCGGTTGCGCGGCGTGAGGATCGTCAGCACGATCTGCGACGAAGCGGTCAAACCACCCGAATCGCGGATCGTGTACACAGCGACGATGTCGCCGACGAACTCGGGGGCCGGCGCGATGGTAACGACGCTGCCCGACTGTGTCACCTGTGCGTCTCCCGACCGGAGAGCCACGCCTTCGACTGTCAGCGCGGTAGTCGGTTCGTTCGCGTCGAAGTCGTTCGCCAGGACGTTGAACTGAGTGGGCACACCTGGCCCATTGATGATCCGGGTGTCCATTTCGGCAATCGGCGCGTCGTTGACCGACTCAGTGATCCTGATCGACACGCGGCCGAGCGTGACCGCTCCTTTTTCATCGGTGACTTGATAGTTGATCGTCGATATGCCAACGATCGGGCCAGCGGTAAAGATGATCCGATTTTCATTGCGTACCGCCGTCCCGAGGCTTGGTTCCGTCGACGACACGACCCTCAGTGCGCTGTTGTCACCGTCCGGATCGTTGTCGTTGGCGGTCACGTCGATCGAAATGGTCTCGTTCACTTCGACGAGAATCTGGTCGAGGACTGCGTCGGGTGGTTCGTTGGTAATCAGCGGTTCCCGCACCGACACGATGATCGATGCAGAGGCGCGCAGGCCGATCGAGTTGCTGACCTCATAGGTGCAGCGGAAGGCTCCGGATTGATCCCGAGGCGGGGTGAATCGAACCTGCCCATCGACAGTAACAACTGTTTGGCCCCCACCAGCGCAACCTGGAGTACCGACGAGTCGAGGACGTTCGCCCGATGGGTCACCGTCGTTGCGGAGGACATCAATGGTCACCGATTCGTTAACGAACGTAAACGTCGAGTCATCCTGGGCAAACGGTGGCTCCGGCCGCGGTTCGGGCAGCACATGGACCACGATGTCACCGCTGACCTGGTGATTGTTCCCGTCGTCGACGGTGTAGGTGAACCGAACGAGAGCATCATCCTCGTCGTCAAGCGGCGCCGGTGTGAAGCGCACACGGTTGGGAGCAAGCACGACGACTTGGCCGGCGCCGTCAGCGGGTTGCGTCGCCTCGACCACGATGAGTGGATCTCCGTCAGGATCGCTGTCGTTGGCGAGTACTTCGATCACGATCGACCGACCGACAACGGCGGTTCCGGCGTCGGCGACCACGACTGGGGCTCGGTTTGGTTCGATGTCGTCGATGACCTCGACAAGAACAGAGCCGCGAACGACATGGCCATTTTCGTCATCGACGAGGTAAAAGAACGACATCGAATCAGCAGAACCGGTTCGGGCCGTGATGGCGAGTTGTTCGCCCTGGACTTCGACTAACAGCCCTTCGGACAGCGGGCGCTCGATATCGACCAACAGTGTGTCGCCATCAGGATCTTCGTCGTTCGCCAACACCGGAAGTACCGTCTCGACTCCGCGTCGGAGTCGGACGGAGTCCGGCCGCACGATCGGGGGCCGGTTCTCGTCGCTGGCGCTGGCTACTTCGACACTCACGTTGACGTCGTCGCCAACTGCGCCAAACGAATCGACCGGGCGATATGTGAACACGGCGGTTCCCTCAAACCCGTCGAGTGGCGAAAACGCCAGTGCGCCGAGGCCCGACGGCCCGACGGTTTCTGTCACTTCTCCCAAGCCACTCGGTACATCGAACGAATCGATCTGCAACGGGTCACGATCAGGATCGATGTCATTGAGTAACACGTCAATCACCACGCTCACGCCGGCACCCGTCTGGGCGCCATCAGGTGCACCAACGGGCGGTTGATTCGTTCCATCGACCGGAATCAGTTCGACGATGACATTCGCAGTGGCCTCGGGGCCAGCACCGTCGGAGATCGTGTACGTGAACTGGTCGAGTCCGACGTATCCCGGCTCGGGGTTGAAGATCACGGTCGACGCCGTGCCGATCTCGACCGTGCCGTGATCAGCAGCACCGACTGCCACGACGGCAATCGCGTCGCCATCAGGGTCGTAGTCATTCGCCGCCACCGGGATGGGCACAGCACGACCGGCGCGAGAAGTCACCGAATCGTCGTTCGCTACTGGCGGGTCGTCGATCCCGTTGTCGTCCGGCTCGCGTTCTTCGGGTTCGCCTGCGGCCTCGTCATCGCCTCCAACCCCAGCGCCGACGCCGTCGCTGACGACTCGGCCGTCTTCGCCGAGCAGCAGCGTGGACAAGTCGTTCTTGTCGATCGCTTCGATCCCCCAGGGGTTAATTGCCCAGACGAACTCCCCGGCGATGTCGTCGACCCAGACGAGGTCGACCGAGGCCGACACGGCAAGCGTGGCTGCACCGGAGACCGACGCCGCTTCATCTTGCAGGATCACACTGTCGCGCCAATCGAACCGAATGATTCTGGTTGGCCCACGCCGCACGAGCGCCGCTGCGTCGCCAGCGATCGCAAGGAGATCGGAACCGTCAACATCGAGGCCGGGGATCTCCGACGACTCTTCGATGCCGTGTTCTGAGATGCACCACAGTTCGTCATTTACCGCAACCCAACCGCACGTGTGGGTCGGGCCGGGCTGCTGGAGAATGATTTCGCTGCTATCGACTTGAACAGGCAGCTCGACCCAGCCGCCGTCGCCAAGGCGTGCTCGTCGCGCCGCACCGTCGACGATCAGCGGGCGGTTTCCGACCAGCGAGAGCGAAGCCGTGTCACGCTGTGCATTACCAAGCGAGCGGCTCGTCGACCCGGCAGACGTGGTGCGCACAACGTCGCCGCCGACAATCGACCAGATCGCACCATCGGGTGAAACGACGGCCGAGGGGCCGACTTCCAGTTCGAACCCCACCAACTCGCCCGTGGACGGCACCAGCGTGGCTGCACCCGCATCGGCATCTACGACAACGAGTCCCGACGGACCGACGCCGAGGAGAGCACGCCCGCCGGCCAAGGTGACAAGGCCCCGCGCAGGGCTCAACCGCAGTGCCGCAGAGTCGATCACCCGGACCTCGGCCGTTGCATCGTTCACGACGTAGGCCGCTGACCCTCCCTCGACCACTCGCAAGTCACTGCCGTCAGTACCGACATCGAGGCTGGCGAGGGCACGGCCTCCGTAACCATCGGCAAGGACAATCCGACCGGTCTCCTGGTGAACGAACCATCGCGTCGCGCGTGCCACTGCTGCGTCAACAGCGGGGAGTCCATCGGACCGGAACACGACAACGAGCGCGCTCAGGCCGAGCATTGTTGCAAGCATTGCTGCAACAGCTCGTCGCCAAGTCACGGTTCTCATCTGCACCTCCGCGCCAACATTGCCCTCCTGTATATCGGCATGAATTCGACGAAACTGTAGGGAAACATCAGGGAACATTCCATTTGCCGCCGTTCGAGACGTATTGTGCTGGTTGTGGGGCGTTCTTGGATTTGCGAATCGGAGTAACTGGCAAAGATGGCCAAGCCCATGGAATTGACAATCCGCACCACTCACGGTTCGGCCGACATCGTCGTCACGCTGCGCGACGAGGGTGCAACACTGCGCGACATCATCGCTGCGACAACTGGCCAGGCAGCCCCAACGGCTGTGCTCGTCGACAACCAACTCGTCGACACCCGAGCTCCGCTCGCGACCCTCCCGGTCGTCAACGGGTCGATCATCGACACCGATCTCGACCGCAACGCCACCGTCGACGCCATCGTAAATCTTCTGCAACTCACCGGCCCGGGCGCCGGAACCATCCGACCCTTACCATCCGGGCGATACCGCATCGGCCCCAGCGTCCGCTCGTCGGGCGCCGAACTGCATTTCGACACCGTCGAAGCCGCCGAGTTCGAACTGGACGTGCACGTCAGCGGAGCGACCGTCGCGCCTGGCACCTCGTCGTCGACCATCACGCTTGATGGAGCACCGTTGACCGAGGCTCGATCGTGGTCTCGCGGCAGCGTGGCCGTCGACGGACGTGTCTTTATAGTCGAACCGGCACGGGCTCAAAGCCAGCAGCAACGCCCCACGACGGGCGGCACCATCGTGCACAACCGGCCACCCGGAGGACCCGTTGGGGCCCGTCGATTTCTCGTCGACGCTGTGCTCGATGCGCGCGACCACCGACATGGCCTCTGGCACCAACGAGCAGCCGCGGTGGCGATGCCCATAAGTGTCGGTTTGGCCGACAACGCCGAGCAGGTGGACGGTACCGAGACCGCCACCCTGGATCTCAGCCACGAGGGCATCGTTGCAATTACCGGGCACAGCGAAGACGGTGAGGCAGTGCTTCGGTCACTCCTGGTCGACGCCGTCACCCGCTACGGCCCTTCCGACCTAGCGGTCGCCATCGTGGCAAGCCGGGAACGGCTAGAAATGTGGGATTGGGCTAAGTGGCTGCCGCATCTCCGCCACGACGATCTCCCCGACCTTCTCTCGAACGAGCTCGAAGTCGCCTCGTGGGCCACTCGCGTCTCCACGACGCAAGACAAGCGCGTGCTCCTCGCAGTGACCGACAGCGAGTCGTGGAACCACGCCGGTGCGCCACTTCGCGACGTGTTGGTCAACCGGCCAGACCATGTGACGGTGATCGCGCTGTGCCGTGATCTCATTAGTGCACCGGTATCGGCTTCGACACTCATCGAGCTCCATGCAGAAACTCCAGGTCGCGCCGGACTCGTCCACCTCTCTCGGGCTGCACGAACCGAGCTGCGTGTTGGGCTGGTCGATCTTGACGTGGCCGCTGATATCGCTCGTCACCTTGCCCCGCTCGTAGATCCCGATCTGCCGATCAATCCCCCTGGGTTCGTTGCACCGGACGCGCCAACGCTGGCGGAAATCGTCACGGCACACGAGGCAGCAAATCGCTGGGACAGTCAGCTCGGCAAGCCAGCAAGCGCTGTCAAACTTGGTATCGGAACGCTTGTCGGTGCCGTGGTTGGCATCGACCTTGGCCTCGACCGCGGCGTCGTCATCAGTGGATCGAGCATCGACGAGGCCGACAATATCGCCGAGGTGATTGCGCTGTCGATGGGTTCAACGTGGTCACCAAACGAACTGTCGATCGTCGAAGTCGATCACCGTCGAGCGTCAGAGTTCGACGCGGCCCGCCAGCTCCCACACTTCGCCGGCACGTTCGCCGACCGCGGCGACCGCGCCGCTGAGCAATTCGAAGCGCAACTTCGTCGATTCGTCAGCTCCGGTGACTCAGCTGGCAAACGCCTCGCCGTTTTCGTCCACGGACTTGCCGAGACCGAACTGGCATCCCCCGGGTTAGTCACGGCCCTCACCGAACTGGCCGATCAAACATCCGGCGTACACCTCGTGGTAACGACAGCAGCACCGCTGGCGTCACTCGACACATCAGTCAGGCGCGCCTGCCCCGTCGAAATCGCCGTTGACCGCTATGGCGGAGCGCTTCGCGCCATCGTGCACGACCGCGACCATCAGCTTCGGACACCGTTCTTGCCCGATGACCCGCCGCCGGACACGAGCGACGCCGTCTCGGTCAAGCCGTTTGTCTTCGGTCGTCCACCCAGCCCGCTCGAGCGACGACTCGAACGTATATCCGACAGCGCACACCAGCAGCCCGACCGAATGGTTCGCCGCCTCGTCGACGGGCTCCGCGACCTCGCTGAGCAGCGACAGATCGAACAACCGACGTCGCTGATACCGGTCCCGCTCCCGCTCACACTCGACGCCGAGAGCTTCCTCATTACAGACAGCGGCGGTGGCGTCCCGATTGGCCTGATCGAAACGGCTGAGTCGACCACACCGGTACCGCACTGGTGGCAGCCCGGACCGACGGGGTCGATCCTCGCGCTCGGGGCACCACGATCCGGGATTCGGTCGTTGCTCGATGTGTTGGCCTGCGGCATCGTGGATCGGTTCGCCACAGACGATCTGATCGTGACCGCAATCGAACACCAGACCAGCCGCCGAAACGCGCTCGAATCGATCCCTCACATGGCGAACGTTGCGTCGCCAGAACAGCCAGACGCGGTCATGGAACTCCTCGAGAACTCCCAAGCAGAACTGCGCCGACGTTTGGCTGATACGGCATTTCGCATCAGCGACCATCCGGCCCACCTTCTGCTTGTTCGCGATGTCGAACGCCTGACACCTGAGGCGCGCGGCGCATTGGCGGAAGTCGCCCAACACGGTGCCATCGCGGGGATCAACGTCGTGGCCACCGGGTCGCATCCCATCGACGCCGAGGAGTTGCTCGGCGCCTGCTCGACCGTTCTCGTGGCCGCACTGAGCGACCTTGATGCCTACCGAATACTCGGCATCGAACAACCAGAACGTTTCGCGTCAGTCACCGGGCGATGCCATGCAACCATCGATGGTGAACCGAGCATCTTGCAACTCGCCAGTCTCAAAAACAGCCTCGACCTCGCACTGGTCCCTGACAAGAAGACAGCATCGTGACTGATCAACAGTCCGCCGTCGGCATCGAGTGCACCGACCGGGTCCTGCGTGCAGTCCTCATCGATGCAGGTGATGCTCTTCCGGCGCACGCGGCAGAAGTGTCGCTGCGATCGGTTGGCGACGACCGCGCAGTGCTGGATGCCTTCGTTCGACTCCGCGCCGAACTCGGTGGCGCTTCGGTCCCGGCACGCATCGCAATGTTCCCGGCGTCCTCATCGCTGCACCGGATCGACGTCACAGGCCAATCCGGCCCCGAACTCAACGCCCTCCGCGGCGATATCGCCCAACGGCTGGGAATGGCCTCGACGCTCCTCGTCGACGACGGCCCACGCCGTTGGCTGTACGCCCTGAATTGGCCCATTGAACAGGTGCGTCGCTTCGAGACGTTGGCCGAACGTGCCGGTTTCCTCGACGTCGCTGTCGAACCGAGCCCGATCGCACTGGCCCGCGCTGTTTCCGCCAGCACCCGCTACGCCGAACGCGCCGCTGCGGCGGGCGAAACATTCACCGCAGCGTTCGACGGAGGCGTGCCGGTCGCGGCGGTTGCATCCAACAAGATCGGCACAGAGCACCCCTCGCTCTTGGGTGGTGCGGCATCGTTCTCTGTGGCGATGTTCGACGGGCTGACCGACATCGAATCGATCATCGAACAGATCCGCTCGGTCTACTCCGCTCAGCTCAATTTGGTCAGCATCAACGACGTCGACTCTGAACCACTCCTCGTCGGCACGGAGGCCTACCCGGCGTTTCCGCCGCACGACCTCCGCAGCCCGGCACGGCAGTGCGTCGCGATCGGCGCAGCCATCGGGGCAGCCAGGATCGGTGGACGGCACCGACCGGTCGACATCATCGCAATGGTTGCCACCGAAGCACAATTGGCCCGCCGGCCATGGGCGATCGAGCGCGCCTCGTCCACCAGCGCACCGACGCGGCCGCCAGCCCCGGGCGCGACTAAACGCGCAGCCTCCCGGTTTCGGTCGCGGCGCGGCTGACGGTCACCTGCGGCGGGCCGAAGGGCGTTGCAGGGGAGCCGTCCCGTCCGGGCGCATCAGTCGCGGTCGAAGATGCTCGGCCGCTTCCCGAAGACAGCGACTGCCTGTCGCAGTGGAACGAGGCCACCACCAGCGGCAGCACGAGCGCCGGCAGCGTGGCTGCGTTCGGCCTCAGCAATGGCGTGGAGCGCGATCTCACGCGCTTGCTCGAGTTCGGTACGCAGCCGAACGTTCTCGGCTTCGAGGCGCATCACGCGGCGAATTCCTTCGAGGTTCATGCCCTCCGAAGTCAGCTCGGAGATCCGACGCAGGATGACGATGTCGGCATCGCTGTATCGACGGTTGCCGCCTTGCGTCCGAGCAGGCTCAACGAGCCCACGACGTTCGTAGATTCTCAACGTCTGCGGATGCATGCCCGAGAGTTCAGCCGCAACCGAGATGACATACACGGCTGAAGAGCGGGTGCGTTTCGTTGCGTCGTTATCAGCCATGTGGGTGCCTCGTCGGTGAGCGTGGTGCGCTCTCACGCATCGCTCGGTGCTTCACTACTTACCGTTCTGGCATCTACCGTAGTTGCTGCACGGAGTTGCTCGATTGCCAAACGTTCCGCGTCGCTCAGTTCGGTCGGGACCTGCACGTTGACCGTGACGATCAGATCGCCGCGCTCTTTGACGGTCTCGATGCCCTTGCCCTTCACCCGATGTCGGGTTGCTGATTGCGTTCCCGCCTTCACGCGCAAGGTCACCGTCGGGCCGCCAAGCGTCGGCACCTGAATATCGGCACCAAGCGCTGCGTCGGCGAATGCGATTGGAACAGTAACGGTGAGATTCGTGCCGCTGCGACCGAACAAGTGGTGCGGCATGACCTTCAGCTGAACGAGCAGGTCGCCGTTCGGGCCACTGTTTCGACCTGGGCCACCGCGCCCCTTCAGGCGAATGGTCTGGCCGTCCTTCACGCCTGCAGGCAGCCGCGTCTTGACCTCGCGCGGCCGCTTCTCGACACCACCACCGCGACACGTGCCGCACGGTTCGTCGATCAGGCGGCCGGTTCCCGAGCACAAATGGCACGGCGAGGAGAACGAGAACATGCCCTGGTTGTCGTCGGTGACACCACGGCCCTGGCAGTTACCGCACACCCTGGGGGAAGTGCCCGGCTTGGCGCCCAACCCGTGACAGGTCGAACATTGCGCATCAGTCGTCAGATACAGGGTGGTTTCGAGGCCGGTGACGGCATCGGCGAAGTCGACCGTGAGTTGGGCTTCGATGTCCGAACCGCGTCGCGGCTGAACACCGCTCGAACCACCTCGACCTCGGCCAGCACCACGGCCGAACATCCCACCGAGGACATCGCCGAGCCCGCCACCCATATCACCAACATTGAATGAGAATCCATCAGATCCGCCGGGTCGGCCACCCATCGCGGGGGGGCCCATACGGCGGACTTCGTCATATTCGGCACGCTTGTCATCGTTGCCGAGGACGTCGTAGGCGGTCGACACCTCTTTGAACTTCTCCTCGGCGACGTCGTCACCGGGATTCTTGTCAGGGTGCAACTCGCGGGCGAGCTTGCGGTACGCCTTGGTGATCTCCTTGTCGGTGGCACTTTCGCTCACCGCCAGGGTCTTGTAGAAGTCCTTCTCGAACCAGTCTCGTTGTACAGCCATCTCGTACTCACCTCCTCGGCGATCGAAATACAACGCTTGGTGCTGGACACCACGCGCTGTATCTCAGTCTTTGGTCTTCACCATGGCGGCGCGGAGGGTCTTGCCCTTCCACTGGTAACCGCTTCGCAACACTTCTGCCACGACCGGTTCACCGCCGTCGATCGGCTCGTGGGCGACTGCCTCGGCAACCTCTGGATCGAACGGTTCCCCGTCGAGATCGAGGGTTTCGAGACCTTGCTTCTTGAGCTCGGCCAGCATCTGATTGAGCAGTGGGCCCACCACGTCTGGATCACGAAGGAATGCTGCTTCGGCCGCGTCGAGGACCGGCAGGAACGCTTCAGCGAGTCGACCGGTCGCCCGGTCGGCATCGATCTGCGCACGAGCATTGGCCTGCTTGCGGAAGTTTTCGAACTCGGCCTGCACACGCTGAGCAATCGACTTGTAGTCATCGCGCTCAGCAAGAACTGCGCCAACGTCGACGTCGGAGTAATCGACCTCGGCACCTGACTCGTCGATAAGTTCTGCTGCAACGACTTCAGGGGTCTCGAAATCGAGTGCCGACAGGGTGTCGATGGCGTCAAATTCGCCGGCCCGTTCGGGCACATCGTTCTCGCCCGTCGCATCGGCAGCGTCAGCAGCCGCTGCCGACTCGGCAGCCGACCGGGACGCGCTCCCGGCCAGCTCCTCATCGTTCAGATCATCGGGATCGACCATGTCGCCGTCTCCCATGTTGGACATGACCGGCGCCTCAGGCTTCCGGCTCGTCGTCGACGATCTCGGCGTCGACGATGTCGTCGTCATTTACTTCGCTGGTACCAG
>CAWUXP010000323.1:0-15965 GCA_963926495.1 Candidatus Ilumatobacter herschelensis
TACTGAGCACCGCTAACATTGGCGCTTCGTGAATTCCGAACAACTCGCACTCACCGGCTGGGGCCGAACGACGCCGTCTGTGGCTTCGCTGGTCGACATCAGTGCCGATGATTTGACCAAAACTGGTGCATTGGACCGGCTTGACCACTCGGGCCGTGGCGTCATCGCTCGCGGCATGGGTCGGTCATACGGCGACCCGGCGCAAAATGGTGGTGGCACCGTCGTTCGGGTGTCACATGGCGAGATCGCCGTTAACGCCGCACAAGATTCTGTTCGAGTCGGCGGCGGCGTCAGCCTCGACAGGTTGCTTCGCGAGATCATTCCGCTCGGCTGGTTCGTGCCGGTCACCCCCGGTACAAGGTTCGTGACGGTCGGCGGGGCAATCGCCGCTGACATCCACGGCAAAAACCATCACATCGACGGTTCGTTCGGCTCCCACGTCCAACAACTGACTCTGCTTCTTGCCGACGGCACTCAGCGGTTGCTGAGCCCAACGGGGGAGCACGCTGATCTGTTCTGGGCGACGGTCGGAGGTATGGGCCTGACGGGCGTCATCCTCGATGCGACCTTCGCGCTGATCCCGATCGAGACTCGTCACTGCGTCGTGACCAACGAGCGGGTGCCCGACTTCGACACATTGATCGAGAAGATGATCGCCAGCGACCATCTGTACCGGTATTCGGTTGCCTGGATCGACCTGTGTGCCACCGGCGCGAACCTCGGTCGTGCACTGCTGGCATCCGGCAACCACGCATCACTCGACGAACTCCGCGAGATGAACCCGAAACAAGCAGCGAATCCGCTGGCCTACGCGCCGCCCATGTTGGCTGATATCCCATCGGTTGTACCGAACGTTTTCAACAAGCTGACTATCAAGGCATTCAACGAGTTGTGGTATCGGAAGACACCGAAGTTCCAGCATCACACCGAGACCCTTACGGGATTCTTCCATCCGCTTGACATGGTGGGCTGGTGGAACCGGCTCTACGGCCGCAACGGCTTCATTCAATACCAGTTCGTCGTGCCTGACAACGCCGTCGACACGCTGCGGAGCATCGTCGAAAAAGTCGCAGCACATGGGCACGCCAGTTTCGTCAACGTGCTGAAACGGTTCGGCCCGGCCAGCGGTGGGTACCTGAGCTTCCCGACATCCGGTTGGACTCTCACCATCGACGTGCCGGCGGGCGTCGATGGCCTTGATGCGCTGCTCTCCGAACTCGACGAAATGATCCTCTCCGTCGGCGGGCGGCATTACCTCGCCAAAGACGCGCAGCTCACCCCTGCAGTGATCCGCGCCGGATACACGCGACTTGATGAGTGGAAAGTCCTTCGGCGCAGCATCGACCCGAACGGCCGATGGGTCAGCGACCTGGCCCGCCGTCTTGATCTGCTCTGACCTGTCAAGCATTCCCCGCCTCGACCCACCGCCTGAAAGGCGAACCATGAATAACGCGATCAACCAACCTCAGACCATCCTCGTCCTCGGTGGCAACAGCGACATCGCTCGGGCGATCGTCGGCGAACTCTCGTCGCCAGCCCTCAAGACCGTCGTACTTGCATGCCGCGACGCTGCATCCGCCGACACCACTGGCTTCGCCGACCACGTCGAGGTCTCCACGGTCACCTTCGATGCAACCGACTTCGCAGCACACGCCCCGATGATCGAAGCTGTCGCCGCTGAACACGGGGACCTCGATGTCGTCATCCAGGCCTTCGGCCAACTCGGCGTCGACGCTGCTGACGATCCAGTCGCTGCTGCCCAACTGGCAACGGTCAATTACGCCGGCGCCGTCAGCTCGGGGTTGGCTGTTGCTGCGCAACTGCGCAAACAGGGCCACGGAACGCTCGTCGTGCTCTCAAGTGTCGCTGGTGTTCGGAGCCGTGCTTCGAACTTCGTGTACGGCTCGACGAAGGCCGGCCAGGACGCATTCGCCACCGGCCTGGGCCATTCGTTGCACGGCAGCGGCGCGAGCGTCATGACTGTCCGGCCGGGCTTCGTTCGCTCGTCGATGACTGCGGGAATGGACGAGGCCCCATTCACGATCAATGCGTCGGTCGTTGCCGAAGCGGTCGCCAACGGGCTCAAGAAGGGTTCGAGCGTGGTGTGGGCGCCCGCCAAGCTCCGTGGCGTGTTCGGTCTGTTGAAGTTCGCACCCGATTTTGTGTGGCGCAAGCTCGACAGCTGACACCCACTGCGTTTAGCGGGCAGCAGCGGGCTCGGGAACCGGGATTGTTGGATAGGTGCCAGCGACGTCGGCGCCGCTGATCCCTCCGCCGCCGTCGCACCGCTCGAACAGCAACACCAAGTTGTCCTCGAACTGGGCACGGAGACAAAAGTTGTCGGAAACGGCCTGATTGTGTTCCTGGCTTTGTCGAGTCACCGACTCGTTCGGCTCGACCCAGCCCGCCCACACGTTGGTCAGTACCAGGAAGTCAGCCTGGGCGATGTCTTCGGCAAGGCCTGAACCTTGCGCATCAGCAAGGCCGGGGTCCATCTCGATGAAGTATGTGCCCGGTTCCAGTTCGGGGAACAGGAAGTAGATCGACACGTCGTTGTAGACCGTCCGGCTGAGGTCGGCGGTGCCCACGATCAATCGGTCGCCGGGGTCGCTGATGGCGTCCAGCACGGGGATCAGATCGTTAAATGCGTTGGTGACGATCGGGTCAGAGAACCAGAACCGGCGTCCATCGCGCTCGACGAGGAACGGCAGTGGCAAGTTGCCCACGGCAACGCGCGTATGGAGCAGGTATGTGCGGAAGGTGTAGAACGGTGCAACCACCAGTAGCAGGGCGAGCAACGACGCCACAGCGGCGAGCGGTGCGGTATGCGATGCAGCGCGCTGCTGAGGCACACGTGTCCGGATCAGGTCGACGATGACGACGATCAGGAGTGGCCACGACACGACAGCGACCCATGCCAGGTGCGTCGAGTCGGGGCGTTGGAGCGCTTGAGGGAGCATGCCGAGACCAAGTAGACCTGCAGCGATCAGCACGCCGCGCTGCTGCGGGTTGCGACTGCCAACGTTGCGCCAGGCCGCGGCCGGCACACCCAATGCGATCGCAAAAACGGCGAAGAACCAGAAGAACAGCTGGTGGTTGGGGGCGAGTGCCGGCAAATTCCACCAGGGCGGATCGCCCTCGGCAATGGCCTGCAAGGCACCGTCGATCCGGTCGAACGACGGCGGAGTTGGCAGCTCCCGACCGGAGCGAAGGTTGAACACCGGGTCGATGACCAAGCCTTCGATTACCGGGCCCGGCCCGGCAACAACCAGATGGATCCACATCGGGATCAGTCCGACGATGCCGGCCCCGATCAGGGGCGCGGCAGCGCGACGTCGTTGGGCCCATGCAGCACCGGCGAGAGCAACCGAGATCGCAATGGCCATGTCTGGTCGGAAGGAAAGCGCGAACCCACCAATCAGCCCGGCAATCAACCAGTCCGATCGAGCAGCCGTCGTGCGCGCCCTGACTGCAAAGACAACGGCCCAGAGCGCCATCCCAACGGCGCCGTGCCAGGCCAGAGCCGACAGGCCAATTGGCGTCATGATCAAGAGTGCCGCCACGATGCCTGCGCCGACCGCTGCGACACGCCCCCATGCCCGCGTCAGTGTGTACAGCGCGAAGATGATCAGTAGGTGCTGCAGCAGCCCAAACGTGCGTTGTGTCTCCAGCGTGTATCCGAACAACCAGTACCAGGCGGCGAGCACGTCGAGGGAACCCGGGCCGTACAGGTGCAAGAAGTCGACGTTAGGCACCTTCCCCTGTTGAACGAGCTTGGGGAAGACGAGCATGAAGCCCTCTTCCAATGACGAACCAGTGCCGCGGTAGAGGCCCCTGACCGGCAGCATCGTGAACGCGAACAGGGCCAGCAGCGACACCGTGCCCCTGAGTGATCGGTGAGGACGACCGCCGAGTACGAACGGAACAGGTTCGGTCGAGTCAAGATCAGGCGGGTCGGTATCCATGTCGTCTTCGGAATGGTCGGTCACGTCCAGCAAGCGCCCCGATGGTATCCACACAGCCCATCGGTATTGGGCCTAACGTGCCTGCGGTGTCTGGTGACGAGGTTCGCGAACTTGGTGAGATGGCCGAGCAAATGCACCGGCAGGGCATCCGCCGGATCCATACGCTGGCGTGGCGCGACCTGGACGATCCCGATGGTGGTGGGTCCGAAGTACACGCAGACGAGTTTATGACGCGCTGGGCAGCTGCCGGTTTCGACGTCCTGCATCGCACGTCTGCCGCAGTCGGCCAGCCTGCAGAGAGCCGCCGCCACGGGTACGACGTGATTCGACGGGGGAGCAGATACACCGTCTTCCCTCGTGCCATTGCTGCCGAGACGTTGCATCGGATGGGGCCGTACGACGCGCTCGTCGAGATCTGGAACGGCGTCCCCTGGTTCTCACCGATCTGGTGTCGCAAGCCACGGATCACCTTCCTGCACCACGTCCACGGCCCGATGTGGGATCAAATGCTTCCCGGCCCGCTGGCGGCGTGTGGCCGAGCGCTTGAAACTCGTCTAGCGCCACCGTTCTACCGACGCAGCCAGACAGTGACACCGTCTGAGGCCACTCGTGAAGAGCTGCTCGAGATCGGCTTTCGGCCCGAACACGTGACAGCGGTTCCCAACGGTACTGATGCGCGATTCTCTCCAGGTGGACGCAAGAGCGAACACCCTTCGCTCGTCGCGGTGTGCCGCCTCGCACCGGTCAAGCGGCTCGGTCTCCTGATCGACGCTGCCGTGATCGCTCGGGCTACGACGCCTGGTCTGACGTTGACCATTGTCGGCAACGGGCCGTCTCGCCCAGAACTCGAAGCCAAGGTGAATGACCTCGGCGCGAGCGATTGGATCCAGTTCACCGGGCGCGTCGATCAAGCCGATCTGGTCGACCTCTACCGTCGTTCGTGGGTTGTGGTCAGTGCTTCGCTCGCCGAAGGTTGGGGCCTGAGCCTCACCGAGGCAGCGGGTTGTGGCACGCCAGCGGTTGCAACAAACATCCGTGGGCATCGCAGCAGCGTGGTCGACGGAGTCACGGGCATCCTTGCCGAGCCATCAGACCTCGGTCATGCGATCGCCCGGCTGCTTTCCGACCATGATCTCCGCGTTCAGCTCGCATCCGCTGCCGAGGCACGGGTCCGTTCGATGACCTGGGATGCATCCGCGTTGGGCATCCTGCGCGTGCTCGCGGAGACTGCGAAGTAGATTACAGCCGTCATGCGTAGCGTCCTGGTGCTTCCCACCTACAACGAATCGGAGAACATCGAGCTATTTCTGCGTGCCGTTCGTGAGGCATCGCCCGAAACCGACATCCTTGTCGTCGACGACAACAGCCCCGACGGAACCGGATTGGTCGCCGATCGTTTGGCCGCAGAACTCGGCCGCATCGACGTCCTGCACCGCCCGGGCAAAGCCGGCCTGGGAAGTGCGTACCGCGCCGGATTCACCGAGGTGCTGGGCGGCAGCTACGACATCATCATTTCGATGGACGCCGACTTTTCGCACGACCCCAATCGGATTCCAGATTTCGTTCAACTGATCACCGACGGCGCCGACATCGTGATCGGCTCGCGTTACGTCACTGGCGGAGGCACGACCGACTGGCCGGTTCGCCGCCAGTTGCTGTCCCGCTGGGGCAACGCCTACACGCGCTCGATCCTGGGCGTCGCCGCTCGGGACTGCACCAGCGGTTACCGGGCCTACCGGGCCACATCGTTGGCGAAGATCGACCCGACCTCCACGTCGGCCGAGGGTTATGCATTTCTGACCGAACTCGTCCGCCGGTTGGCGCGCGAAGGCGCCAGCGTTGTCGAAACCCCGATCATCTTCCGTGACCGCACCCGGGGCAAGTCGAAGATGTCAGGACGGATCATCGTCGAGTCGATGCTGCTGGTGACCCGCTGGGGCATGGGCGACCGATTCAAGCGGCTCTTCGGCCGCAACTGACGGTGAATTCGTTCGCCGCACGCGCCCGGCGGTTTGCTGGAAGCAGCGCTGGCCTCATCGTGCTGGTCACCGTGGGGCTTGCCGTCCCGTTGCTGGTCGCGGTCATCGCGCTCGCGCAGCGCAGGTGGTATCCCGTACTCGATCTCGCAATGACCGAGTTCCGCATCCGCGATGTCGGATCGCGGCAGACTCCCCTGATTGGCCTGCCCGGCCGAATCGGCGAGTTCCCCGACCAGGGGAGCCACCCCGGTCCGATCAACTTCTGGCTTCTTGCACCGGGATACCGACTGTTCGGCAGCTCGGCATGGGCCATGGAAGCCTCGACGGCGCTCCTGCAAACGTTGTGGATCGGACTCGCGCTTTGGATTGGACACCGCCGCGCCGGGCGGACCGGCCTGATCGTGGTGGCACTCGTCGTGGCAGTTCTCATCCGCGGCTACGGCCTCTCCGTACTTACTCAGCCATGGAACCCGTACCTGCCGCTCATTGCGTGGGTCGTGATCCTGCTCGCCACCTGGTCGGTCGTCTCGGGCGACCACGTCATGCTGATTCCGCTTGCGGTCGCTGCCAGTTTCGCCGCGCAGACGCACATTCCCTACCTCGTCATGGCGGGTGGCCTTGGTGCCGGTGCCGCTGTGCTGGTGGCAGTCCGATGGATCCGCCAGCGACGGGCCGGCAAGTTCGAGCCGCCGCCCCACGTGCTGCTGATCACGGCAGCCGTGTTCGCAATATTGTCGCTCCCGATCTTGGCTGACCAGTTCCGTCGAACGCCAGGCAACATCACGCGTCTGCTTGATCACTTCGGCAATCCACCCGAGGAAGCAATCGGTTTCGTGCGCGGCTTTGAGCTGTTGCTGCAGCATCTCAACGTGTTCCGTGCGGTCGGCACCGTGTTCACCGGAACCAGCGGCCTCGTCGGCCTCGGTCAACTCGACGGTGCGACATGGATCCCCGGCGCACTCGTGCTTGCGATGTGGATCGCCGCGGTGGCCGGTACCCGTGTGTTGGCCGCGCGTACAGACGTGCAGGCACTACTTCATCTCCATGTCGTGACCGGTGCCGTGCTCGTGCTCAGTTGGGTCTCGATGTCGCGGATCTTCGGGACCACCTGGTTCTACCTGACTCTGTGGGCCTGGGCGATCATGCTGCTCGTCGTCGTGGCCACGGTTTGGACAGCGGTGCTCTGGTTGAACGCCACTGATACGGCAACTGGGCGCCGTGCCCTCGTGGCTGTCACCGGAGCCATCGCCCTGTGTACTGCTGCGACCTCGGTCGCAGCAGTAGGGGCCGACCATCCCGAGGAGTACCTCGGCGAAACCCTCGGAGCCGTTGTCGGGCCGACAGCTGACGCCCTCGATCCGGGCAGCACGTACGTGGTCTTCTGGACTGACGCGCACTCCTTCGGCAGCCAGGGATTCGGACTGGTGAACGAACTGGAACGACTGGGCTTCGACGTCGGGGTGTACGAGGCGTGGCGCGTTCCAATGACGGGCCAGCGAGTACTCACGGCCGACCAAGCAGACGCTGAAATCATCTGGGCAACGGGCAGCTTCGTCGACGTCTGGCGCGCCGACGACCGAGTCACAGAGATTGCCGCGGTCGAACCGCGCAGCCCGGCCGAGCTGGCAGAGTTCGCGACGCTGCGCACTGAGCTGATCGCCGATCTCATCGCCACGGGGCTTGACGACTTGGTGCCGCTCGTTGACAACAATCTGTTCGGGGTACGGATCGACGGCCGAATCTCGAGCACGGCGCTTGAGGCGAGTAAGCGGTTACTCGACCTCGACCAGAATGCAGCCGTGTTCATCGGCCCATCTGGCGTCTCCCAGTGAGCGAGGCGCGTCGCCTCGCCGGTCAGCTGCAGCGATTCGGCTGGCACTTGCTGGCGAGCGCGACCTCGTTGGTTATTGCCTTCAGCGCAGTCCGCGGCATTGCCGGTGGCTACGAACCGGTCAACGACAACTCGCTCATCGAACTTCGTGCCGGTGATGTGTTCACCGGTAACCATCCTTTGCTCGGCACGCTTTCATCAGCGTCGATCAGCACGGGAATCGACGTCAACCACCTGGGTCCGCTCCTGTTCGACGTTGTGGCGATCCCCTTGCGCTTGTTCGGCCGATCAGCAGGCATCGCACTTGCGATTGCGTTCCTGAACATCACCGTCGTCTGGTTAGTCGGCTTCGTGACAAGCCGCGTTGGTGGCGCCACTGCAGCAATCAGCGCCCAGGCGATCACGGCGTTGATGGTGTGGACGATGGGCAGCGAGTTGCTCTACGACCCGTGGCAGCCCAACGTGCTGTTCCTGCCGTTTTGGCTGCTCCTGTGCTGCGTGTGGGCAGTCGTTGCCGGTCGCGTCTGGCTACTCCCGCTGACCGTCGGTGTTGCCTCGTTCGTGATGCAGACGCACCTCAGCTACCTCTTTATCGCGCCGATCATGGTCGCCTTCGCCGTCGTGTCGATCCTGTGGGAACGACGTGCGACGGGTGATGGGGCGTTCGACGATCTACGCCGCCCTGCATTGCTGTCGATCGGCGTTTTCGTCGTGCTGTGGAGCCAAGTCCTGATCGAGCAGTTCTTCGGATCGGGCCGTGGCAACCTGACTCGCCTGTTCCTTGCCGGTACCGGTGGGGGACAAGACACCGGGTTCGAAAGCGTGCGCACCGGGGTTCCGCTGGCGCTTCGAATGATGAGTGCGGTCGTGGCACTGCCTCCCTGGTGGGGCCGACCCGGCTACGACGACTCGATCCCCGGCTCGACCTGGGTCGACGGCCAAAACGGACTCGCTCTGCAAATACCTGGCCTCGCGTCATTTGGCGTGTCGCTACTTGGGTTGGTGGTGGTTGTTGCCATCGTTGCGATGGCGTGGCGTCAGATGCGACGCGTCGAGAACCTCGAAGTGGTGGCGGCCTTCCGAACGTTGACAGTGGCAGCCGCCGTTGCGTTCGTGACCCTGGTGATCACGCCGATCGACATTCTCGGTATCTCACCGCACAAGGTCCGATGGATCTGGGTGATCGGAATTTTTCTGACCTATTCCGTGCTTCTTGCAGCACTCGCCGCTGCTCCGAAACGGTGGTGCCGGTTTGGCATCAATGGGCTGGCTGGGCTCAGTGTGGTGGCGCTCGTGATGACCTTGCCGACGTACGTAAGTCAGTCGGGTCCGCTGATTTTCCGTGAGGCAACCCCATCGATCACCAACGTACGGAGTCAACTTGACGACTACTTCGAACGCTCAGATGCCCCACGATCGGTGCTCTTCGACCCGGATGGGATTGGCTTCGGTGAGCCGTATACGCAGCCGATTATGACGCAGTTGATTCATGACGGCATCGACCTTGCTGTCGACGACCCGAGCCTCGCCCGGCAGTTAGGTCGGAATCGTGTGGTCTTATCCGATGAGGTCAATGCGCTGCCACGTGTTTATGTACGCACGGGCGCTGAAGCACGTGAAATCCCCGACGGTGCCGAGCGCATTGCGTTCCACGACGGCGACACGAGCCCGTATTCGATTAACGACGTCCGCGATCGGGCCGTAGCGGTCTTCCTTGTACGGAAACCAAAGTAGTTACACCGCATAGCCACATAATTAAAAATCTGTCGCGGCCCTCAAGTTCAAACCTGTTCGTGCCGATAGACCTGTAAATCATTAACAGAGGTGCATGAGTGTTTATAGTGAGATGTAATGCGTGACTTGCTTGCGAGGGTTGACAACCGGCAACTCGAACTGCCGGTGTCGCCGAGTGATCTGTTGGTCGTTGCCCGTGTCTTGGGGGTCCTGTCTCTCGCGTGCGTCGCGTTCTTGTCTAACGACGGCGTAGAAACAACTCGAATCGGTCTGTTCCTTATTGCGGTTGCGTCGATCCAACCGGGTATTCCGATCTTCTGGCGCTTCCAACAGTCGTATCAGCAAGCACTGATAGTGACCGACATCTGTTCACTCGTGCTCATCGTCGCCATCGCTCCGCAGTACTACTGGCTGGGTGCGTTGGTGGCTGCTGGAATCGTCGGCAACCACGCCGTTCTCTCGAGCGTGAGAAGCTTTGTGCTGACTGCAGTGATGGCGATCGCAGCGCTCGCGTTTGTCGGCGCGTTTCGGCAAGTGGATGAGTACGAACGAGGTGTGGCGATCCTGGCGATTCTTGCCGTCGGGCTCGGCTATCTCGGACATAACACCCGCACTTCGATGCGCGCCTCTCGCGAAGACATTCTTCACGTACTGAGTGCTGCGGGGGGATTGGCCCACCTAACAGACATGTCCAAAGGCATCGTTGATGTTGTTGGCGATACCGAGGAAGTCGTTGGTTGGCCGCGCACAGACTGGATGTCGTTGGACCAACGCGAGATAATTCATCCCGACGACCTCGCTGACTTTTGGCTAGACAAGAACACTCCGGCCGGCAGCGTCGTCGACCGAACTGCACGCATCCGTACGCGTGATGGGCGCTGGATGTGGATTCGTGACGTGTCGCGGGTGGTGATGCACGACAACCGTAGGCATCTCCGAGGGTTCACTATCGACGTGTCCAAACAGCAAGACGGCCTCCATCGGGTGACGACAGAAGCGTTAACCGATGTTCTCACCGGTTTGCGAAACCGGCGTTCGTTGCTCTTGGAACTTGGCGCCCGCAAATTGAGCATGCGGCATCACCTCGTCCTGATCGACCTCAATCACTTCAAAGACGTGAACGACACACTCGGGCACGATGCCGGCGACACGCTGTTGCAGGTTGTTGCGGAGCGTATGGCGCGCTGCCTCCGGCCCAAAGACCAACTTGCTCGCCTTGGCGGCGACGAGTTCGCGATCATCATGGACGACATGTCGGACATGTCCGCCGTTGTCGCAGCCGTTGATCGAGTCGCGTTTGAAGTGTCTCGTCCTGTCGAAATTGCTGGAGTCAACATCACGACGTCGATTTCGGCCGGAATTATTGATGCTCGCGCTGGCGAGGCAGACGAATCGACCATGTTGCAACGAGCTGACGTTGCGATGTACGCCGCAAAACGGTTGAACCGCACCTCTGTAGTATTCGATGAGGAACTCGAACGGACCTCGGTTCGGCGGGCACAACTCTCCAAGGATCTTGCCGGTGCCTTGGCCAGTCATGATCTCACTCTGCACTTCCAGCCGATAGTCGACACGACGAGCGGCGAGATAGTTGAGGGAGAGGGCCTGGCGCGATGGGACCATCCAGACTTTGGACTCATGCTGCCCGACTCGTTTCTCGACGTCGTGTTGATGTCGGACCTGTCAGGGGCATTCACACGGTCCATGGTGCTCGATGCGATTGCAACCGCCGCCACCCTCGCTGGAGGAGGATCAGGCGTGACCATTGCTGTCAACATGCCGATTCGCACGCTCGAAGACGTGGAGTTCGGACGCTGGTTCGCTGCAGCTTGCGAGGCTAGTGACGTCAGCCCCAGCCAGTTGGTCTTCGAGATCACCGAGCAAGAAATTCACAACACGGAGTCGATCACCACGGCGATCGATCGGCTTGCGGCGGTCGGCGTCACACTCTCAATGGACGACTTTGGTGCAGGCCACGCCACGTTCGAACGTCTCCGGTGGCGCAACGTCGCTCAACTCAAACTCGATCGAGACCTCCTCGTCGATGTGACCACCGACGAGCGGGGACAAGAGGTACTCCGGTCGCTTGTCGACTTGGCGGCGCGCCTCGACTACCAGGTGGTCGCCGAGGGCGTGGAGACCGACGAACAGTTCGCCTTGGTCCGCCAGTTGGGTTTCCCACTAGCCCAGGGGTATTTTTTCGCCCGCCCAATGAAGCGATCCGACTTCATCGACTGCGTACTCCATGGTGGAGTGCCACGCGTAGTCAACCCCGTTTCCGCTGGTTGATAGCGCCCTGACGACACGTACTTGCTGAGCGCGGTAGCTGTCGGGCCGGCTACGAGGTCATGCAGCAGACGGTGCCAACATCATTTCGCCACAGGTGGTGGCTCTAGCCAGTTGCCAACGACTTCTTGGGGTCGAAGAACGGACGCTCGACAACCGTTGCGGCAAACGTTCTGGCAGTTGTCGTCACTTCGAGCGCTGTGCCGAGTTCCGATGCTTCGACGGCGATCATCGCGAGGGCGATGTTCTGTTCAAGGCGCGGCGAGTAGATGGCCGAGGTGACCTTGCCGACGGTCGTCCCGTTGTGAGTGATCGGCCAAAACGAGGTGTTTGGTCCCGTCAGCGGTTCGGTGTCGAGTAGTAAGCCGACCTGTTTGCGGCCCACTCCTTCATGGTGTATCCGCTGGAGTGCGGCTTTGCCGATGAAGTCGGTTTCGATGTCGAGGTTCACGAGCCGGTCGAGTCCGAGCTCGAACGGGTTGGTGTCGATGTCAGCGTCGGCGTAGTAGGACAGGATTCCACTTTCGATTCGGCGAATCGAAGATGTGTGCCCCGGTTTGAGACCAAGCGGCTCGCCGACGGCCATGATTTTCTCCCACAGTTCGTCGCCGCGAGAACCGTCTTGAAGATAGAT
This sequence comes from Candidatus Ilumatobacter herschelensis, assembly GCA_963926495.1. Classification (GTDB taxonomy): domain Bacteria; phylum Actinomycetota; class Acidimicrobiia; order Acidimicrobiales; family Ilumatobacteraceae; genus Ilumatobacter_A; species Ilumatobacter_A herschelensis. Next base: position 12,430 of record CAWUXP010000323.1, read on the forward strand.
CTCGTAGCCGAGTTCGGTCGACCAGCCGGTGCGCGACACCACGAGCGGGATTCCGTCGAGTTCAAGTTCGCGCAGCCAGTAGTACTTCAGGTCGCCGATGTCTTGCCCGAACAGAGCCTTCATGATCTCACCGGACTTGGGACCTTGGATCTGGAGCGGTGAAACGTCGGGTTCCTGGAGGGCGACGTCCATGCCCGAGTGGACGGCGACGCCTTGGGCCCACAGCAAGATGTCACTGTCGGCGAGTGATATCCAGAAGTGGTTCTCGCCGAGCCGGAGCAGTACGGGGTCGTTGAGGAGGCCCCCGGCCTGATTGGTGATGAGGATGTATTTGCATTGCCCGATTGACATCGTCGAAAGATCGCGACACGTGAGCATCTGCATGAATCGAGCGGCATCGGGCCCCGTGACCTCGACCTGTCGTTCGACGGCCACGTCGCAGAGGATTGCATCGTTCACGAGGTTCCAGAAGTTCTGCTCAGGGTCACCGAAGTCGCGGGGGATGTACATGTGGTTGTACACCGAGAATTGCTTCGCTCCCCATCTGACTGTGGCGTCGAAGTAGGGCGACTTGCGGATTTGAGTCCCGAAGCCGAACTCGTGTGATTGTGTCATGCGGACTCCGTTGTTTGATCTGGTGCGGACAGGCCAAGGCGGTCCACCAGATTGTTCGCCATATGGATGAGCTCCTGGCCCATGTTCGTGCGGAATGTGGGCGTGAAGATTCGCATTGAGCCTGTGGCGCCGATCGACATCGTCGGGGCCAGCTTGCTTGGGCGCAGTGGTGCAGCTACCGAGCACAAGCCGCGCTCAAGTTCTTCGACGCATTCGGCGTAGCCGAGTTGCCGGATCAGTTCGAACTCGGCGCGCAGATCGTCGACATCAGTGAGGGTGTGTTCGGTGTAGGCCCTTAACCGGCTCGCGACTGAATTGGCGACGTCGGGCGAGAAGGCCGCGACGGCTTTCGAGCACGAGCATGCGTGGAGTGGGCGTTTGCCAAGGCCTGGGTGGAGGAACGAAACGCCGGTGTCGGGGGTCTCGACGTGAATGATCTCGACGGCCTTGCCACGAAGGCGCGACAGGAAGAAGGCGACGCCGTGATCATTTGCTGCCTGGCGGAGCACTGGCGCGATGGTTTCGAGGAGGACCTGGTCTGACAGGTCAGGCTGCGTGATCCGCTTGAGACGGGTGCCGATCGCGAACTGGCCTTTGGCGACCGGATCGAGCAGGCCCGCGTCGACCAGGTCATTGACCAGGCGGTAGGCGGACGGCTTGGGAAGGTTGGAATGCGCGCACACCTCGGCGACGGTCGCTTCGCCCTTCTGACCAACGATCTCCAGGATCAGTGCCAGGCGTTCAAGATGCACGGTTGATCCGTTGCCTCAGCAGTTGCCTCATCACCGAAATCTCATTTCGCAAGAACAAGAATCTTAGTATATGGTAATCAGAAGGGCGTTGACACAAGGGGATTGATCATGACTTCGGAGATGGATCTCGACACCGGATCATCGTGCTGTGGGCCTGGGTACGCAAGCCCCGCCGACGCGATGAACGCGCCTCCTGAGAAGCTCTTGTACACGGTTGCGCTGTACACCGGCACGGGAATTCAACAGCCCGACTACCTGGCGACACTCGACGCTGATCCGCAGAGTCCGACTTACTCCCAGGTGATCCACCGCTTGGAAATGCCAGGCATTGGCGACGAGCTGCACCACACCGGATGGAACGCCTGCTCGTCGTGCCACGGAGATGCCGCGATGAGCCGGCAGTACCTCCTGCTGCCCGGTGTTCGGTCGAACAACATCTACGTCGTCGACACCGCAACCGACCCGCGTGCACCTCGTATCCACACAGTGATCGATGGTGCTGAGATCAAGGCAAAGGCCGACCTGTCGGGCCCCCACACGGTCCACTGTCTCGGATCGGAGATCATCATTTCTTTCCTCGGCAATGCCAAGGGTGAGGCGCCGGGCGGCTACCTGCACGTCAACAAAGACTTCGAGATCGTCGGTCGGTGGGAGAACTCCATGGGCGACATCGCCTTCGGTTACGACTTCTGGTACCAGCCGCGCCACAACGTGATGATCAGCTCCGAGTGGGCTGCGCCGAACACGTTCATGCCGGGCTTCGACCTCGAAGAGGTGGGGCATCTCAAGTATGGGCGCCGCCTCCATGTCTGGGACTTCGAGAAGCGGGAGCCGGTCCAGACGATGTATCTCGGCGAGGACGGCCTCCTTCCCCTCGAGGTCAAGTTCCACCACGATCCCGACAGCACACATGGTTTCTGCTGCGCCGCGCTGAGTTCCAACGTCATTCATTTCTGGAAGGGCGATGATGGGGTCTGGCAATGGGAGAAGATCGTCGACGTCGAGAACCAACTCCACCCCGAATGGCCGATCCCGCTGCCGGGCGTCATGTCGGCGCTGCTGGTGTCGATGGACGACAAGTACGTGTACATCAACAACTGGCTGCATGGCGACATGCGCCAGTACGACATCACCGATCCGCACAACCCGAAACTGACCGGGCAGGTGTGGATGGGTGGTTTGCTCGGCAAGGCGCCCGAGGTCAATGGGGTCAAGATTGCTGGTGGCCCGCAGATGTTTCAGCTCTCGCTCGACGGCACCCGCATGTATGTGACCACCTCGTTGTTCTCGACGTGGGACAACCAGTTCTACCCAGAGATCCGCACCCAGGGCGGGCAGATGATGATGATCGATTGCGACCCCGTGAACGGCGGCATGAAGATCAACGAAGACTTCATGGTCGACTTCGGCCAGGAACCCAACGGACCGAGCCGCGCCCACGAAACCCGCTACCCGGGCGGTGACTGCACCAGCGACATTTGGCTCTGATGGAACGCCGCACGATAACGATCACCAATCAGGGCGGTGGCACCTACACGGTCGACGCGGACCGGCCGCTGCTCGACACGCTGGAGGAGCTTGGCGTCGATCTGCCCTACGGCTGCCGCTATGGCGGCTGCATCACTTGTGCCGCCAAACTGACATCGGGGCAGGTCGACCAGTCCGAACAGGTGGCCTTAAATAATCGCCAGATCAACAACGGCTACGTCGTGCTCTGCGTTGCTCGACCGTTGTCGGACTGCGCATTCGAAGTTGGCGTCGACAGCCATCACACGCTGTACCGCAACCCGTTTCTCGATCCGCTGGAGCCGCACGAGCTCAAGGCGGACATCGCAACCATGAAGGAGGCGTAATGCCTGAAGCCGAAATTGACCGTCGCTACGACTATGCGCCCGCGTATTTGGCCGAGATCCTCCGCTCGGTCAAGACCATTGCCATGGTTGGCGCAAGTGCGGACAAGACCAAGTTCAGTTACGGCGTGCTGCGGCAGTTGCATGAGATCGGCTACGACATCTTGCCGGTCAACCCAAACCCGGCGGTCACGGAGATCCGCGGCATCAAGGTGTGGCGCTCACTCGAAGAGATCGATCGGCCCGTCGACATGGTCGATGTCTTCCGGCCCAAAGAGGAGCTTTACGGAATCGCGGAACAGGCCATTGCGATCGGGGC
>CAWUXP010000324.1:0-3170 GCA_963926495.1 Candidatus Ilumatobacter herschelensis
CACCGTTGCCCTCACCGCTCGATCGTCCGACGAGGCCTCCACCATCGCCGCTGAAGTCGTGGCCGCTGGCGGCCGCGCATCCGGCCACGTCATGGACGTTGCCGACGTCGGCTCGATCAACGCCGCATTCGACGACATCGCGCAGCAGCACGGACGCGTCGACGTGCTCGTCGCGAACGCTGGGCTCGGAGCAAACCATCCAGCGGTCGACGTCACCGAGGCCGACTGGGACGCCATGATGGACGTCAACGCGAAGGGCCTCTTCTTCACCGCACAGGCGGCCGGGAAGATCATGCTCGAACACGGCTCCGGCCGGATTGTCGCCATGAGCTCGCAGGCCTCACTGGTTGGCATTCGCGACCATGCTGTGTACTGCGCTTCGAAAGGCGCCGTCAACCAACTGGTGCGCGTGCTCGCATTGGAATGGGGCCCACTCGGCATCACCGTGAACGCCGTTGCTCCGACCTTCATCTACACGCCCGGAACTGCCGAGCGCCTCGACGACCCCGAGTTCCGGCGGGGTGTCGTCGATCGGATTCCGATGGGTGACGTCGGAACGATTGCTGACGTTGCCGGCGCCGTCATCTACCTCGCGTCAGACGCTGCAGCCATGGTCAACGGCATCATCCTGCCTGTCGACGGCGGGTGGACTGCTCAGTAGCACGACTCCGAGGAAAGCGCCAGCGAGCGGACCCGGTGAGAGGGTTCGGTGAGAGGGTTCAGCGCCAGACGGGACGGATCAACCCGATGACGCTCGTCGGCGTGACGATGATCGCACGGCGCCGCTCGCGAACCATGGCGTTACGGAACTTGTCCCAGTCGGGATGGTCCTTGCCAGAAACTGCACGAAAGGCATCGATCAGCGTGTCCATGGCGGGCCCGTGCGGCTCAGTCGGAATCGGACTGACAGCGGCAGTTCCATCAAAACTGAGATAGCTGCCCTCGTGCGACACGTGGTACACGACGCGCGGGTCCCGTTCGACGTTGTAGACCTTGGCCCGATCAGGCAGCACAGAGAAGACGATCGTGTCGCCATCGACACCATGGTGCACGTCGGAAGATTGCGGACGGCCATCACGGCGAAGTGTGATCAGCGTCCCCTCACGCACGCCTGCGGCGAATTCGAGGCCTTCGGCAAGCTCAATCGTGTTCACCTTCATTCAACATTCACTTTCGAGTCACGGTCACCGGGAGAGTGGCGTAGCCGTGGACAAACGACGAAAGCGTGCGGGTCGGCTCAGCCTGGACTTCGATCCGTTCGAAGCGTTCGAGGATTTCTTCCCACAGGATCCGGAGCTGCATCTCAGCCAAACGAAGTCCCATGCAGCGATGTACGCCGAACCCGAACGAGAGGTGATCGGCGGCGTTGTGTCGCTCGATGTCGATGCTGTCGGGATGCTCGAAGATGTCCGCGTCGCGGTTGGCCGATAGGTACCACATGAGCATCTGGTCGCCCTGCAGGATCTGCTTGCCGCCCAGATCACAGTCACGAGTGGCAGTGCGTCGCATGTAGGCGAGCGGTGTCTGCCAACGGATGATCTCTTGGACCATGTTGCGGATGAGGTCGGGGTTCGCGGTCAGCTTGTCGTACTGCTCGGGGAACTTGTTGAGCCCGTAGACGCTGCCGGTCATCGTGTTGCGAGTCGTGTCGTTACCACCGACGATCAGAAGCAGCAGGTTGCCCAAGTGATCCATCGCAGACATGTCCTTGGTGGCCTCGCCGTGCACGAGCATCGAGACAAGGTCGTTACCCGGTGCCTCTCGGCGCTGTTCCCACAGGCCAGAGAAATAGTGCACGCACTCGACCAGTTCGTCGTGGCGCTGTTGATGCGATTCGATGACGCCGCCCGGCTCGGGGATCGCGAAGACGATGTCGGACCAACGGGCGAGCTTGCGGCGATCTTCGAAGGGAAAGTCGAACAACGTGGCCAGCATGCGAGTGGTCAATTCGATCGAAACAGTCTCGACCCAGTCGAATGTCTGACCTTCGGGAAGCGAATCAAGGACGTCGATCGTGCGCTCGCGGATCAGCGGCTCGACGTTCTGTAGGTTCTTCGGCTGGACCGCTGGGGTGACCGTCTTGCGCTGGGCTCGCTGCATGGGCGGGTCCATTGCAATGAAGGACGACGTCTGCGCCCCCGCACCGGAGCGCGCTTCGGTTGGAACACCCAACGTGATGCCACTTGCCGAGGAGAACGTTTTCCAGTCGCCTTCGACGGCCTTGATGTCGTCGGCCTTGGTGACCGACCAGTACCGGCCAGCAGTTTCGATCTCGTTGAAGTGGATCGGGTCTTCGTTGCGAAGGCGTTCGAAGTAACGGTGGTAGCGATCTTCGGCGAACAGGTTGGCATTGAGCGGATTGACGTCTTCGATGGCGAGATCGTCGGCCCCAGCGATGCCGGCACCCTTTTCAACCTGCTCCTGTTCAGGCGACCGGAAATCCGCAGGCGGCCGTTGGATCTTACTTTCGTTCTCGGTGTCCGCATCGGTGTGAGTCATCGTGGCGTTCCTTCTCGAAGTCGCAGATCGACACCCACCCCATGTTGGTGTACCACCCTCCGGTTTCAACAGTAGTTGAGAAGAGTGCGTCTACCCCATCCCGGACGGTTTGGTAGTAGTCCCGCTAAGACGTGCGGTGACGATGCAGCAGCAAGCGGGACGGGCGGCCGCGAACCATGAGGCGACGAGTGCTGTCGGCGCCAACATTGCACGATGGTCCATCGGTCTTCCATGCCAATGCTCAGCCGATGACTACGGCTCAGCCAGACGGGAGCAGCCTGATCGCCAGCTTTACAGCAGGCGGTCATCTTGGCTGTGGTGACAGCTGATACGGTGTATCAAAGCCTTCAGGTTCGGCCTAGACGATCTTGCTCAGAGAAACAGGAATTGCTGTCATGATTGGCATCACTTTGACAAAAGGAGAGGTTCGTTGAAGGGCATGGTTTTCAACGTCGCCGAAGAAGTGGTCACCGACCTGTACGGAGCCGACGTTTGGGACTCACTGCTCGAAGCAGCCCAAACCGTGGGAGCTTACAGCTCACTCGGCGACTACGAAGACGCAGAGATCGCGCGGATTGTAGCAGCCGCTGCATCGCTCCTAGAATTAGGAATCGACGAAACGTGGCGGGTCTTGGGCCGACACATGCTCCCCAAATTTGTGGCCCGTATTC
>CAWUXP010000325.1:0-3705 GCA_963926495.1 Candidatus Ilumatobacter herschelensis
CATGTCGATGCCGTCGAGGGTGTCGGACGTGAGCTTGGTGGTGACGGCAATCGAGAAGAAGAAGAGCGCCAGCAAACCGCTGAGCGCGCCGATGCCCACCGCTGTGACGAAGAGCAGTGCCCACAACAGGTCGGGAATCGAGCGGATGACGTTGTTGCAACTGCGCACCAGCGTGCGTAGCGTGCGATTCGGGTTGCCGAATGTGGTCGACCAGAGCGCGAGTGGCAAGGCGACTGTTGCTCCGGTGGCAGTGCCGAGCACCGCAAGCTGCAAGGTCTCGACGAACGCCGAACGCGACCGCCGTGACCAAATTTGACCCCAGTCAGGGTTCAGTAACCCTTCGACGACCGAGTTCTTCCGCCCGAAGTTGGAGATGATCTCGCTGAGCGAGAACCCAACGCTGATGGCGGTGACGATCGTGAGCACGGTTGCGCCGATCGCGGCCCCGATGGCAAACGTCGAGACACCTGGTTTCGCCGGGAGTGTCGGAGCAGGCGCGGTGGCGGCGCCGTCGTCAGGGGTGGTCATCGGAGGCGGTCACGTCAGAGCGCGGCTTGCTTGGCCATCGTGTCGTCGGCGGTGAGGCTGCGTCCGTAGATGCTCTCGAACACGGCCGCGTCGCATTCGCTGCCGGGGCCGTCGAACACGAGGACGCCGTCACGCAGGCCGATGATGCGGTCGGCATAGGTGGTGGCGAGGTCGAGGAAGTGGAGGTTGACAATCGTGGTGATGCCAAGGTCGCGGCTGATCTGCTGTAGGTAGCGCATCACGACGTGGCTTGTCGGCGGGTCGAGTGAGGCAACGGGCTCGTCGGCGAGGATGATCGACGGTTCCTGTGCGAGCGCTCGGGCAATGCCGACGCGCTGGCGTTGGCCACCGGACAGGTCAGAAGCCCGGGTGTACGTCTTTTCGATGATCTCGACACGCGCGAGTGCACGGGCGGCGATGTCGATGTCGGCCTGCGGGTACTTGCCGATCAAGGTGCGCCAGGTGGGCACCTTGTGGAGTCGGCCCATCAGGACGTTCTTCAACACGGTGGTGCGGTCGACAAGGTTGAAACCCTGGAAGATCATTCCGACGTCGGAGCGCAGCTCGCGGAGGCCAGCGCGATTGAGCGAATGGACGTCGTTGCCGTTGACGTTCAGCTCGCCGGAGGTGAGCGGTACCAAGCCGTTGACGGCCCTGATCAGCGTCGACTTGCCCGCGCCGGAGAGGCCGACGATGACCACAAACTCGCCGTCATCGATTTCGAGGTCGAGGTCCTTCATTGCCAACACCCCGTTGGGATACGTGACGTTGGCTTTGCTGAAGCGAATCATGTGTGGCGAGACCTGGACGTTGGGATTGCGGACGAGTTGATCATGCCAGAGTTGCGTCTGGGGTCAGGCCCCTTTCGCAACTCTGGCGGGTCAGATCACTCGAGTACGTCGCCGAGCTTGACTTCGAGTTCACGGATCACGTCGAAGTCTGCGGAGTCGACTGGCACGAGGCCATCGATTTCGTAGAGCTCGTCGAGTACGGCGGCGCCTTCTTCGGTGCCGGCGATATCAACGAACGCAGCCGTGATGGCCGCGACGAGGGAGTCGGGAAGGTCACCGGCAACGGCGAAACCGTCGTTCGGGATCGGGCCGGACCAACCGAAGACAACGACCTTTTGGCCGACATCGGGGCTGGTCTCTTCGATCGTGCCGCGAGCGTCGTTGAACGACACGCCAACGGTGGCGTCGCCGTCGTAGACAGCCTGGACCGAGCCGTCGTGGCCGCCTGCGAACAGGCCGTTGATGTCGTCGATGGGGTCGATGCCAGCGTCAACGAGCTGCAGCGCCGGGATGGCGTAGCCGGAGGTTGAACCCTGGTCGACGAACGACACGGTCTTGCCTGCGAGCAGTGCCAATTTGTCGGCACCGATCGGGCCGTCAGCAGCGCTCTTGGCATCGAGGACGCCGTTGCAGAACAGGAAGCCGTCTTCGTCGGCCACCGGTGTGTCATCGCAGTAGGTGTCGGGGTCGTTGGTGAACCACTGCGTCACGTAGCGCAGCGAACCGAAACGCTCAGCCTGCAGAATCAGCTCAGCGCCAGCCTGCTCTTCGGCTTGCACCATTTGGCGCGGTCCGAGACCGCCGGCAATCTGGGCCTGGCCTGACTCGAGGGCGACGATGACGCCCGAGTAGTCGGTCGGCACGAGCGCTTCGACTTCGATGCCGAGACGCTCGCCGAGCATGTCGGCGAGGGGCTGTGCGGTTTCGATGAGGCCGCCGGTTTCCTGGCTCGGGGTGAGGGTAAAGACGAGCTTCTCGGGCCAGCCTTCCCGGTCGACGTCGTCGGCAGGTGCATCGGTCTCGGCAGGTGCATCGGTCGTGGTGGCAGCGTCATTGTCGCTACCGCACGCTGCGAGCACCAGAGAGGTGACTGCTGCGAGGGCGACGAATGAACGCTTCGTTGTGGATCGTTTCATGTTCACGTCTTTCCTGATTGGTGATACTTCGATAGATGTCGATGTTGGTGGCTATTTCTCACACGGCTGCGATATGCGGTTCGACGTCATTGCTGCAGGATGGTCGCGAGGGTACGTCAGTGAGATGCTTCGGTCACGTGGCGATGTGACGCCTCGGCAACGACTGCGTGAAACTCCGGCCAGGTGGTGACGTCAACGGTGCCCGTAACCGGCCTGTTCCATGGACGGACGAACCGGCACACGACGGCGTCGGGACGGTGCTCGGCCAACTCGGCCAGGACGTGCGGTGCGTCATCGAGATACACGTCGCATTCGACCTCCGCCTTCTGAAAGGTGAGGTGAACTTCTCGTGTCGGGATCGCGTTGTCAGCAAGCCAGTGCATCGTCTCGTGAATGGCCCAGTCGGGCTTGGTCGACACGATCACGATGTGATGGCCATCGGCGCTCAACGCATTGAGGGTCTCCAGGGCGTGTGGCAGTAGTGCGAGATGGCGAAAGATTGATGGTCGATGTTCGTTGCCGCGAGCCCACTCCCAGAACGCTTCCATGTCATCAAACCCACCCAGTGTGTGCAGTGCGTTCCATGTCGTGACGAGGTCAGGTGTCAGCGAGCCACCGAACTCGGCGTTGTGCAGCGCGGTCCAGCCAGCGTTGAAGTCTGCAACCACGCCGTCGAGGTCGATGCCGAGCCGGAGGGAATGATGCGCCATTGCTGCATGTTGGCATCCGGCAAGTCGATTCACCGTTTCACTCTTTGACGGATCACTTTTTGCCGGACCACCGTTTGCCGGACCACCGTTTGCTGCAGGGGCTGCTGGGTGCTGGTTTGACATTCACCACAACGGCGCATGATGCTGCGTGAGGCCGATCGATGGGAGTGCCGTGAAACAACTGACCGGAATGGACGTCAGCTTCTTGCTGATGGAAACGGCGAACACGTACGGGCACGTCAACGGGCTGTCGATTTACGAACGGCCGTCGCCCGACTTCGACCCGTTCACTGAGGTTCGCAAGCGACTCGGGATCATGGTTGGCCATCTCGAACCACTTCGTCGCAAGGTCGTCGAAGTGCCGTTCGAACTCGATCGCCCGTATTGGATCGAAGACGCCGATTTCGACCTCGACTTCCACGTTCGCCACATCGGTCTCGCACCGCCCGGCGCTACTGACCAACTCGCCGAACAGGTGGCGCGCATTGTCGGTCGTCGAATGGATCGGGCTCGGCCATTGTGGGAGGCCTATGTGATTGA
>CAWUXP010000326.1:0-3755 GCA_963926495.1 Candidatus Ilumatobacter herschelensis
GGAAGCGACGGACGCCGCTGTACTGGCGGCGGAGTCTGTAGCCGGGCCGCAGCCGCTCTGGCGCAGCCCGGTGTAAGCGGCTGGGTTGGGCGGCGCATCGACAGCAGCAAAGAAGCCGCGCTGCACGCCGGTGGCTTCGGCGGCGGTGCCATAGAACTCGGCCTCGAAGGTTCGGGCCATGCCGATGCCGTCTTCGTGCATCGGGAAGCCGTCGTAACGTTCTGCCTCGGGGAACGGTCGCTGCGCCATCAGGTAGTACTCGTCGGCGGCGTAGACCATCCGCTTGCCGAGGGTGGTCTCGAAGATGTCTTGCCAGTCGGTGACCGTGTCGACAACCGATTGCGCCTCAGCGAGCGTGTGAAAACGCATCGCTGACTCGTCATTAAACTTCGAAATGCCGAGCGGCACGACGGCGACCGAGTCGAGTTCGGGGTACTGGTCGAGCACGCCGGCGAGCGTGTCGTCGAGGATTGCGCCGTCATTGACGCCTGGGCAGACAACGATCTGCCCCTTCACGACGATGTCGTTGTCAAGCAGTGCCCGCAGCCAACGCAGGCTCATACCGCCCCGCTTATTCTTCAACATCGCGCTGCGGATGTCGGGGTCGGTCGAGTGGATGCTGACATGCAGGGGCGACAGGCGCTCAGTGATGACACGTTCGAGGTCGGCCTCGGTAAACCGGGTGAGCGTCGTGAAGTTGCCGTACAGGAACGACAACCGGTAGTCGTCGTCCTTCAGGTACAGGCTGCGCCGCATCCCTTTGGGCAGTTGGTAAATGAAGCAAAATTCGCAGTGGTTGTCACAGGTCCGAACCCGGTCAAACACAGCACTGGACACTTCGATACCGAGCGATGCACCGGGCAGTTTCTCAACAGTGACCGAGAGGTCCATGCCGCCGCGAGAGACGTCAAGTTCGACGTCAGCTTCGTCGGTGGCCAGCTGCCATTCGATGATGTCGCGAGGCACATCGCCGTTGACTCGCAGGATTTCATCGCCAGCCTGCACGCCGACAAGCGCGGCCGGAGAACCGGGCGCGACCGAGACGACGATGGGGGCGAGCGTTCCTGTAGACATGCGACACGCCACGCTATCGCCACCAGGACCACTGACCTGTGAGCCATCCGTCGCCAGGCGACGCCCGGGGCAGGGGTAGATTAGAACCCGAATGAGCACCTCCCGTGTCGACCGAGTCCTGCTGGCCGAACCGCGCGGTTTCTGCGCTGGTGTAGAGATGGCGATCAAGGCGTTGGCCTGGATGGTCCGAACCTTCCCTGGGAACGTGTATTGCTACCACGAGATCGTCCACAACCAGCTTGTCGTCGACCGCTTCAAGGCGCAGGGAGTCGTGTTCGTCGACACGATAGACGAAGTGCCTGCCGGGAGCCCGATCATGCTGTCGGCACACGGTTCGCCACCAGAGATTCTCGAAGCCGCCCGCGAGCGTGGTTCCTACGTCGTCGACTCAGTGTGCCCCCTTGTCACCAAGGTCCACCACGAAGTCAAGGTGCGCGCTGGCAAGGGCTACCGGATTGTCTACGTCGGCCATCAAGGTCACGAAGAGGCTGTCGGCACCATGGCCGTCGCACCCGATTCGATCGACCGCGTCGAATCAGTCGCTGAGGTTGAGGCGCTTGGCGACATCGATCAGCCGGTGGCGCTCCTTGCTCAGACCACCCTCTCGCATCGTGATTGGGAAGGCGTCGCCGTTGCCGTCAAGAAGCGGTTCCCTGACGTCTGGACCCCCGGCCGCAGCGACCTGTGCTTCGCGACAACGAACCGTCAGTCAGCCTTAATGGAACTGGCCCACAAGTGCGACGCGATCGTGGTGATCGGCTCGGCCAACTCGTCCAATACCCGTGCACTCGAACAGCTTGCACGCGAAGAAGGCTGCGAGCGGGTCTACCGAATCAACTCGGTGACCGAACTCCCCGACGACCTCAGCGGAATCGTCGGCGTCACTGCCGGCGCCTCGGCACCAGAGGAACTGGTCGAAGAGGTCGTTGATTTCCTCAACCCCGTGAACGGAGTCGAGCTGGTCCACGTCACCGACGAAGACGAGTATTTCCCGCCGCCACGCAACATTCGCGACCTGCAGTCGTCTATCGAAACTGCGTCGACGGTCATGCTGGGTGGCACACTGCTCGACCGGCCAGCCATGGACGATCGCAGTCTGGCCGCCAGCCACGTCCTCTCAAATCTGATCAAATAGTTGCGAAAGGGGCCTGACCCCATGCGCAACTCTTAGTTGCGGGGGACGTCAGCCCACGGCACATCACGGTCGACACGAACGTCTCCCGGCAGGCCCAAGACGCGCTCGCCGAGGATGTTCGCCATGACCTCGGTTGTGCCGCCCTCGATGGTGTTCGCACGGCTCCGCAGAAATGCTTTCTGCTGCGTGTCCGAGGCCATCGCCGTTTCGGGACGGATCATTTCGTAGCTGCCGTAGAGCAGGCCGTCGGCGCCAAGCAGGTTCATCACGGCGTTGTGGATGTCGATGTTGAGGATCGCGCCGGCCATCTTGCCGATCGAGCCCTCCGGCCCTGGGTCGCCCATCTTGCGGTTCTGGTTGGCTCGGATGTTGGTGAGGCGAACCACTTCAGCGCGGCACCACAGCTTCATCACGTCGTCTCGGGCGGGCGCGTCTTTGCGATCGTCAGATGCAGCAGCCCACGCTTCGGTCAGCCCGGCAATCGTGCCCGACCCGCGCTGCGGCATGCCGCCACCGATCGATTGACGTTCGTTCATCAGCGTGGTCAGCGAAACGCGCCAGCCGTCGCCTGCCTTGCCGAGCATCTCGGACTCGTGAATCTTCGTGTCGGTGAAGAACACCTCGTTGAACTCGGCCTCGCCGGTCATCTGACGGAGCGGGCGAATCTCGACGCTCGGATCATGCATGTCGACGACGAACGCTGTGAGGCCAGCGTGCTTGACCGCTTGAGGGTCGGTGCGAACAACGAGCAGCCCGAAGCGCGAGAGGTGCGCGAGCGTGGTCCACACCTTCTGACCGTTACATACCCACTCGTCGCCGTCGTGCACGCCAGTGGCCGACAGGCCGGCGAAATCCGAACCCGAACCTGGCTCGGAGAACAGCTGGCACCACACCTCTTCGCCGGTGAACAACGGACGGAGGTACCGCTCCTTCTGCTCGTCACTCCCCCAGGCCACGACCGTCGGGCCGGTCATACCGTGGCCGATCGGGTTGCGGTACATCGCGTTTGGGCCGCCAGCTCCGAAGATGCGCTCGTTGACCAACTTCTGCAGCTTCGGGTTCAGACCGAGACCGCCGTTGCCTTCGGGAAAGTTCACCCAGGCCAAGCCTCGGTCGAACTGTTCACCGAGGAACGTCTGCACCGCCGTGTTGGCGGGCGGGAAACTCTCGAGCAGTTCGTTCGTGAGATCGACCACCCGCTGTTCGTCGGTGGTCAGTGCACTGGTTTCGGCGACGATGCTCATGAACGAAAGATAGTTGCCGTCGACGACCGGGTTCGAAATGGAGCGTCTGGAATTCGTCGGGTACCGTCGACGGCATGTCGGACACTGTCCCCCACGGAGCAGTCCCTGTCATCGACCTCGAACCGTTCGCTACCGGCGCCGATGCCCAATCGCCAGATGCTCTCGCGACCGCTGCGCGTCTCGATGGCGCACTGCGCGACGTCGGTTTCCTGACCGTCGTCGGTCACGGCGTCAGCACCGAAGTACGCCAAGCGTTCTTCGACATGATCCGCCGCTTCTTCGGCCAGCCTGAAGAGAAGAAG
>CAWUXP010000327.1:0-19901 GCA_963926495.1 Candidatus Ilumatobacter herschelensis
GATCGACGCGTCCTCGAAGGTGCCGAGGCGCTTGTAGAGGTAGAGGTCTTCAATGTCGCCAAGATCTGACTCGTCGGGGCGTCGCTGTTTCGCTCGGTACTTGTTGATGTACGTGTTGGTGAGGATGCGGAACAACCAGGCGCGCAGGTTCGTGCCGTCAGTGAAAGTGTGAAAACTTCGGAAGCCCTTGAGGTATGCCTCTTGCACGAGATCTTCTGCGTCCGCCTTGTTCCGGGTCATGCGCATCGCGGCCGAATACAACTGCGGCGCGTATTGCATTGCCTGCTCTGCGAACACTGCCTGGTCAGCCATTGCGGCGGACCCTAGCGGTTCGGGCGCGTGGGGCGCCGTGGCGTGCCGCTGTGTACCGGGGTGTGCAGTGGTCTTTCAGTCCAGGCAGTTGGCTTCGTGTTCGAGTGCGGTAGCCACATCGTCGACTGCATCGGAGAGCCGTTCCAGCATGCTTGCCAGGGTGGCGAGTTCGTCATGGTCGAAGGACTTCACAATGTTGATCAGTGCAGTCGCCCGTCGGTCGACGGCTTCGGCGTGACGGCGACGGCCCTCTTCGGTGGCGCGCACCATGACGACGCGACCGTCGTGGGGTGAGGGGAATCGCTCGGCGAGGCCGTCGTTGACGATGCGTTGTACGGCGCGGGTGGCGGTCGACGGATCGATGCGAAGGCGGTCTGCCAGACCCTTCATCGTGCGGTTTCGGCGAGTCAGGAGGTCGAGCGCATCCATCTGGCCCTGATCGAGCGGATCGTCTTTGCCAAAGTAGTAATCACGGAGTGCCGCTGCGCCTGCCCCGCGGCGGAGTTCGGTCCAGGCTTTGCCGATGCGGAGCGCGTGATCGTGGTCGATGGGGTCGCGGAGATCGACGGGTTTGCTCGCGCTGGCGGTGCTCTGCGCGGCCAGGTTGGAAGGAGGTGTTGTCATTTCCCTGGCGACGCTAGTGGCCCTCACTGACCCACAACGTGACGGAAGGCACATTTCGCGTCGTCGTCGCACTTGACCGCACTCGAGACTTCGACGATGCCAGAAACCACTGGGCCTCCACGGTCTGATCCCGTTTCGCCGACGGCACTTGAAGCGCTCCGTCCGTTGGCGACGAGCGAGGTAGTGGTCACAGCGTCGTTGCGGCATCGAGAGGTGTACACGTCTCGCGGATTGCTCAGCGTCCAGTGGCATGAGCCGAGTGCTCCAGTACCTGCTGCGCTCATGATGTGTGGCGGCGCAATGGGCGGTCTGCGTGGACCGGGCCATGGGCTGTACCAGCAGTGGGGCGAGCGTTGGGCCGAGCGCGGCGTTCGAGTGCTGCGAGTCGGCTACCGCGAACCGAACAACCTTGATCTGTGTGCGGCCGCCCCGTGCGGCTACTCCTGTTATCAGATAGCCAATTCTTTGTAAGCGGGAGGGAGAAGCATGGGCAACGCAGGAACGAATCGTGCGCGTTGCGCGCGCAACGGAGTCATTGGTGCCGCTTTGGTGCTGGCGTTTTCTGTTGGGGTCGCTCCGGTAAACGTTGGCGCTGCCGATGTACCGCAACAAAGCGCGGAGGCGTTCATCGAAGGAAATGTCGTTGAGCTCGAACAGCCAAGCCAGGAGGCGCGGGTCGCGTGAGTCGGCGCTGGCGTCGATCGTCACTGCGGTCAACCGTGTTTCAGGGATCTACATAACCGAGATCTCCACCCGGTTGCAGCTCGTCGCAGGCAACGACAACCTGGTGTACGTGAGCAACTCCAGCGGCGACTGCCCAGAGCTGCCAGTCACGCCGGAAACTGCGAGTGCGGACCAAGACGGCGATCCGTTCGCCAATAACAACCGTGACATCGACACGAATCAGGCCGTGGTCGACGGCATCATTAGAGATGCCAACTACGACCTGGGTCAGGTGTTCACGACCAACTCCGGTGTGGCCGGGCTCGGCGTCGTTCGATGGGGAGTTTGAGGGCGATGGTCGGGTGGGCGATGGTCGGTTCGTCACCCTCCAGGTCACTGGTCGCGCTGGGATCCCCGATGGTGCAGTGGCGACGTCGTTGAACTACGGCGGTGGCGATGTGCGGTCGAATGCGGTGTTGACGGATCTTGTCGTTGATGTGAACGGTGTGTTCATCTGAGGTCTACTCCGAAGACTGGTGCGATCTTGGTTCGGCGACCGGCGACGACACTTCCGTAGAGGTCGAGACCAAGATATCGGCGGCTAGGTAGCGGAATTTGCTATACGTATCATGGGAAACCCACGTCACGCAACGCTCAACGCGTCAACATCAAATGGAGCCCAGACCGAGAGTCGAACTCGGGACCTACGCATTACGAATGCGTTGCTCTACCAACTGAGCTATCTGGGCGACAATCCCACTCGCTGGCGAGAAGGACGCCCCGAATATATCGGCCCAGGCCGGGTCAGCCTCGCGGGGATTCGAGCGGATCGCGACCGTCCCACGTCCCTGACGACCCGTAGGGCTCGAAGCGGGCAAACAACTCCTCGGCATACCAGTCGCCAGTCCGGGTTTCTTCGATCACCTGCTGATGCCTCGGCATCGAATACGCGTACGCCCGCGCAGCACCCATCGACTCCCACAAACTGAACGTCGCAAGCCGGCCGACCGGGGCTTCCCCAACGCCGACAACATCGATCAAACCAGGTGCCGTGTGCAACTCGGCATCGACCTCGACACCGGCATGGCCGAATGCTTTCCACGAGCGCCGCCGCACGTCGGCACGGGTGATGATCGCAATCGGGCCCGACCTGTCACCGGGCTCCATCTCGTTGAGCGGGTCGATGCCCCGCCACTTGCCGTGCCCGCCGACCGCCTTCAATCGAACGTGCCAACTTTCTGCTGCACCCTGCCACCGCTGCGCAATCCGATGCGACGACATGAAGGTGTCGAGGTCGGCTTCGCTCTCCCACACGGCGAACAGCGCAGTCCGTCGGAGGTCGGCCCCCGGACCAGTGTTGTTGCCCTTGCCGCTTCCCATCAGCCGCCAGAAATGCAGGCCGTCGACGCGCGACAGCGCGGGGCGATCGAGCCCGAGGCGTGCCAACGCCAACACGGCACGGCCTGGCCGTTCACGAATCAGGTGGAACGATGCGATGCGGGCCATGCATCAGCCATGCTGTCAGGAATGAGTTCGTTCAGCACTACCTTCGTCGATGTTCTCACCGTCGTTGTGGTTGGCTACCTGCTCGGTTCGATCCCCGTGGCCAACCTGGTGGCACGCCGCCGTTCGGCAATTGACCTGCGCGATGTGGGCGATCGGAACCCCGGGTTCTGGAACGCACGCGAGACGCTCGGTAAGTCGGCAGCGGTGCCCGTGTTCGTGGGCGACGTTGCCAAAGGTGCAGCAGCCGCAGCCGTCGGTGTGTTGATCGCCGATCCGGGTGTCTGGGGAATTGCCTACGTCGCCACTGGCGCAGCGATGATCGGCCATGCCTTCCCGGTCTTCGCTCGATTCGTCGGCGGTCGCAGCATTCTGACCTTCGTTGGCGGTGCCGGAGTGTTCGCATGGCCCTCAGTAGCGATCGGCGTCGGCCTGCTGCTCGTCGTCTTTGCCATCACCCGGTCGTTCGCGTGGGGATCGCGGGCCGGGATACTCGCGCTCCCGTTCATCCATCTCGCTCTCGAGGGGCCATACCGAACCGCAGCGATGGGCGTACTGATGACGATCATCGGCATCCGGTTTGGCATGGCCGCGCGAGCTGATCGTGAGCGGGCAACTCAACCGTAGGTGCGGCCGCGCCAGGTCTGTGGGCCGCGCCGGGCAATGCCCTTGGCGATGGCGAACGTGGCCGGGAGGTCAGCGAGTGGGCTCGCCCAATACGGCGCATCGGCAACCGAGTACGCAGTACGGGTGCCGGCGAGCGTGCCGAGGCGGTTGACCAGCAGGAAGGCGTCGAGGATGTCGCCGCTCCCAAGCAGCAGGCGGGGGAGTGGCAGGGCCTGGGCGAGGAGGACGACGGCGAGGTCAAGGAGTTGGCGACCGAGCGGCTCGATGCCGGGAAGTGCGAGCGATCGACCCCAGCCAGTCCAGGTGTCGTCGAACGACTCAAACATGCGAACCGTCAGCAGATCGCTTGCATCGAGAAAACCGACCGATGCGCCGGTCCCAGCCAGGCGTCGAGCGAGTGCGATGTCCTCCACAACCTCGCCGCCCACGGCCGACATTGCGCCCGCATCGAGGAATGCCTGGCGAGGAAACGTCATGCACTGACCATTCGCCATTGCCCGGTCAGGCCGGGTGGGAACGCCGGGTGGGCCGAAGCGGTAGACAAGCGTAGTCAACATTGCCGGATGCAGCCAGCGGCTCCCGGGCGTGGGGCAGTCAAACCGGCCGCCCACGGTCAGCAGGTCAAACCCGTCGTCCAGTGCCCGACGAACGAGCGCCGTCGGCAGCTCAGGATCGGGGCGCGTGTCGGCATCGAGGGTGACGACCCACTCGCCGGTTGCTGCCTCGATGCCCTGCTGCAAGGCCCAGGCCTTACCGGCCCAGCCCGTCGGGAGTTCGCTGCCGTGCACGACCCGCGCTCCAAGCCGTGCCGCGAACTCGGCAGTGCCATCGGTCGACTGGTCATCGACGACGATCACCTCACCGACTCCGGGCGCTCCGACGATCGTTTCGAGCAGCGGGCCGATGCGATCGACTTCGTCGCGAGCAGGGATGACGATGCTGATCTGCGGTGTCGGCGCCGTGGCCGCCCGGACCGGTTGCGCGGCCTTTGCAACCTTGGCGAGCCGAGCAAGTGCTATCCCGGCAGCGGCCAGGCGAATGCCAAGCAGTCCAAACCGGAGGCGGCTTCTCACTCGTTGTCCTGAGCAATCATCTCGCAGACGATCTTCGCGCTGGTCGCCACAAGCGGCAGGCCGCCGCCCGGATGGCTCGACCCACCCACGAGGTACAGGCCGTCTTTCGTGCCGCGGTTCGCCGGGCGGGCGAACGCGGCCTGTTTGCCATTGGACGCGGTGCCGTAAATTGCGCCACCCGGTGATCGATAGAACGCCTCAATGTCGGCCGGCGTCAACCGTGCGCAGAACTGCATCCGGTCGCGCAGATCGACATCGTGTGCAGCGAGCCGTTCGAGTACAAGGTCGCGATACGCAGGTGCGTCGATGTCGGCTCCGGGTGGCGTGTTCACGAGTAAGAACCAGTTCTCGCTATTGGCCGGAGCCTGGCTCGAGTCGGTCACCGATGAGACGCAGCCGTAGATCGTCGGATCGGTTGCCAGTTGCCCGGCATCGAGTTCGCGGAACTCCTGGGCGTAGTTGTCGGAGAACCAGATGTTGTGGTGGCCAAGCCCTTCGGTCGTACCCGATACGCCGATGCAGAGCGCAAACCCGCTCGTCGAACGGCCAGCCTTACGGACCTGCTTGAGGGCCCGTTCGTCATCGACGAGGTCGCCGTAGAGGTGCTCGGCATCAACATTGGCGATGACGATGTCGGCTGCAGTCGTCGTGCCGTCAGTGAACTTGACGCCGGTGACCACCTGGGCCTGTGTCGTGATCCGGGCGACGTCGGTCGCGGTCTTGATCGTGACGCCCTGTTCGATGGCCACGCGCACGAGCGCATCGCGCAGCGCTCCGAGGCCACCCATCGGATACCAGCAGCCGTACTCGGCTTCGATGTGCGGGATGCACGCCAGCGTCGCCGGTGCCTGCCTGGGCGACGAGCCGGAGTAGGTCGCATATCGATTCGCCCACTGCTGCAGTTCGCGTGAGTCGAAGGTCGCCCGGGCGGCGTCGTTCAGGGTGCGTAGCGCGTCGATCGTCGCGAGGTCTTTTGGCGACTGCATCCGCTTGAGGAGCGCGACGGGATTGTCCATCGGGCCGGCGAAGAAGGTCCGTTGGGACACGTCCCAGATTTTGCGACCATGCTCGTTGAAGCCGCGCCAGGCGTCGCCAGACCCCGGCGCGAACGTATCGAATGCTGCGGCTGTCGCGGCGGCGTCGTCGTGGACGGTGAGCTGACCACCGTTGCGCCAGTGATAGCGGAACTGCGGGTCGAGGCGGACAAGATCGAGTTCGGCCTGGAGGCTTGTCCCGGCAAGCGCCAAGACCTCGTCAAACACTTGGGGCAGGGTGAGTAGCGACGGGCCGATGTCGAACGTGAAGCCGTCGCGCTCGAACGTTGCCAGTTTGCCGCCAGCGACATCGTTCCGTTCGAAGATCGTCACGGTGTGGCCGGCAGCGCGCAATCGAATCGCTGCGGTCAGGCCACCGACACCGCCTCCGACGATTACGACGTGCTTCATTTTTGGAGCTTTCGCATCACTGCTGTTCCCGCGATCGGGAGCATGCCGAGCCCACCGACCAACGCCACGAGCGGGTCGCGGAAGTACTTCGCGAAGCCGAGCGTTTCCATCAGCGACATGTACGCGTAGGTGCCGACGAGTGGGCCATCGGCGTCGTGTTCCTTCGGTGGCAAGAGTGCTTCGAGGAGGGCCATGACACCGAGGCCAGTGACGAACCAGCCGACGAAGTTGGTGAGCGGGATGCTCCGATAGCGGCCCGCCCGAACCCAACTCCAGTAGCCCTCACCGACCATCTGCGGGTCGAGGAAGAGGTCCCACGCAGTCATCGCTGCACTGCCGAGAGCGATCCGTCGGCCGGGCGTTGAGTGCTCGCCGAGCGCGGCATGTGCGGCCTCACGCGACGGCAACGACATCGCGAACCACGCCAACGGCACGATGGCTGGGACGTGTGCGATCTGCGGTTGGAGTGCGTTGGTGTAGCCGTACTGCCCGAACGGCAGGCCGGTCTGCGTGCCGATCCGCTCGACAGCTGTCGTGGTGACAGCAGTAATCGCACCTGCTGCACCGGCGCGTCGGCCACCCCACGTTCGCACCGCGTTCGCCGTGGTGTTGACGAACATTGCGCTCACGACGACCGACGACAAGATCTTGCGGGCGAGGCCGCGCTGCGGAAGCAACGGCGTGGCGATCATGCCAGCTACGGTCGTCAACCCGGCGATCGCTCCGACCCGATCGACCGGCTTCATCTGCGGCATCCCATCTTTGGTGCCCGATTCACACAAACGGCGGAAACAGCGGAACGCATCACCGGAGCATCTTGGCGACCATTGCCGCCTTCTCGGTGGTCGTGATGCTCGCACGTGACGTGAACACGTCGTATTTGTTCGCTTCGATCTTGCCCAGAATGCGCGAGTACAGGGTGTTCGCAGCTCGCACGCACTTGGCGGATCTGTCTGGCAGCATCGCGATACCGACGTCGGACGATCGGTACAGCTCGCGGCAGCGGTTGATCTCAAACTTCATCAGAGCAACGAACTCGGGCGACATTGTGCGTTCGCTGAGATCGACGCCGAACCGGCGGCTGTCCTCGAGCGGCACGTACTGGCGGCCTCGATCGAGGTCCTCATCGATGTCGCGCAGGAAGTTCGTCAGCTGGAACGCATTGCCGAGGTCGCGTGCGTGCGGTAGCGCGGTGGCGTAGTCGGTTGGTTCGAGGATCGGCAGCATCATTTCGCCGATGACCGCGGCGGAGCCGTCCATGTAGACGAGGAGTTCTGCCCATGTTTCGTACGACTCGATGGTGAGGTCCATCGTCATCGAATGGAGGAAGCGCTCAAATGCAGTCGTGTCGATATCGAAGGCCCGGACCGTGTGCACGACGGCTTTCAGTACGGGGTCTTCGGACCGACCGACTTCGAGGTCGGCGAAGAACCGGTCCCCGAAGTCTTTGAGTGCTGCTGCGCGTACCTCGGTCGGGACGTCGCGGCCTCCCTGCGAGGGGATCTCGTCGACGATGTCATCGGCATACCGAGCGAAGGCATAGAGCGCGTGGACGTGGTGCTGTTTGATTCTTGGCAGCACCTTGGTCGACCAGTAGTAAGTCGTGCCGTGGCGCTTGTTGAAGTCGCGGCACAAGTCGTAACTCTCGTCGAGCGTGACAGGCCCGGTCGGCAACAGATGCGTCGTCGGAGTTGGAGGTGTTCGCTGGAACGGATTGCGCATCAGAACAAGAGCGTAGAAGTTGCGAAAGGGGTCTGACCCCATCGGCAACTATTTGCGCTTGGCGTATTGGTCGACGCGCTCGGCTGCGAGCTTGCCGGAGACGAGGACCATAGGGACGCCGACGCCCGGCAGCGTGGAGCTGCCAACGAAGACGAGGCCAGGGATCTGTTTAGTGACATTGTTCGGTCGGAACGGTCCGGTTTGGAAAAAGGTGTGCGCCAGTGCAAAGGGCGTGCCCTGCTCCATGCCCATGCGCTCCCAATCTTGAGGATCGTAGACCTCTTCGAGCACAACCTCGGTCGGGTAGCCGAGGCTGGCGACCTTGGTCTGCAGTGATTCGACGATCGTGTCGCGCTCTTTTGACCAGTCGATTTTGCCGCTCAGGTTTGGCGTCGGTTCGAGCACGTACAGGTTGTTGTGGCCGGGAGGGGCGAGCGTTGGATCGTCGAGCGAGTGCAGGGTGACGAGGATCGAGGGGTCGGGCATGCGAACACCATCTTCGATGAGTGCTTTGAACGACCCGTTCCAGTCGTCACCGAAGTGGATGTTGTGATGTGCTGCATCGGCGGGAAGGTCGCCTTTAACACCGGCGATCCAGAGCAGACATGACGGGCTGTACTTGCCGTTCTGCGCCTTCTTCGGGACATCGACGCCGTCAAGTAACTCGCGGTACGCGACGGGAAGATCGGGGTTGCAGACAACCGCATCGGCTTCGAGTAGTTCGCCACCCTCGGCACCCGGTGCGCCGAGTTGGACACCGCGCACCGACCCGTCGGCAAACCGGACGATCTGGTTGACGGGGGCCTCGTAGCGAATGGTCACACCCGCCTTTTCGACCGCCTCGGCCAAGCCGACCGCCATCATGTGCATGCCGCCCTCGGGCACGAAGACGCCTTCGACGGCGTCCATGTAGGTGATGACGGCATAGATGGCCAATGCCTCGTACGGCGCAAGGCCGGCATACATCGACTGGAAGCTGAAGATTTGCTGCAGTCGTGGGTCGTCGAAGAATGAGGCCACTTTCTTGTCGAGTTTGCCGAAGCCCCCGAGCTTGAGGATCTTCAGTCCGTCCCGCCACGGTTTAATCAGGTCGAGCGGTGAGTCGAGGTTCGTGTCGATGTACGACCGCATCTCGGCCGTGTACAGCTTCTTGAGCCAGTCGGCAAAGTCACCGAATGCGGCGGCCTCCTTGTCGCCAGCGAAACGTGCGATCTCTTCGGTCATTGCCTCGCGGCCGTGCTTGACCAGCAACGTCGACCCATCGGCGTAGCAGGCGCGGTACATGGGGTCGACCGGCTTGATCGTGACGTGGTCTGCCATATTCGCGCCGGCAGCCTGAAATGCTTCTTCAAGCAGATCGGGCATCGTGAGCACGGTGGGCCCGTTGTCGAGCCGGAATCCGTCTCGGATGACCATGCCGGCGCGGCCTCCGGGCATCGACTCGCGCTCGACGATGGTGACGTCGTGGCCGGCTTTGCTGAGGTGGGCTGCCGCTGACAGGCCGCCGAGGCCTGCGCCGATGACGACAACGTTCACAGGGTCACTTCCATGGTGAGATCTTTCTCTAACTCGTTCATGATCAAACGGTGCGCTGTGCAACAAACTCTGCGAGCGCCACAAGCTCAGTCTTGGCGACCGCAGTGATCGGTGCTGCGTCGAGCGACGTGACAGCGGACTCAGTGAGGTCGCTGATGTGCTGTTCCAATTCGGCCAGGCCGCCGGTGTCGACGATGACCTGCTGGATCGACGCAATGGTCTCGGCGCTCATGTCGGGGTCACCGACGCGCTCAAGGACCTCGCGTTGTGCGTCTGTTGCCAAACGAGTAGCCCGGGCGAGCAGCGGCGTTGGTTTGCCCTCAACGAGGTCGCCACCGACGGGTTTGCCCGTTATAGCTTCGTCGCCGAACGTACCCATGACGTCGTCGCGCATCTGGAACGCGTCGCCAAGCGGGAGGCCGTACGCCGACAGATGGGGGAGCAGTTCGTCGGCGCGCTCAGGAGCGGCAAGGACGGCGCCGAGATGCAGCGGCCGTTCGATCGTGTACTTGCCCGACTTGTACCGGCAGATCCGTTCGGATGCAGCTACGTCGCGGGTCCGGCTGACGCCGCCCAGAATGTCGAGGTACTGCCCAATGTTCAGCTCGATCCGCAACTCGTTCCAGATGCCGAGCGCGGCAGGTGATGCCGCTGCGAGCAGCTGGTCGGCGTAGACAAAGGCAAGGTCGCCAACGAGGATCGCGACGCCTTCACCGAATCGACGAGATTCGCCAGCCCACCCCTGCTCGGCGTGCTCGTCAGCAGCCACCATGTGGGCAGTTCGTTGCCCCCGACGAGAATCGGCATCGTCCATCACGTCGTCGTGGAACAGCGCACACGCGTGCATGAGTTCGAACGCTGCGCCGGCGTCGATGTGGATCTGCTCGGCAACGCTGCCGCCTGCACCGACGAAGCCCCAGTGGCAGAAGGCGGGTCGGAGCCGCTTGCCGCCAGCGAGCACCAAGCGTCGGATCTCGTCAATCGGCTGAGCGAGGGCGGGCTCGAGTTCGACCCAGCGGGCCCGCTCGGCAGCAAGGAATTCGTCCAGTCGATGGGTGACGCGTGCAGCGACTTCGAGCAGTGAAGCAGGAGCACCGGACATGGACGCTAAGGGTACTGCTGACGGGGAATGACCTGTCGAAGAGAGGTCACACTGGTCAGCTGTCTAGGTCGGCGGTGACCTGTTCGATCTTGACTTGTGCATTGGCGATCTTCTCTCGGCAGAGCGTGATCAGCTCGCTTGCCCGGGCGACTCGGTCGGCCAGGTGGTCGACGTCGACGTCGGAGCCTTCGAGTTCGCGCAGAATCGCGTCGAGTTCGTCGAGTGCTGCGGCGTAGCCGGGTTGTTCGGTGGCGTCAGGCATCGGTGTCATCTTTCAGGTGCGTGGCAGTAACGGTACTGGTGACGGTGCCGTCGGCGAGTGTGGTGGTGAGGACGTCGTCGACGTCGAGATCTGCGGTTGAGCGAACGAGATTGCCCGCTGCGTTGTGGGTGATTGTCCACCCGCGAGCAAGTTGCACGGTGGGGTCGAGTGCACCAACGCGAGCAGCGAGCACGTCGAGCCGTTGCGTCGAACGCGTGAGCAGATCGGTGGGCCGTTCGATGAGGCGCGCAGCTGCGCGATCGAGGCGTTCGGTCGACTTGTTGAGTGCCGTCGGACCACTTCGAGCCAGGCGATCAACACGCATCTTCAATCGTTCGTCGGACCGTTCGACCGCGGCGTGTGTGCGCCGGGCAATGCGGTGAGCAGCTTCGGACAGGTCGTTCGTGGCATCGCTGAGCGCGATCTGGCTGCGCTGGACGATCGAAGCAAACGCCTGCTCGGTCTCGCCGATGTAGCGCTGGGTGCGCTCGATCAGCGCGCCGGCACAGGCAGTCGGTGTCTTCAGGGCGGTGTGCGCCACCTCGTCGGCAATGCTCCGGTCGACCTCGTGGCCCAATCCGGTCAGTACCGGGACCGGGCAGGCAGCGATCGTTCGAGCAATCTTCTCGGAGTCGAACACCGCGAGCTCGTTGCGCGCTCCGCCGCCGCGGATGACG
The DNA here is from genome assembly GCA_963926495.1 of Candidatus Ilumatobacter herschelensis. GTDB lineage: Bacteria > Actinomycetota > Acidimicrobiia > Acidimicrobiales > Ilumatobacteraceae > Ilumatobacter_A > Ilumatobacter_A herschelensis. The sequence continues at coordinate 11,547 of CAWUXP010000327.1, forward strand.
ACGATTGCATCGAGGTCGCGGCGCAGCGCGAACCGGGCGATGGCCGCTGTGACCATGTTCTCGGCCATGTCGCCCTGGACCCGGACGTCGGCGACGCTGAGCTGGAAGCCGATCCCGCTGCGTTCGAGTTCGTCGCGGAAGTCGTGCCATGCAGCCGTGCCGACGCTGGCGACGACACCGACACGCAACGGCACGGGCGATACCCGAACTCGGCGGTTGGTATCGAGCAGGCCTTCGGCAGTGAGTCGGCGCATGACCTCGTCGCGTGACTGGGCGATGTCGCCAATCGTGAACTTCGGATCGAGGTTCGCCATTTTGAACCCGAGTCGGCCGCCCTGGGCCCAAAAGTCGAGGTCGCCTTTGATGCGGACGTTCATCCCGTTGCGGAGTTCGAGGCGGAACTTGCGCAGCAGCGGAGTCAGCCGCTGTTTTGTCGGGGCGAACAACTGGACGTTCAGGACGGCCTTGCCGTTGTCGCCTTCTTCAATCAGCGAGAAGTACGTGTGGGCCCCGCGGTTCGACAGATCGCTGATTTCGCCTCGAACCCAGATACCTCCTCGGAAACCGCTACGGAGTTGGTCGTTGATCGCCTCAGCCAACTCGCCGACGGTGAACGTAGGGTCGGCGAACTCGTTGGGAACGATGTCATCGAAGTCGAAGGCGGGCTGGCTCACTGCGCTCGATTCAATCAGGCGCGAGCGAGGGCCAGGCCCTGATCACGCCCCGAGTTGGCGAACAGTGCCGCCAGCGGGCGTCTCGTCTTCGTCCTCTGCCAGGGCGAACAACTCGCCGTCGACCGGCAGGCCGCGCTGTTGGCGGATGCCGTCGAGTTCACGCAGTGGTCGTTCGAGGGCACGGCGCCGGGTGCCAGCGAGGGACTCGAAGTCTTTATCGACGGCTTCGAAGCGCTTTTTCACCTTGTCGACCTGTTCGGAGTACTTCGTCCACTGCGTTCCGAACTTGCCGATCAGCTGCAGGATTTGGTCGCTGGTCTTCTCGATCATGAAGTTGTCGAAGGCTTGGCGGATAACACCGAGGAATGCGAACAGCGTGAGCGGCGAGCACATGACGATCTGCTGCTTCATCGCATCGTCGAGCAGGTTCGGATCGTGCTCGTGAATGAAGCTGGTGAGCTGCTCGTTCGGGATGAAGAGGAGTACGGAGTCGACTGCCTGCTGGTTGCCGGTGTTGCCGTAATCGCGCTTGGCCAGTTCTTTCACGCGCATCCGGACGTCGCGGAGAAAGTTCTTGATGTGCGTTTCACGTTCGGCGTCAGTGCCGGCTTCGAGGTAGCGCAGGTACGACGCCATCGGGAACTTGACGTCCATGTAGAGCTTGTGATCCTTGGGCATCGGGAACGTGTAATCGGGCCGGCCGGTGGCGCCATCGATCTGGGTTTGCTTGAAGTAGTTCGTGTTCTCGACGAAGCCGGCCATGCGCAGGACGTCTTCAGCCATCCGCTCGCCCCACTGGCCACGAGCCTGCGGGTTGGCAATTGCTGTGCGCAGTGCTTGTGCCGACTCGGCGACCGCCGCTGCCACAGCGGCGTGTGCCTTCAACGACGTTTCGACTTGTCCGAACTTCTCGGCGTTGGTTTTGCCGAGCGCATTGACCATGTCGCTCAACTTCGCCAGCTCATTCCGCATTTCGCCGTGGACCTGGTCGAGCCGTGTGTCGATGACGTCTTTCTTGGCAGCCAGATCGGCGCTGGCGTGCTGCTGCACCTGCGACGCAGTGGCGCCCAATTGTTCTCGCTGCAAGATGGCGGTCTGTGCGAGGGCGGCCGTCACGGCAGCGTCACGCTCTTCGGTGGCCTGCTGACGCACGGCGGTAACCGCGCCCTGAACTGCGCTGTCGACCGATGCCTGCAGGGCTTCGACAGTGATGGCCTGTGAACCGAGATGGGCGGCGAGGTCGGTGGACGCGCGCTGCTCGGCCTGCCGGAGTGCGAAGAAATAGGCCGCTGCGGCTGCGCAGCCGGCGAGTACGAGGCCCATCACGATGACGACGATCAACATTGTTCCCACCGTACGGATGGAGTGTCACAGAGTAGTTGATACCTCAGCGGCCTAGGTCGGAGCCTTCGGCCGGCCGAAGTGGCGCGTCGAGTCGCCGCCGATCTGCAGTCAATCGACCGCCATTCGGCGAGCAACCGACCGCTGAATCGATCACGGTGACGTCGCAATCGCGCCGAAACGGCGACGTGACGCATCTCTCGGTCGTTGTGACCAGCGTTCACCTGGTGTTCGCGGTTCGGTCGAAGGGCGATCGTTACGGTCCAGACCCATGACTGTCACCTCCGGCATCACCGAACCGAACGTCGAGGCGCTCGCCGTCGTGGAACATGCCGACCGTGTTGTTCCCCTCGAGTCGGTCTTCAACTTCCGCGACCTCGGTGGCTACGTCCTCGGGAACGGTCAGACCACCGAGTGGGGACGACTTTTTCGAGCTGACGGTCTGTACCGGCTGAACGATCGTGACATCAATGTTGTCGACGCACTCGGCATTCGTACCGTCGTTGACCTCCGTACCTCGAAGGAGATTGCCGCGCGCGGCACCTTCCCTGTGGCCAAGTATCCGGTGGCGTTCCATCATCTGTCGATCCTCGACGCCACCTGGATCGAGACCGGTGTTCCCGACTTTCCTGCCACCGAGCAGGGTGGCATCGACTTCCTGATTTGGGCCTACCGAGACATGCTGGACAACGGCGCCGATCGGTTTGCCCAGGCCATCGCCACGCTCGCGGTCCCCGGCAGTGGCCCGGCTGTGTTCCACTGCGCTGCAGGCAAAGACCGCACAGGCATTCTCGCCGCCCTCATTCTTGGTGGGCTCGGCGTCGACCACGAAGTGATCGTCGAAGACTTCGGACTCACCCGCGGCGCCATGACCCGCATGCGAACGTGGCTTGCTGAGCATGTCCCCGAAGCTGCTGCTGACATGGATACGCGTCCTCAGATGATGTTTGGAGCGCACCCCGACGCGATGCGTCAGATCTTGCGTGACCTCGTTGCCGACCACGGCACGGTGCGCAACTACCTCGCCTCGATCGGTATTGGCGACGCAGTGCTCGCCGACCTCGAAGCGCGTCTCACGGCTTGACCGCTCTCCAACCCTGATTATCGAAGTCTGTTCACCGGACCTGGTGGGTTAGCAGTTACGAACGCAGATCAGCTGGTGGAAATGACGACAGACTGGATCTCGACCGGCTCAGACGGGCTCCCCGATGCTGTGCCAGCTGCTTCCATCTGGAGGACTGTCTCGTCGAATCCAGTGGCGACTTCGCCAAACAGCGTGTACTGCGGCGGTAGAGCCGCACCCTGGTCGCCGGTGATGATGAAGAACTGGCTGCCGTTGGTGTCGGGCCCGCTGTTGGCCATGGCGATCGAACCGATCTGGTACTCGCCGGCTTCGGGTAGTTCGTCAGCGAACTTGTAGCCAGGATCGCCGCCGCCGGTAGCCGTTGGATCGCCGCACTGGACGACGAAGCCCGGGATGATCCGGTGGCACGTTGTGGCATCGAAGTACTGGTTTCGAGCGAGAAACACGAAGTTGTTGACGGTGGCCGGCGCCTTGTCCTGATTGAGTTCGATGGTGATCTCGCCCTTGTTTGTCGTGACGAGTGCGCTGTACGCCAGAGTCGAATCGAGGCACATTGGTGGCTGAGCGTCGAATGACTGCTGCTGCTCGGCGGAGCCGTCGGGTGACGGGCATCCGTCGGGAACGAACTCGCCAGTCGCAGCGAACACTTCGCCGTCGGTTTCGACAGGCTGCGGCTCTGCAGTCGGGTCAGCGCTGGTGTCGGGTGAATCGCCGGCGACGGTGTCGTCGGCAGCGTAGGCATTTGCCACCGTGTCGATCGTGGCGGCGTCGTCATCGCCAATGAACATGTTGGCGATCAGCACGATGCCAAAGACGGCGACGATGGCTCCGACGACAATTATCGCCGTGCGCGTGGTTTTCTCGCGCGTCTTGGCCTTGGCGACCTGGTCTTCCTTGATGGCCCTATTGGTCCGCTGGCGTTCTCGTTTGTCAGTTCCCACAGTGGCCTGACGATACCCGGAGCAGGCGCTGCCAGCGGGCAACTTTTCGGGCAACTTCTCGGGTGGCCAACGCGTAGTCAAGATGCGCTGTCGGTTGGCCGAAGAACGATTGACGCTGGCATCGACGCTCGATTCCTGCTGGCCGGGCTCCCATGACCGACCAGGCTCCTCTGACCATCGACACGAACACGCAGAATCCAGAGGCCAGCGCTCCACAGGGGGCGCCAGTTGTCCTGCGGCGCCGCCCTGCGCCAGCGCCCACGAGTGTCATTGGAACCATCGTCTCAGCAGTTGGGCTCATTGCCTGGTTTGCGTGGTTGACGTGGCGTACTACTTCGTTCAACGGGAGCATCGTTAACGTCGCGATCCTCGCACTGGAACTGGTCGCTTTTGCAGCATCGCTTGTTGTCTGTGCTGGGCTCGCAGTTTCCCGACCGCCACGGCGTCGCGGTCGGCGAGTCACCGACCGCGGCTGTCAACTCCCCATGCTGCGTCCCGAACTTGGGTTGTACGGTGCCACCGGGCGCCTCGAAGAAGATTCCGTTCGACATTTTACCCTTGGGCTCACGCTTGCCGTCGCAGCCGTCGGATTCGTCGCAGGGGTCCTTCGGGCGACGCACTTAACGCCGCCGCCGTCGAACTTTAAAAAGTTTTTCCAGAAATTCCTCAAGTCGATTAAGAAACATGCCGATGAGCTCCCAGGCGTGGTTGCTGCATCGTTCATCGATCTGCCGTTTCACTACAGCGGTGGGGTTCTCCGAGGACTCGGCACGTGGCCGGTAGATTAAACTCGATGGTCAAAATGCGTCTGTTTGCTTCGGCCCGCGAGGCCGCTGGGACGGGAACCGACGCGTTCGATGGTGCCACGGTGGCTGACGTCCTGTCTGCAGCCGAGCAACGCTATGGCCCTGGATTTAGCGATGTGCTCAGCACATGCCGAGTCTGGGTAAACGGTGACGATGTCGATCTCGACACCGCACTCGGACCGAATGACGAAGTGGCGGTTCTTCCGCCCGTATCTGGAGGATGCACGTGAGCGACACCACAGCCCAGGCCAGCCCTGACCCCGCAGCGCTCTCGCTGACCGACCTACGTGCGCTGCGCCAGCAACTGCAGCATGAAGACGACGTCGTCGCATACGCACGCCGCGTTGCTCAGGCCCGAATCGATCTCGTGAGAACCGAACTGTCGCGGCGTGGCGCCGGCCCCGACGCCGACCTCAGTGCACAGATCGGCCTCGTGCTTTCGCAACACCTGACCGGAGGCCCCGCTCGACCTCCCCGGCCGACCAATGATCTTAGCGATAATCCCCTTGCCGACGAACTTGATGCCGTGTGCGCTGAATTCCGTTTTGGACGCCTCGAAAAACTCGACAACGCAGAACTCGATTCCCTTGCTGAAGCCATTGCCAAATTTGAGGCAAAGGTGTCGTCTGATCGCCGTGAGCGTTTCGAGCGCCTCGATGCGCTGAGCGCCGAACTCGTGCGCCGCTACCGCGACGGCGAAGCCACCATCGACACTCTCCCCGAGGGTTAATCCCGACCGTCCCTCGTCGGGACGGACTCTGCACACGACATCTCGGTAGGCGCCCTGCCTCGGTAGGGTCAGCGTTCGTGGTGCTTAGAGTCGCAGTGATTTCCCTGCACACCTCGCCATTGCTGCAACCGGGCTCTGGTGACAGCGGTGGGATGAACGTCTACGTACGCGAGCTCGTGTCGTCGCTCAGCCAGATCGGTATCGAGTGCACCACCTTCACTCGCGCCGACCGAGCGGGTTTGCCGGCCGAGGTCCTCGTCGAGCCCGGTCATCGGGTGGTGCACATCGAGGCCGGTCCGCACCATCTTCCGAAGGAGGCGCTCCCGGAGATCTCCGATCAGTTCTGCCACGGCGTGATGGAGTGGATCGCGGCCAACGAGAAGCCCGACATCATCCACGGGAACTACTGGCTTAGCGGCGTTGTTGGCCACCACCTCAAGCACGAGCTCGACGTCCCGTTCGTGTCGACATTCCACACGCTTGCGCGGGTCAAAGCCGAAGGCGGCGATCCTGAACCTAAGTGGCGCGACCGGGCCGAGGCCGAGATCATCCAGTGTTCCGATGCGATCTGCGTCAGCTGTGTCGAAGAAGAAGAACAGTTCCGGCGCCTCTACGGCGATCCGCACGGCCGGATCGAGATCATTGCGCCAGGTGTCGAGCATGCCTTTTTTACACCAGGCGACCAAGCCGGTGCGCGACGCGCCATCAACGTTGACCCGGACGTTCCATTCATCCTGTTCGTCGGCCGCATCCAACCGTTGAAGGGGCCCGACGTCGCCATTCGTGCCCTCGCCGCACTCGGCCGACCCGATGCACAGTTGGCCATCGTCGGCGGTTCAAGCGGTCACAACGGCGACGTGCAAGCATCCGAAGCGCATGCGTTGGTCGACGAACTCGGCTTGCATGATCAGGTGCATTTCATCGAACCGAAACCGCACCACATCCTCTCTACTTGGTACCGAGCGGCAGACATCGTGCTGGTGCCGAGCCGAAGTGAGAGCTTTGGACTCGTTGCGCTCGAAGCTGCGGCTTGTGGCGTGCCGGTGGTCGCCAGCGCGGTTGGCGGGCTACTCAGCCTCGTCGACGACGGGGAAACTGGATATCTGATCGAAGGTCGCAAGCCGGCCGACTATGCCGACGCCATGCGCAAAATTCTCAACGACTCCGGGCTTGCAGCGTCGATGGGCAAGGCCGCCGTCGAACGGGCCATGGCCTATACCTGGCGTTCCGCAGCGGAGCGGCTCCGTGACCTCTATGCCGAACTGGGTGTCGGATCGCTCGTCACCTGCCACGACGCTGGCGAGGAGTCGACATGACCGAACCCATGAACACCCGCGAACTGGCCGTGCTGCAACGCCAGATCGATGAATGGTTGGGCGAACTCGATGCCGGCCATGACCACATCGCCGCCGTCGAACGCGTTGCCGAAGTCAGCTCCGATTCCGGTGTGCGGTGGCTCGTGCGCATGCGCGGTGAGGAGAAGGACTTCACCACGGTCTGGCTCACGCTTGGGCAGCGCACGCTGAAGTACGAGACGTACGTCATGGCCGCGCCCGAGGAGAACCACGCCGACCTGTATGAGCACGTGCTCCGTCGGAACGATCGGCTTGTCGGTGCACGCTTTTCGATCGGCGCCGAAGATGGAATCTTTCTGCGTGGAGAACTGCCCGCGCGTCAGGTCGATCTCGATGCGATCGACCAGACACTCGGCCTGCTTTACGCCAATGTCGAGCAGTGCTTCAAGGGCTTACTCCGCATCGGTTTCGCGTCTCATTTCTCCGGTTAACTCCAGCGTCGGCGGGCGAGCAATAGCAGGGCCAGCTGCTGGAATGGCTCACACAAAACTTGGGCGACCGGGTTCCGATCGTGCTGTTTGCTTGCCCACTGTGCTTGTGTCCGGGCGGGTGCGCATCGGGGGAGTCGGTCCCTTGTACTCGCCCGGGCGGACCCCACGGCTCGAACGGCAGGAGTCGAACGGCCAGTTACCGTTGCGGAGATGAATGCGACGACGGGCAGCAACATGATCGAATTGGTAATGATCGGCGGCGGCAACATGGGTGCTGCGCTGCTCGGCGGGATGATCAAGTCGGGGGCCTTCGCTGCGGAGCAGCTTGCTGTTGTCGAACTGCGTGAGGAGCGACGCACCGAACTCGCCGAAATGTTCCCAGGGATGACCGTCGCCGAGTCGATTCCGCCATGCAGCTCAGCGGTGCTCGCAGTCAAGCCGCAGGGGGTGGCCAGTGCAGCGACAGCAGCAGCCGCAGCCGGAGCGACGCGGATTCTGTCGATCGCCGCTGGTGTCGGCATCGCCGCGATTCAAGCGGCTGCTGGTCCGAACGTCGCTGTCGTGCGATGCATGCCGAACACGCCAGCGCTCGTTGGGAAAGGAACATCGGCAATCGCCGGTGGGACCACAACCGACGACCACGATCTGGCCTGGGCCGAGTCGATCCTCGGCGCTGTCGGCATCGTCGACCGTTTGCCGGAAGCCCAGCTTGACGCCTTCACGGGCGTCGCCGGATCAGGCCCCGCCTACGTCTTCCTCGTGGCCGAGTCGTTGATCGAAGCGGCAGTCGCCGAAGGCTTCGACCCCGACATCGCCGAGCGTATCGTCAGCCAGTTACTGCTCGGCGCCTCGACACTGCTCGCGCAACAAGGCGACCCGGCAACGCTGCGCAAGAACGTCACGTCACCAAACGGCACGACCGCGGCCGGTCTTGCGGTGCTCGAAGAGCGCGGCCTGCGCTCGATCTTCGCGAGCGCAGTGACTGCCGCAACC
>CAWUXP010000328.1:0-16946 GCA_963926495.1 Candidatus Ilumatobacter herschelensis
GAAGGGCCCGTTGTGTTCGGAGGCCCGAACGGTGGCGACGGTGGCAACGGCGGCGATATCTGGTTCGTTGCGAGCCACAATGTGGCGTCTCTCCTGGCCTTTCGCGACTACCCGCACCGCAAGGCCGGAAACGGCGTGCACGGCAAGGGCAAAGATATGCACGGCAAGCGTGGCGAGTCACTCGAGATCGCCGTGCCGATCGGTACCGTCATCTCCGACCTCTACACGGGGGCGCTGCTGGCCGAATTGGTCAATCAAGGCGACCGTTGGCTTGTGGTCGGCGGGGGCCGCGGCGGCCGAGGTAACGCCAAATTCCTGTCAAATAAGCGGCGTGCGCCGAGCTTTGCCGAACAGGGCGAGCACGGTGAAGAACGTTGGCTCAAGATGGAACTTCGTCTGATGGCTGACGTCGCACTCGTCGGATTCCCGAACGTTGGCAAGTCCACTCTGATCAGCGTGATCTCGAAGGCCAAACCGAAGATCGCGAACTACCCGTTCACGACGCTGGAACCGAACTTGGGTGTTGTCCAGCTCGATGAGGCGACCGAATTCGTGGTGGCTGACATCCCTGGCCTCATCGAAGGAGCAAGCGAGGGCAAGGGACTGGGGCACCAGTTCCTCCGCCACATCGAGCGGGCCTTGGTGCTCTGCATCATGGTCGACCTCGCTCCGATGGACGGCGTGTCCCCGCAAGAGCAAGAGCGAATCCTCCTTCAGGAACTTGGCCAGTATCAGCCCGATCTCCTCGATCGTCCGCGCCTCGTCGTTGGAACGAAGGCCGATGCGATCCAGGCTGACGAACTCGAGTTGCTCGGCTGGACCGGCGACATTATGTCGTCGGTGACACGACAAGGCCTCAGTGACCTGGTCGGCAAGATGGCAATGAAGGTGCACGACGCTCGCCAGGCTGTTCAGCACGCCGAAGGCGTGGTTACGATCCGCCCCGAAGCAAAGGGCGCGGTAGTCGAAATTGTCGGCGAAGGCGAGTTCCGCCTGGTCGGCAAAGAAGTCGAGCGCGTCGTCGCACTCAACGATGTGACGACGCCCGAGGCGCTCGCCTACATCGACCACCGGCTCGAACGTCTGGGCGTACCCAAGATGCTCGCCAAGGCGGGTGCCGAAGAAGGCGACGTCATCTGGATCAGCGAATTTAGTTTCGGCTACTCGCCGGACATCTGATGCGCGTCGTTGCCAAGATTGGTACGGCATCGATCACCGATGCCAAGGGTGCGATCGAACGTGGCGCCATTGCCAAGCTCTGTGACGAGGTCGGCGATCTCCGCAAACGGGGCCACGAGGTCATCATCGTGTCGTCCGGTGCAGTGGCTGCCGGAGTAGCGGCGGTCGGTCTCAGTGAACGCCCTGCCGATATGCCGACGCTGCAGGCAATTTCTGCAGCGGGCCAGAGTCGCCTGGTCGAGGCGTACAACCAAGAGCTCGGCCGTCACGGCTTGGTCGGCGCACAATTGTTAGTCAGCTCAATGGACTTCGTCATGCGTAATCAGTACCTGCATTTACGCTCGACGATGAACCGGTTGCTTGAACTCGGCTGTGTCCCGATCGTCAACGAGAACGACGCGATCGCAAATGACGAGCTGCGATATGGCGACAACGACCGCATCGCAGCGATGATTGCCAACAGCGTCAACGCTGACGTGTTGGTGCTGCTGACCGACATGGACGGCGTATTCACGGCCGATCCACGAACTGACAGCACCGCCACGCTCGTGCCGTTGGTGCGCGCCGACGACCCGTTGCTGTTGATTACTGCCGACACCGGCGGCAGCGGCCGGGGGAGCGGTGGCATGGCGAGCAAGCTCGTTGCTGCACGGATGGCGTCGTCGTCGGGCATTAGGTCGGTGATTGCCCGCGCGAGCCGTAAGGGCGTGCTGTCGGGGTCGGTGTCTGACGAATTGGTCGGTACCACGTTTGAGCCGCACGACCGCAGGCTGTCGGCACGCAAGCTCTGGATCGCCTTCGCCGCCGAACCGGCAGGAACAGTCTTCGTCGATGGTGGAGCGCGCACCGCGCTGACGGATCGCCCGACAAGCCTGCTCCCGGCCGGCATCACGAACGTTGTGGGCTCATTTGAGTCAGGACAGGTCGTTGAAATCAGTGATGGAGATACGGTATTTGCCCGAGGGCTGACCTCTATGGCGAGTGCCGAGATGGCCGATGCAGCCGGGGTCTCTGGCGTCGGACACGTCATCCACCGCGACGACCTCGTCCTCTTCGCCTGAGGTCAAGCTCGCTCTGTTCTGTGAGGAGCAGTGGCAACGACGCCGCTATCGCCCAGACATAACTCGGGCCACGCGGAACCGGGCCAGATAAAACTCGGAGCGCCACGACGTCAGCTTTGGGGTCAGGCTTGGGCTTCAGGTGCGACAGCTGGCTGGCTCTGTGGAGCTTCGACAGCGTCAAGGCCGAGTTCTGCACGCAGTTCGCTGAGGCGGCCTTGCGCCTGCACGTTGGCCGTGGCCTGCTCGATTTCGAGCACGCGGCTCTCGACACCGATCTCGTTGAGCTCGGCCGAGGCCTTGGCCTTGGCGTAGCGCGGCTCGATCTTCTCGGTGACCTCGTTGAGTGTCGGTACATCGTCGCCGACCGTCTCAGTGAGCGAGGTCATTGCCGAGTTCATCTCTTCTTGCATCTTGGCCTGTTCGAGTTGGCTAAGCAGCTTGGACTTCTCAGAAATCTTTTCCTGGAGCAGACGGCTGTTTTGCTTGACAGCTGCCTTGGCCTGGTCGGAGGCCTGCGCTGATTCGAGCACCATCGACTTGAGGCTCTCGACATCGGCTTCGATCGACAGGAGCTTGTCGGCAATCGTTTCGGCGGCGCTCGTGTATTGCGCAGCCTTGTCGGCATTGCCTGCTTTCTGGGCATCGGACGCCATGATCAGCGCCTGACGGGCGTTGCCGTTGAGCTTTTCGAGCTCGGTCATCTTTTTATTGAGACGAATCTCGGCCTGCTTCTGGCCGGCAATGACGTTGGCGGCCTGCTCTTTGAGCTGCTTGTGCTGTGTTTGCGCGGAGCTGATGGCCTGTTCGAGTTGCACCTTCGGATCAGCGTTCTCGTTAAACCGGCCGGTCAACTTCGCAACGAGGTACTTCCACTGCTTCTTCATGTACTTGAACATGGCGAGCACCCTAATACGCCAGATGTGATGCGGGTACGGCTCCGAACGTTCACAGGTCAACGGTCATCGGAATCTGCATTGCTCCAGAACAGCGACGAGTTCGTGTTCAGTTCGTCGATTCTGGCTGTGGGCTGTTCCGAGGGAGGAGCCGACGCTTCAGCGCATCGAGTTCCGGCGCACCCATCACGGCGAGCAATCCGAAGTACACGACCACGCCAACAATGGCGCCAACGACCAGTCGCAGCAGCGCATCGACACCGACATTGCCGCCGACGTTGCGAGTAACAAACCACACCGCCTCGCCCATCAGTGCACCAGCGACGAGCATCGTCCAGAGGCTCTGGAGAATCGGCCGGACTTCGAAGCCGGGAACTTTGTAGCTCATGATCTGCAAGACCCAGAACGCCGAGAACACGTAGGCAATCGCGTACGAGGCACCGAGGCCGAGCACTCCGTAGGAGCCAACGAGAAGTAGGGCGAGCACGATGTTGATCGAGTTCTCGACGACGTTCACCTTGAAGGCGGTCTTGGTGTCCTTGTGAGCGTAAAAGCCGCGCAGCACGAAGAAGTAGATCGAGAAGGCGCCGAGCCCGAGCGCGAAACCGCCAAGCGCCCGCGATGCGCTCTGACCACACGCCGCGTCGCAGCGCCCATTCTCGATTGCCAGGCCAACGAGCGGCCGGCGCAACACGAACAGGCCGATGCCGGCTGGGATGGTCAGGAGCGCCGTCATTCGGACACCAAGCGACATCGTCGAAATGAACGATGCCTTGTCTTTGCGCGCCACCGAGCGGGCGAGTTCGGGCTGGAAGGTCGTGGCGATCGAGACGCCAAGGAGGCCCTGCGGGAGCACGAAGAAGGTGAACGCGGCAAAGTAGGCGAACGTGCCACTCGAGCCCGGCTCAGTCAGGTTGCGGACCACGATCAGGGCCACGATGTTCGACCCCACAAACCCGAACGTCCAGAACGACAGGCTGAGCAGCTTTTTCACGGCCGGGTGTTTGAGGTTCCAGACCGGCCGGAAACGGAACCCCGTCGACATCGCTGCAGGGATCAGTGCGAACGCCATTGCCCCGATACCGAGCGTTGCGCCCATCCCGAGAGTCAGACGAAGCCGCTGGTTGGTGAGGACATCCGCAAGGTCCCAACCGGTACTCACCGGGTCGGGTAACGAAAGCAGCGTGACGATGATGATCAGGTTCGGGAGCACTGGGCTCCAGGCCGCCGCGAAGAAGCGCCGTCGGCTGTTCAAGAAGGCGTTGGCCAAACCGGTGAGTCCGTAGAATAGAATCTGGATCAGGAAGATTCTCGACAGCGTCGTACCGACCGAGCGGAAGAGTTCAGGGTCGACACCTTCAGCGATGTTCAATGAAAAGAGCCGGAAAATCAGCGGAGCGCCGAGCACGGCGACCACCGTCAGCCCGGCGATCATCACGGCAGCAGTGGTGATGACGACGTTGGTCGACTCGTCGTCTTTGTCCTCCGCGAACGTCGAAAACAGCGGCACGAGTGTTGCCGACAGCACGCCGCCGAGGAGTAATTCGTAGACGATGTTCGGGCTCTCGTTGGCGTTGATATACGCGTCATTCAGGGCGGTGCCGCCGATGACTCCGGCGAGCACACTGAGCCTGAGCAGCCCGGTGATCCGGGACAGCGCTGTTCCGCCAGCAACGGTGAGATTGCTCTTCAGCAGGCTCACGTTGCGTGGGTCTCCTGTACCGCTTGTCGCAGCGCTTCCAGTTCAACGACGAGATCCTCGACGTCGTGTTCGTACGCGTCTGTGTCGCCGGCTCCCACGCTGACTTCAGCGGCCCGTGCGACGAGTTCGTCGAGGCGAGTCTGAGCGAGCCGCAGGGTGTTGGCCGTGTTGCTTGACTGGGCCTTCAAACGGTCAACGCTTTCAAGCTGGCCTTCGACTGAGGCGATTGCCTCGGTTGCACCCAGCTGCTGCAGCATCTCGAGCTTCGAGCGGAGGGCAGCTGGCTCGAGTCGGTGAACTAGCTGGTCGATGTCGTGGCCGCGGCGCGCAATCTGCCAGGTTTCGTCCAGGCCATGGTCGAGCTTGGTGACGATCGAAGCCAAGCGGTCGTGGATCGGCCCTGCACGCACTGCTTCGACGGTCTGGTGGAGCTTGACGGCCGATCGCTGTGCGCCCTGCACGAACTGGCGCCACGGTTCTTGCACGGCGAACGGATCGATCCGCACACGCTTGTCACGCGGCATCGCGATGGAAACCGACGCAGTGTAGGCAACAAGACCAAATGGGATACCGAGAGCCGGAGCGACGCCAAAGAAAATCGAACCCGCGGCGACCCCGATCCCGAGCAGGATCCTCCACGAAAGGACCGCCTTGGCAGTTTGCGGGGTGTACAACCGGTCGCGAAGGCTCACCTCAGGCTCCAGCGATGTCGGCCGCGGTGAGTGTCGTCAGTTGCCCGACCGTCGGGGCATTGACGTCAGCGAGGCGAAGGGCATGGTGGCCAATGGCTGCCTCGAAGAGGTTGCGAATGAAACGTGCGTTGCCGAAGCCTCGTCCACGCGGTTCGGCCGCAATCACGGCGCGCAAAGCCTCGGCGCCGCCCTCGTCAAGGTGGTATTGCTTCGTGCCGCTGATCAGGCCGAAGATCGCCACGAGTTCTTCGGTGTCATAGTCGGGGAACTCGACGGTCCGTGTGAATCGGCTTTTCAGGCCCGGGTTCGTGTCGATCAGTTCGATCATTTCGGCGGGGTAGCCGGCAGCGACCACCGACAGGTCGTCGCGGTGGTCTTCCATGAACTTAACGATCGTGTCGACGGCTTCGAGGCCGAAGTCGTTCTCGCCACCCCGGGCAAGGGCGTAGGCCTCGTCGATGAGCAGCGTTCCCCCGAGCGCCGACTCCAAGACCTTTTTCGTCGTCGTCGCGGTCTGCCCGACGAAGCCGGCAACGAGGCCGGAGCGGTCGGTCTCGACGAGGTGGCCTTTACTGACCACGCCGAGGGTGCGGAAGATCTGGGAGAGCAGTCGGGCGACGGTGGTCTTACCGGTGCCAGGATTGCCGGTGAAGACCAGATGCTTACTGGTCTCAATAACGGGGAGATCGGCAGCAGCGCGCAATTCCTGAACACGCAGCAGCGACGTCAGTCGGCGGACTTCAGCCTTCACATGATCGAGGCCGATCAGTGCGTCGAGCTCTGTGAGCAGTTCCTCGATCGAACGTTCCGGTGGGAGTTCGACTTCGGGGGCATCGGCTGGGACGGGTCTGGCAGATGTCCGGGCGGTCGCCGGTGCGTCGGGCTGGCCAGGGCGTGGCACGCCGTAGTCGTCCATGAGCTGCAGCATCGTCGTGCGAAAACGATCGATCGCATTGATCTCGTCGGTCGACGGCACCAGGTCAATCGCGGCAGTTGCGTGGGCGACCGAGAGCGCATGTGTGTAGTAGGCGTTCGCGCGACGCTTCGAATCACGCGCATCAGCCTTCACGAGGAGGTCGAACATCGTGCTCGGCTTCGAGAGCCACCGCGCTGACCCGCCCAGCGTGTCGTCGTCGCGGAGCTGGGACGGCGTGAGGATCATCGGTGGGGTGAGCTTGCGGCCGAGAGCATCGACCCACGCCTCTAGCTCCTGTTCCGTGTGTCGGCCGTCAGCGTCGACAACGGCCGACACGAGATTGGCTGCCTCGATTGTGCACTCGCCGCGATGGTCGTCGCCGCCTGCAAGTTCCTTGAGCAGGTCGTTCATCGTGTCGACGAACTCGTCGGCCTTGCGTTCGAACACGGCTGGCATTTCCTTGAGCGTAGATGATGCGGTCTACAACACTGGGGTGCATGGCAGAGTGGACTGCACCAGGGCCGGGATCATGGAAACTGGACACCGCGCACTTCGAGACGACAGTCTCGCGTCAGATGCGCGATCTCATTGGGATGGCGATGCCGTCAGGCACGAGCGAGGGATTCGAATTTGCTGGGGCTCCGCTCAAGGCCATCGACGGACGATTCTGGTTGCAAGAGTTCGCCCGTTGGGAACGCGAGTGGAAGCCCACGCTGAACGCAACGAACCGCCGACTCGTGCGCTCCGTGCAATTGCCGACGAACTGGCCCGTGTCGGGGCCGAACCTGCATCGCTCCGCGAGGTTCGGGACGTGAGTGCTGTTGCAGCCGAACTCCTGACGAATATCTGGCCGAATTTGGCCATCACGTCACCAGCGGTCACGACATCCGTGACCAGACATTGCGTGAGCTCCCCGAGGTGGTTCTTGCCTCCATCCAGCACAGTCGAAACGATGAGTCACCGGACATCATTGGCGACCACGCGTTCAGCGCACTGCTGGCACAAATTGACGAATCGAACAGAGCCGAGTTCACGAACCTCGTCGAGGACGCTCGCACGCTTTACGAGTTGCGTGACGAGAATGGCCCGCTCACGGCCGAATGGCCTGCCGGGATTACTCGCCATGTGATTCTCGACATAGGCCTCCGACTGGTTACTCGCGGTGTTCTCGACGAACTCGAACACGTTGTAGACGTCTCCATTACCGAGCTGATCGGGCTGTTGAAAGGCAGCGAATATTTGCTGGCCGCTGATGCCGACGAAGCGTTTGAGCGCGCCACTCCCGGCGACATCATCGTGACGCGGCGCACGGTGCCTACCTTCAACTCGGTGCTGGCAATGGCAGGGGGAGTGGTCACCGAAGGGGGCGGCCTCCTCAGCCCCACAGTAGTGATCGCCCGCGAGCTAGGAATCCCCGCCGTGATCGGAGTCGCCGGAGCGCTGACGGACATCCTCGACGGAGCGGAGATCGTCCTCGACCCCGTTGCTAGAACTGTGACGGTCGTCTGAGCATCATTCCAATTGCAGGGTCACAGAGGTCGAGCAGTAGCGTCGACTCTCATGACGAGTACGGAAATCAATGGTGGCGATCGTTTTGAGAGCGTCCAGAGCATTCGCGATGCGTTGAAAGAAGTCAGCTATCTGGCTGATGACGGCATAGCGAGCGTGGCTTTTCTGGCCGACAAGCTCGGCAAGCCGGTTCTGGTCGAGGGCCCTGCCGGCACCGGCAAAACCCAGCTGGCCAAGTCGATCGCCGAGATCACGGGATCCAAGCTGATCCGCTTGCAGTGCTACGAGGGCCTCGACGAAAGCAAAGCCCTGTACGAATGGAACTACAAGAAGCAGTTGCTTCGTATCCAGACCGAACGTGGCGACAACACGGAAGACTGGACCGATATCCAAGATGACATCTTCTCCGATGAGTTCCTGCTGACCCGTCCACTGCTCGAGGCAATCACTTCCGAAGAGCCGGTCGTGCTCCTTATCGACGAAGTCGACCGGGTCGAAGTTGAGACCGAGGCGCTGTTGCTCGAGATCCTCTCCGACTACCAGGTGTCGATTCCCGAGCTGGGCACAATCACCGCAAAGCAGATCCCGCTGGTGTTCCTCACGTCGAACAACACCCGTGAGTTGTCCGAAGCGTTGAAGCGTCGCTGCCTGTACTTGCACGTCGACTACCCCGAACTGGATCGCGAGCGTGAAATCGTGCTCGCCAAGGTTCCAAATATCACTGCGAGCCTGGCGGACCAGGTGGCACGGGTCGTCCGATCGATCCGGCAGCTCGATCTCAAGAAGGCGCCCAGCGTTTCTGAGACGCTCGACTGGGCGCGCACCTTGATGATTCTGAACATCGACACCATCGATGAAAAGATCGCCAAGGAGACGCTCAATATCTTGCTGAAGTACCAGACCGACATTGCGAAAGCCACCAAGGAACTGTCGGTCGACGACTGATTGGTCGGGTCTGCCCAATGCTGAAACTCCTTAATGGCTTTGTTGTCGAACTTCGTAACGCTGGCCTTCCGGTCAGCCTTACGGAGAATCTCGATGCGATGGAGGCCGTCCAACACATTCCGATCGAAGACCGGGAGGCGTTCAAGTACGCGCTCGGCGCCACCTTGATCAAGAACCATGCTCACTGGCGCAGCTTCGACACTGTCTTTGAGGTTTACTTCAGCCTGCGCGGCCCGGAGTACAAGATTGGTGATGGCGACGGCGACTCCGACATCGATGAGATGTGGCGTGAGATGCAGGAGCAGCAGCAGAACGCCGACGGCAACGGCGGTCAGGGCGGAATGGACGGGATGACGCCCGAAGAGATCGCTCAGATGCTGATGCAGGCATTGATGAACGGTGATCAAGGCATGATGCGGGCAATGGCCAAACAGTCCGTCCAGCGCTTTGCTGGCATGGAGCCTGGCCGGCCGGTCGGCGGCACGTATTACCTCTACCGTACGCTTCGAAATCTCGACCTCGACAGCATGCTCGAGAAGATGATGGATCAGTCACGCCAGGAGGCCCCGGACGACCTGACCACACTCGAAGAGCGGTTGGAAAAAGAGGAATACTCCGACCGCATCGAAAAGTTTAAAGGCGAAATCGAAGCCGAGATCCGACGACGGCTCGTTGCTGACCGCGGCGCTGAGGCCATGGCCAAGACACTCCGTAAGCCACTGCCCGAAGACGTCGAGTTCATGCACGCCAGTCGTGACGAAATGGTGTCGCTCAAGAAGTCGCTGCAGCCGCTCACCCGCAAGCTCGCGGCGCGTCTCGCCCGAAAGCGCAAGCACGGGCGCAAGGGCCCGCTCGACTTCCGCAGCACGGTCCGCCATTCGCTCAGCTACGGCGGCGTGCCGGCGGAGCCTCAATTCAAGTATCCCCGTCCATCCAAGCCAGAGTTGATGGTTATTGCCGACATTTCCGGCTCAGTTGCCGCCTTTGCTCGGTTCACCCTGATGCTGGTGTATGCGATCTCTGGCCAGTTTTCGAAGGTCCGATCGTTTGTCTTTATCGATGGTCTCGACGAAGTGACCGATTATTTCAAGGCCACCGAAGACATCTCTGAGGCCATCCATCGCGTCAACACCGAAGCCGACGTTGTGTGGGTTGATGGGCACTCTGACTACGGCCACGCCTTCGAGGTCTTCTGGAACAAGTACGGCAAGGACATCACTCCGAAGACTACGGTCCTGCTGCTCGGCGACGCTCGCAACAACTATCACGCCAGCCAAAGCTGGGTGGTCAAAGAGATCCAGCAGAAGGCTCGCCACGTGTACTGGCTGAACCCCGAGCCCAAGAGCTACTGGAACACCGGTGACTCGATTGTCGGCGAATATGGCACGTTCACTGACGGCGTCTATGAATGCCGCAACCTTCGACAGCTTGAAGGCTTCGTCGAGAAATTGGCCTGACCAAGTCGACTCATCGAGGAATGAATATTTCTCTGGCACCTCACTGACACTCAACCTCATCCTTCGTAGTGCCGATGCATTCTGGAGCGGCAAATCGAGAAGAAGTGCCATGTCAGAACAACCGTTCGCGCAGGGCGTCCTGCAGGCATTGGTGGTCCGAGGCGGCAAAGCACTTCGTCGACTCAGCGTCGCCGAGGTCGTTGGATTCGAATGGTACATCGAATCGACCTGGGCGAGCGCATGGGCACAGACCCGTGTCCTCGAACGACCGGCCGAGATCAACGCCATCGATGCGAATGGTGTGGAAATCATCCATCTCTTCAACGGTCCGCTCGGCGCGAGTTTCGTGCCGTATCTGGCCGACGTCCTCCCGATTTGTGAAGAGGGGGCACTGGTGTCGATGCCGATCGAGCACAGCATGATCGTGCACCCGATCGAGGGTGGCGAGATCGTGCAGGCGGTGCAGACGATGATTCCGATCACTCGCCAGTTGCACCGCAACGGCGCCCAGTCGCTCAGCGCACACGTGTACTGGTGGCGCGACGGTCAGCTCACGCTTGTGCCGACGTACTTCGCACGGAACGGCATCGAGTTTTACCCGTCGGCGGAGCTGATCGATCAGAGCGACGACAGCAGTTGAACAACGTCGTGTCGGCTGCGGAGCCGGCGGACATCAGCGTGCGCCCAGAACGGGCTGGCGAGGAAACCCGCGTAGCGCTTCGTGTGGGCGGCGTGGTGTGTCCAGGCCCAGACGATGATGTTGACTTCGGGATCACGGCTGACGAGATTGCGCCATCGTTCTCGGTTGCCGTTCGACAGCTGTTCGCGTGTGATCGCTCGATGCACGCTGCGCCGGATGACTCGCCACGTCACGAGCCAACGCGGTAGGTCGAGCCAGATAATCGTGTCGGCGCCGCCGTGAACGAGATCCATTACGATGCTGTAATTTCCGGCGACAACCCAACTGTCCGCGTTAAGCGCCTCAGCGACGAGACGCCGGAATTCGGGCGTTGGCGTCGGTGCCCAGTTCTCGCCGTGGAATAACACGTCGAGTTCGATGGAGGTGGCGCCAATTTTGTCGGCGAGGGCTGCGGCGAGCGCTGATTTACCGCTGCCTGACCCGCCAACGATGGCGACGCGCCGCATTATTGCTGACGGATGAACGTCGGTTCGTCGGGAGTTGACCGGCCAGCGTCGTAGCTGTAGCCGTTGGCATCGAACGCAACGAGCGCCTTTGCGCTGGTGATGCGCTCGCGCACGATCCAGCCGGCCATTGACCCGCGGGCCTGCTTCGCGAAGAAGCTGACTATTTTGTAGTTGCCGCCGTCTTTCGCGTCGAGGAAGCGGGGTGAGATGATCCGGCCGTCGAAGCGGTCGGGTTGGACGACCGAGAAGTACTCGTTCGATGCCAGATTGACGAGCACCTTGGCGCCGGGGGAGTCGGCGAGCGAGGCGTTGAGCTGATCGGTCACCTCGTCGCCCCAGTAGCTGTACAGATCACCACCGTTGCGATGCTCGACTTTGGAGCCCATTTCCAGCCGGTACGGCTGGATGAGATCGAGCGGGCGCAGAACACCGTGCAGGCCCGACAAGATACGGAGCACCTTCTGGGCATGGGTGTAGTCCCGCTCACTGAACGAGCTCGGAGCATCGAGCCCGGTGTACGTGTCGCCGTCGAACGCGAGCACTGCGGGCCGGGCGTTGTCGATAGTGAACGGTGTGGTCCAGTCTTGGAACCGTTCGTGGTTGAGGTCGGCGAGCTTTGCCGAGATGGACATCATCTTCGACAAGTCGTCGGGCGACTTGCCCGCCATGATGCTGGCGAGAGCCTCGGACTGTTCGAGCAGAACGGGCTGACTGTGTTTCTTGGTCGGCAGCGGCGTTTCGAAGTCCAGCGCCTTGGCAGGTGACACGACGATCAACATGTCATCGGTCTATCTGATCTCCTCGTAAACGCCTCACAGATCGCCAGCGTGATGGTTGTGGCGCTCATGTCAACCAAAATCATCATGCAGACGGACCCTGGGAGCGTTGACTCACATGCGCTGGTAGTTCGGCGCTTCCTTGGTGATTGTGACGTCGTGTGGGTGGCTCTCTTCGCGACCAGCGGTGGTGACACGCATGAACTTGGCGTTCCGCAGTTCGTCGAGCGTTCCCGCGCCGGCGTAGCCCATGCCAGAGCGGAGGCCGCCAACGAGCTGGTAGGCCACGTCGCCGAGCGGGCCAGCGAACGGGACGCGGCCCTCGATACCTTCGGGAACGAGCTTCTGGCTGGCCGCGCCGATGGCTGATCCGGTGCTGGACTGGCCGGTGGCGTAGCGATCTTGACTGTCGCCGGTCATGGCGCCCATCGAGCCCATGCCGCGGTAGCTTTTGTAGCGGCGTCCTTCGAACAGTTCCATTTCACCGGGGCTCTCTTCGACACCGGCGAGGAGCGAACCCAGCATCACGGTCGACGCACCGGCGACGATGGCTTTGACGATGTCGCCTGAGAACGTGATGCCGCCGTCACCGATGATCGGGACGCCGATCTGATTGCCCTTCTTCGCCGCGAAGTAGATCGCCGAGAGCTGGGGCATGCCGGCCCCGGATACCACACGGGTGGTGCAGATCGAACCGGCGCCGACGCCGACCTTGATCGCATCGGCTCCGGCCTTCGCCAGTGCCTCGACACCCTCTTCGGTGACAACGTTTCCGGCGGTGACCGCAAGCTCGGGCCAGGAGCCCTTCACACGCTCGATGGCCTTGATCACGTTTGCCGAGTGTCCGTGAGCGGTGTCGATTGACACCGCGTCGACACCCATTTTGACCAGTGCTTCGACGCGTTCTTCGACATCGGGGCCAACGCCGATCGCTGCGGCGCAACGCAGACGACCTCTGCCGTCGCGCGAGGCATTCGGGAAGTCGAGGCGCTTCTGGATGTCTTTCACCGTGATCAGGCCCGCGAGGCAACCGACGCCGTCGACGAGCGGCAGCTTCTCGATGCGATACTTTTGGAGGAGCAACTTCGCCTCATCGAGTGTCGTTCCGACTGCACCGGTCACCAGGTTGTCGGATGTCATGAAGTCGGTGACGGGGCGATCGAAGTCGGCCCCTTCGCAGAAGCGAATGTCGCGGTTCGTGAGGATGCCCACGAGATGACCGTCGTCGTCGGTGATCGGCACGCCAGAGAATTTGAAGCGGTTCATGAGCGCCTCGGCCTCGTGGAGCAAGGCGGTCGGTGGGAGGGTCACTGGATCGGTGATCATGCCCGACTGCGACCGTTTGACCTTCTGCACCTCGGATGCCTGGTCGGTGATCGACATGTTGCGGTGGATGACGCCGATGCCGCCGTACCGAGCCATTGCAATGGCCATGCGGCCTTCGGTGACCTTGTCCATCGCGGCGGACACAAGCGGTACGGCCAACTCGATGTCGGCGGCGAAGGTCGCGGTGGTGTCGACGGCGTCAGGCAGCGTTTCGGAGTAGCCGGGGATGACAACAACGTCGTCGAATGTCAGTGCCTCGAACTTGTCAAACAGACCGTCGTTGATGTTGCTCTCGCTCATTGCGATGCCCCTGTCGTGTGTGGTGTTGCTGGTTCGAGCGTGGCTGCTCGATGAAGATCGTTGATGTCGTCGATGCGACGGGAGCACAGGTCGGCTAACACGCCGACCAACAGCCGGTGCTCGACGGCGTGCACGTTTGCCTCGAACTCTTCGATGGTGCCGGAGGCGTCGATCCGCACCGCCTCGGTGGCGAGAAGTGGGCCGTCGTCGATGCCTTCGTCGGGGACGAAGTGCACCATCACACCCGATTCGGATCGAACGCCGTTGACTGCTTCTTCCCACGCCCGCTCGATCGCACGGAGGCCAGGTAGTTCGCCCGGCTTGGCCGGGTGCAGGTTGACGACGCGCCCAGGAAACCACCCGAGAAAGCTCAGCGTCAGAATGCGCAGCCAGCCGGCGAGTACGATGAGGTCGGGATCGAACCCGGCGACCAGTTCGGTGAGCCGGGCGTCGTAGTCGGCGCGATCTTCGCCTGCATGTCGGCCGATGTGGACGGCGGGGACGCCGGCGTTGGCGGCGCGTTGCAGCGCGAAGACGTCGGCGTTGTTGGAGACAACTGCGACCACTCGGGCGTTGATGCGGCCATTGGCGCAGCCATCGAGAACCGCCTGCAGGTTCGAGCCGTTGCCCGAAACCATGACGACGAGACGCTGCTCGCGTATGGGGGAGTCGCTCATGAGAGGTGGACCTTTCCGGTTCCGGGAACGAGCTGGCCGACGACCCACGTGGGCTCGTCGATCGACGCTTGAACGGTCGCAACCTGATCGGGAGCACAGACGATGATCATGCCGACACCCATGTTGAGCGTTCGGTACAGCTCTTCGTTGCTCATCTGCGGTGTCAGCTCGCGGACGAGCTGGAAGAGCGGTGGCACGGGCCACGAACCGAGCTGGATGACGGCATCGACATCGTCGGGCAACACGCGTGGCAGATTTTCGGGAAGCCCGCCACCGGTGATGTGGGCCAGGGCCTTCACGGCACCAGTCTGCAGCGTCGGGGTCAGCACGTGGAGGTACGAGCGGTGCGGCTCGAGGAGCGTCTCGCCGAGTGGCTTGTCGAACCCATCGGGTGTGGCGTCCATCGCTGCCCACTCGAAGATCTTGCGAAGCATCGAGTAGCCGTTGGTGTGCGGCCCGCTTGATCCAATGCCGATCAACACGTCGCCCGCGGTGATGTCAGGTCGGGGGAGCAGGTCAGCGCGCTCGGCGACGCCGATCAGCGTGCCGGCAATGTCGAACGAGCCAGGTTGGTAGACGCCTGGCATCTCCGCCGTTTCGCCGCCGAGGAGCGCACAACCAGCGGCCTTGCACGCATCGGCCATACCGCCGACGACCTCGGCAACGAGGTCGGCATCGAGAACGCTCGCCGCGATGTAATCGAGAAAGAACAGCGGCCGAGCCGACTGGACCAGCACGTCGTCGATGCAATGGTTGACGATGTCCATGCCGACACCGCGCACCATGCCGAGCCTGGCAGCCAATTCAACTTTTGTGCCGACACCGTCTGTGGAGGCAACAAGGACGGGCGAGTCCATTGCCTTGATGGCCTCGGCCGAGAAGACGCCACCGAAACTACCGAGCCCGTGGAGGACACCTGGCCCGGGCGTGTCGTGAGTTGCCTCGACCGCAGCCTTCATTTCAGCGACTGCCCGCGTGCCCTCATCGATGTTGACACCTGCGGCGGCATATGACGCGAGCTGTGCTCCGGGTGCCCGCCACGCAATATCGCGCCGGACCTGCATGTCGTGGAAGCTGATCTGTGCCATCCGCTTGTAGGCGCGGGCTCGGGCTTCGGCAAGGTCGGTGCCCACACCGGTGGTTGCCAACACTCGGCCACCCGATGTTTTGCCGTCGGCGTCGACGCCGGCATCAAAGCGGAAAGCGTCGGCGGTGTCGGTGCCCCGATCGGTGATTGGGTACCCCGTAACTGGTTGGCTTGGGTAATTCGGCGAGGCAGCAACAACGGTCACGGCAGCTGCCGACTTAATCAGAAGCGGGACCGACAGCACGTCGCCACGAGTACAGGCCAGTGCGAGTTCGGCAAGGTCGGTCTCGAGTAAGGGCAGCACTGCCTGAGTTTCCGGGTCGCCAAAGCGAACGTTGTACTCGATCAGGCGCGGACCATCAGCGGTCAGCATCAGCCCGGCGAAGATCACGCCCACGTAAGGAGTTGCAGCGGCTGTGAAGTGGTCGAGTATTGGCTGGACGAATGCTTCGACCAGTTCAGCGCCGCTGAATGCGACAGGTGCGGGTGCGTAGGCGCCCATGCCGCCGGTGTTCGGGCCAACGTCGCCTTCACCGATGCGTTTGTGGTCCTGAGCGAGTGGTAAGGCAACGGCGGTGGTGCCGTCGCACAGCGCCAGCAGCGAGCATTCAGGGCCAGTCAGGCGCTCTTCGAGTAGGAAGGAGCCGGCGGACGCAGCTTCTGCGATCGCAGTGCGGGTCTCTGCATCGGTGCAGGGGAGAGCCACACCCTTGCCTGCGGCGAGGCCGTCGAGTTTGACGACGACGGGCCGGCCGAGTTCGGCCCACCAAGTGAGCGCCGCATCGGCGTCGGTGAACCGAGCGAACGCCGGGCCAGGAATACCGAGTGATGTGGCGAGATCGCGGGCGTAGCCCTTCGATGCTTCGAGCTGTGCCAGTGCCGCTGTCGGTCCGAAGCACGCAATGCCCCGTTCGGCTGCCGTGTCGCTCGTGCCAGCAACCAGTGCGGCCTCGGGGCCGGGAATTACCAGGTCGGTGTCGGACGTGCTTGCACTACCGATATTGGACGCCATCCGGACGTCGTGGCCATGTTGACGGCAGGCCCAAGCAATTGCCTGCTCGCGGCCTCCGCCGCCGATGATTAAGACGCGCATCAGGTGATTACCCCTTCGAAGTCGAGCTTGGCCTGCGCATCGCCGACAGCGATTGGATACTGACCGGTGAAGCACGCATTGCAGTAGCCGTCGTCGTCGGCAGCGTCGCGGCCGGCAACGGCGTTCATCATTCCGTCAAGCGACAGGAACGCGAGGCTGTCGGCCCCAATGTGCGCCTGCATCTCAG
>CAWUXP010000329.1:0-7298 GCA_963926495.1 Candidatus Ilumatobacter herschelensis
GGCGGCAGCGGCGATTGCTTCACGGCCGGTTGCCTTGAGGTACTGACCCATGTTGGTGTCGTAGCCGAACAACGAGGTGGTGGCGCCGATCTCGGCACCCATGTTGCAGATCGTGCCCTTGCCGGTGGCCGAGATCGAGTCAGCGCCGGGGCCGAAGTACTCGACGATGGCGCCGGTGCCACCCTTGACGGTGAGTTGGCGAGCCACTTCGAGGATGACGTCCTTCGGGCTACTCCAGTCGGAGAGTGTGCCGGTGAGCTTGACGCCGATGACCTTCGGCCATTTGACGTTCCACGCAAAGCCAGTCATGACGTCGACGGCGTCAGCGCCGCCCACACCGATGGCAACCATGCCGAGGCCGCCGGCGTTCGGGGTGTGGCTGTCGGTGCCGATCATCATGCCGCCCGGGAAGGCGTAGTTCTCAAGGACGACCTGGTGGATAATGCCTGAGCCTGGACCCCAGAAACCGATGCCGTAGTTGGCGCTCACCGATTTGAGGAAGTCGTACACCTCGGCGTTGGTGTCGATGGCGACACCGAGGTCGATCTTGGCGCCGACCTTGGCCTGGATGAGGTGGTCGCAGTGGACGGTGGATGGCACGGCGACTTCGGGAAGCCCGGCGGTCATGAACTGGAGGAGTGCCATCTGGGCCGTTGCATCTTGCATGGCGACCCGGTCAGGATGGAAGTCGGCGTAGCTGTCGCCGCGCTCGAGTTCTTGGTTCGCAGGATCGGCGAGGTGGTTGATGAGAATTTTTTCCGTCAGCGTCAACGGACGAGTCAGACGGTCGCGGCCGATCTGGACGTTGCCCGGCAGGGCAGCGTAAACACGCTCGACGAGTTCGATGGGGGTAGTTGCACTCACGGAAGCCATGAGTTCGACCTTAACAGACAAGTTGTAGACAAGTTGATGTCGATCGTCATAGGGTGCAGCTATGAGTGACAACTCGACGGTGCAGCCCGAATGGGTAGGTATCGATCACGTGCAGTTGGCGACACCGATCGGTGCCGAAGACGAGGCGCGCCGTTTCTTTGTCGATGTCCTCGGGCTCGTCGAGGTACCGAAGCCGGCCGAGTTGGCCAAGCGCGGCGGAGCGTGGTTCGAGGCAGGCGACGTGCGTCTCCACATCGGTGGTGAGGCTCCGTTCGTGCCTGCCCGCAAGGCGCATCCTGCGCTGACCATCAGCAACCTGGTCGAGTTCGTCGAGGCGCGCAATCTTGACGTGGCTTGGAATACCGAGATTGATGGCCTGACTCGTTGCCATGTCGACGACCCGTTCGGGAATCGAATCGAACTGATCCAGGTCGACAGCGGCAGGACGCACTGATGGCGCGTCGGATCCGATACCAGGAGATTGCCGAGGAACTCCGTAGCCGGGCCAAGGTTGCAGCACCTGGCTCGATGCTCCCATCCGAGGCCGAGATGTCGAAGGAGTTCGAAGCTTCACGGGTCACTGTGCGTCGAGCATTAGAACTGGTTCGAGAAGACGGCCTGATTGCTGCCCGACAGGGATTTGGTTGGTTTGTCGCCATTGAGCCAGTCCGCCAGCGCCTCGAGTCACTCGGAACCATCGAGTCGCAGGTTGAGGGTGTCGGCAAGATCAGCGAACGCTAGGTGAGCGAGTTCGCATTCGAGCAAGCTCCGGCGCGGGTCCGCAAGTTCCTCAAAACCGACCAGGTGTTGCGTGTCAAGCGCGTCAACCTGGCCGATGGCGAGCCATTTGCCATCGTCACGGTGTGGTGTCCAGCGGACCTCGGCGCAAACCTGTCGCGCCAAGATGTGGAGCAGCGGCCGTTTTACGAACTGCTCGATATCGAACTCCGTGGTGCCACCCAGACCATTGGCGCCGATTCGGCCGAGCCAGCCGATGCCAAACTGCTCGGTATCCCGATCGGATCGCCGCTGCTGCGCTGTCAGCGCGTCACGACGAACCGTCAGGGCGAACCGATCCTCGTCAGCGAGCATCTCTTCCCGGCGCATCGCACCGAGTTTGTTGTCGATCTGCCACAGGCGGAGCCCAGCATGACTCCGTCAGGCTTGCGCCTGGTCGACTGAGGTTGACGGCGACCGGACCAAGCCGTCTGACCCGAATGACGGCAGCGGAACGCGGACCGACTCGCCGATGGGTATTGTCAAATAATGGACATTCAGACTCGCCACAATCCGTCATTCAGCGTTGCCCGGGCACTGCTCGGCCCAAACGAGGCGCTTCGTCTTGAAAGCGGCGCAATGATGGCAATGGCCGCTGACATCGACCTCGACGCAAAGGTCGAAGGCGGTCTCATGAAGGGGCTGAAGCGCAGCGTGCTGGGCGGCGAGTCTCTTTTCATCACCACAGCGACCGCTGGCCCGAGCGGCGGTTGGATCGACGTGGCAGCCTCACTTCCTGGCGATGTCGCCGTGGTCGACCTCGTCGAGGGCTCACCGATGTTGATTCAGAAGGGCTCGTTCCTGTGCGCCGAGCAGGGCGTTGACATCGACACTAAGTTCGGTGGAATGAAGTCGATGCTCGGAGGCGAAGGAGCGTTTCTTCTTCGGGCGAGCGGGCAGGGCAAGCTCGTACTGTCGACGTACGGTGCGCTCGATCGCTTCACCCTCGAGGCGGGTCAGACCGTGATCGTCGACACCAACCACATGGTGGCGTTCGCGGAAAGCGTCACGATGGAACTGAAGAAGGCCAGCGAGTCGAAGATGAAGTCGCTCAAGAGCGGCGAGGGTCTCGTGTTCAACTTCACAGGCCCCGGCGAACTGATGATGCAGTCACGAAACCCGGATGACTTGATTCGCTACCTCTCTGCGAACATGCCGGGCAACCGCGCCTGAGTTCGCAGAGCGTCTTGCGCCTACGATCCCAGCCATGGGAATGATCAAGACGTTCCGGTCCGTCGTCCAGTTCGATTCGATCACGCTCGACCCGGTGGAAAGGCGTTTGAAAAAAGCGGCCTGTATCGATGACTATCGCAAGATCGCCAAGCGCCGACTGCCGTTTGGGGTCTTCGATTACATCGACGGCGGGGCCGAGGACGAGCGTTCGTTGGCCAGTAACTCGTCGACATACGGCGACATCGAGTTCAAGCCTCGTGTCCTTCGAGACGTGAGCAACATCGATACGTCAACGACGATTTTCGGCCGGCCATCGTCGATGCCGCTCATCCTCGCGCCGACAGGGTTCACGCGCATCGCTCACTCCCAAGGCGAACTCGCCGTCGCTCGAGCCGCTGCCGGCGCCGGTATTCCTTGGTCGCTCTCGACCATGGGGACGCGTTCAATCGAAGATGTCGCGGCTGTCAGCGACGGCGAGAAGTGGTTCCAGGTGTACACGTGGAAGGACCGCGGCCTCGTCAAGGATCTCCTCGGCCGGGCCAAGGAGTCCGGCTTCACTGCGATCTGGTTGACCGTCGACACGGCCGTGCTCGGTCGGCGTGAACGAGACGTGCGACGCGGCATGACCTTGCCGCCCAAGATTGGGCTCGGCACGTTGATCGACGGAGCAATCCACCCGTCGTGGACGCTCGACTTCCTCCGAAACGAGCCGATCACGTTCGCAAACATCGTCGGCAAGAACGACGAAGATGGCAGCACTGCGGTGTCACTTGCTGATCACGTCGCCCGACAGTTTGATCAAGCATTGTCGTGGGACGACATCGAGTGGCTGCGTTCGGTGTGGGATGGCCCGATTGTGCTGAAGGGCATCCAGACAGTCGCCGACGCGCAACTGGCGGTCGCAGCAGGCGTCGAAGGGATCGGGCTGTCGAACCACGGTGGCCGTCAACTCGATGATGCACCAGCTCCGATCTCGCTTGTTGAGCCTGTGCGCCAAGAGATCGGTGACGCCGCGACCATCATTTGTGATGGTGGTGTGCGACGTGGGAGTGACATCGTCAAGGCCCTCGCACTCGGTGCTGATGCCGTCTCGATCGGTCGGCCATACTTCTATGCACTCGCGTCCGGTGGCCAACGCGGTGTCGAGCATATGCTTGATTTTTTGCGGTCAGGGCTGGAGCGCACAATGGCTCTCAGCGGCGTCTGTTCGCTTGCCGAGATAGATCGAGACCTCGTTCGCTGGAAGCGCTAGATCAGCCGATCGGCGGAGCCAAAATGGTCCGGGGCGAATCGGATGTATCGACCAGGAAGTAGGTCGACGTGCCGTTTGCGATGGGCGACGACACGGCGAGTTGAGTTCCGATTCCGTCCGGACTTCCCAGGATGCTGACGAGGATTTGTCCGGCGCCCGCTGTACCGGGCATTTCGTCGGCTGAACCGACAGTCGCCGACGGAGCGATCGACGCGTCGATTCCCCAGGCCGTCAGCCAGGCTGTTCGGGCTTCAGGATTTTGTTCGAAGAGGGCGACGTCGTCGATGAGGAACAGTCCAGTGGCGGTGTCACTGCTCTCCGACAGGATGACAAAGTCGCGGATCGCGGTGGGCAGCGCGGTCTCGAAGGTCGGCAGTGAGGTGGCAAAACCCGCCACCGTCAACTGATCAGGACCGGGCTCGACTGCATTCCAGGTAGCGCCATTGTCGAGCGACTCGAAGAATTGACCGCCAACGAAGCGAAGGTCACTGAGCGATTCAAAGTTGGCATCGAAGTCGCCGGTGCTCTTGTTTACCGCCATGGTGAGGACGTCATTGGGGAAGACCCAGCGGTAGGTCCAGCTCTGCGCAGCGGCTGCCGAGACGAAGCCGTCGCCGATGATGTCGCCCCGTGTTATAACGGCGTCGGGATTCGGTTCGAAGGGCCCGCTGGCCGCCGGAATGAGTTCGCCAATCAGCTCATCTTCACCGGCGTTGTCGTTGATCGCATCAACCGTGTCCTGCGCAGCATCGATGATCGCCACCGGGCCACTCTTGGCTGGGGCGTCTGCAACCACATCTGGTGCCGGTGTCGCGTCGGCTGGCGCATCCGGTGTCGTGACGTCTGTGTCGTCCTTCAATTTGAGCTGGGTCTCGTACACGAACCAGCTCCCAGCGCCGAGCGCACCGAGCACCGCGAATTGGATCAACCGCTTTGCAAGTTTGCGGCCCTTGGAGTTCTGTCGTCGCTTCCATTCCGGGATCTCCCGGGGGAGATCGGCAGGCGAGCCTTCGGGAAGCCCGAGATTGTTCAGAGGAGGCTCGGAGTGTTCCGTGGGCGTTGTAGGCATGCCGGCGGGCGGGAGCGTGGGCGTGCCGATCAACGGTGTCGGGGTTGCTGACGAGGTTGTCACGGAAATGGGTGCTGGTGCGACTGTTTCCGTCTGGAACGCCGGGGTGGCAGGCGTCAACGATGGCGCAGGAGGTGTCCCTGGCAGCGTGGGAATAAGTTGCGGCTGCGCTTCGGCCGGCAGAAAGATCGATGGAGCAGCCTCTGGTGGCGGTGAAATGTCAGCCGGCGCGCCGTTGGGGACTGTGGGGGTACCGAATCCGCTGTAGGGGTTCGTTGGCTGCTCGCTCATGATCTGGTCATCGGCACGACCTGACGGAACCTTGATCTCCTTCGGGTTTCGTTTTTGCCGAGCCCACGGCGCGACAATGCAGGAATGTCAGATCGCGTCTCCATCACCATCGACAACGGCATTGCCGATGTGCGTCTCACCCGTGCCGACAAGCGCAATGCGCTCGACAGCGCGATGTTTCGTGCGATCGCTGAAGCTGGTGAACGCTTGAAGACCGAACCGGGCGTTCGGTGCGTCGTGCTCTCCGGCGAGGGTAAGTCGTTCTGCGCAGGCCTCGACATGGGCTCGATGCAGCAGTTGGCCGGCGCACCGCCCGCCAACGGCGAAGAGCAGACCAACGCCGGCGATATCGACAACGGCCAAATCACTCACCTGGCTCAGCAGATTTGCTGGGTCTGGCAAGAGCTTCCGATGCCGGTTATTTCGGCTGTCCACGGGCACGCACTCGGCGGAGGCATCCAGTTGGCACTCGGTACGGACATCCGTTTCGTCCATCCCGAGACCAAGATGTCGGTCCGCGAGACGTACTGGGGGATTGTGCCCGACATGACCGGCACCTTCATGCTCAGCAAACTCGTTCGGCCTGACATTGCCAAAGAACTCACGTTCACGGCGCGGATCTTTTCAGGCGCCGAAGCGTACGAAATGGGTATGGTCACGCATTTGACCGAGACGCCATACGACGACGCCATGGCGCTCGCCGCCGAGATTGCCGGAATCAGCCCGAGCGCGGTGCGCGCCTCGAAGGAACTGATCAACAATATGGCAGTCGACGGGGCGGCCGAGCAGTTCGCCGAAGAGCGCCGTTTGATCAAGACGCAGATCGGAACGCCGAACCAAATCGAATCAGTGATGGCGAGCTTCGAAAATCGCTCGCCAAAATTCGTTGACGCCTGATCAATTTCGAAACGGCGTGGCGACCAGGCTCGGCCTGGCATCCTGTCGGCCGTGATGCTTCGTTTTCGACAGCTGTTGGTCCTGGCCCTGTACGCCGGTGTACTCAGTGCGTTCTACGTGGCGATCGTTTGGGGCCGAGATTTGCAACGCACCGCGCCCGAGGTATTCCTCGGCGCGGCTCCGCTGGTCGGTCGGAACTTTCGTGATGGCTGGGACTGGCGGTTCGGCTGGAGTCTGATCGGCGCCGCTGTGCTTGCAGGAACCGTGATGGCCTTGGCCGCACGTGGTTGGTACGAACAGGCTCGACTGCGCGTGATCATCCGTTCGACAGCGCTGGGCGCTGGGCTGTTCGGGTTGCTGCTCGCGCTGAGCGATGGTCGCGACGGCGTGTTCTACGGCGTCGAGCAGGAGACCGAGTACCTTGCGAACCTGCCGATCACGCCGCCGGCTGGTGACTTCGTCCGCAACTTTGTCGTCGACATCAACGACTACTCGGTGCATGTGCGTGGGCATCCTCCGGGCTTTATCGTGCTGCTTAAGTTCCTCGATGCCATCGGCCTCGGTGGATCGTGGCCGATCGTCGCGATTTCACTCGTCTCGTCGATCCTCCTGCCTGTCGGCGTACTGGTTGCTGTCTGGGCGATCGCGGGCGACAAGTGGGTTCGATGCTCCGCTCCGTTCCTGATCGTCGCTCCGTACGCGATCTGGATGATGACGTCAGCCGACGCCTTTTACGCAGCCCTCGCTGCATGGGGTGTCGCCTTCATCGCGGTCGGTGTCAGGCGGGACGGCCGCGGCGCCGTGTGGCTCGGGGCCATTGGCGGGCTTTTGCTTACGACACTGTTATTTATGACGTACGGCGGTGCGATCTTCATGATGATCCCGTTCGTCATCGTGCTCGCGGGTTGGGTGCTGCGCCGGTCAGGGTCATTCGGAAAGGGCACAACGTCGACCGTCGTCGGGGCC
>CAWUXP010000330.1:0-3753 GCA_963926495.1 Candidatus Ilumatobacter herschelensis
TCGAGTCGGGAGGGCCGTAGACGATCATCGGTTCGCTGAGTAGTGCCGTTGTGTCGATGCCCGCGATCGGTTCGGGCGGCTCGACGCACACGGCAAGATCCAGTGCGCCGCGCTGCACGTCGTCGAGCAGTGATCGCGACGACGCGACCGACAGCATGAATTCAACGTCGGCCCGCTCGGCTCTGAATGCGCGAAG
Organism: Candidatus Ilumatobacter herschelensis; assembly: GCA_963926495.1. GTDB lineage: Bacteria > Actinomycetota > Acidimicrobiia > Acidimicrobiales > Ilumatobacteraceae > Ilumatobacter_A > Ilumatobacter_A herschelensis. Next base: position 197 of record CAWUXP010000330.1, read on the forward strand.
AACGTCAGGGAAGTGCACGACCGCTGCGACGTCGATCATGCCGAGCCGGACCCGGCCGCTCTGTGCTGTGCGGAGGCGCTCGGCCCACGCGGACACATCGCGCGTCAGCGCCAACACTTGTCGCGCATGCTCGAGAACGGGTGCGACAGTCGCTCGCAAAATGCGACGTCGACCCACGCTCTCGAACAACGCCACGCCAACACGGCGTTCGAGCTCAGCAAGTCCCTGGGAAAGTGCCGAGGCTGACACGCCTACTCGGTTGGCGGCAGCGGCCCAGGTCGGTGCGTCGGCGACGGCAACAAGATACTCCAATTGCCTGATCGAGATGTCGGGCAGTCCGGAAACAGGATTGTTCACCCTCCGCACACTACATTAGATTTACTTCACTATCAATAATAATTAAACAGCAGCGCTTATGTTCTTCTTCATGACCGCACGAACAATCGCCCCCGCCACCGGCAAGCTCGGTGTCCTTACGCCCGGCATGGGTGCCGTGGCATCCACCTTTATTGCAGGCGTCATTGCCGCACGGGAAGGCATTTCGCCGCCGATTGGCTCGGTGGCGCAGATGGCCCACATCCGCCTCGGCAAGAAGGAAGAAAATCGCAACCCGCTGATTAAAGAGTTCGTGCCGCTCGCTGACCTTGGCGACATCGTCTTCGGCGGCTGGGACCCAATCTCGCCGAACGCCATGGAAGCAGCCAAGACTGCTGGCGTACTGCAGGGCAACGATCTCGATGCCATCTCTGCCGAGATGGAAGGCATCGTGCCGATGGAGGCCGTGTTCGACCAGCGCTGGGTAAGTCGCCTCGAAGGTGTGCGTGTCAAGAACATTGCCAACAAGTGGGATCAGGCCGAAGCGTTGATCGCCGACATCGCCCGCTTCAAGGAGCAAAACGGCTGCGACCGCCTCGTCATGGTCTGGTGCGGCTCGACTGAGGCCTACCAAGAGCCGACCGCCGTTCATGCAACCATCGCATCGTTCGAACAGGGTCTGCGAGACAACGACGAGAACATCTCGCCGTCGCAGATCTATTGCTACGCCGCACTCCAGAGCGACGTCCCCTACGCCAACGGTGCTCCGAACCTGACAACCGACCTCGACTGCATCGTCGAACTGTCGAAGAAGAACGGCGTGCCGATCGCCGGCAAGGACTTCAAGACGGGCCAGACCCTTATTAAGACGATGCTCGCCCCGGGCTTCAAGGCCCGCATGCTCGGCGTGCGCGGTTGGTTCTCGACGAACATCCTCGGCAACCGCGACGGCGAAGTGCTCGACGACCCGGAGAACTTCAAGTCGAAGGAAGTCTCCAAGCTTGGCGTACTCGACGGCATTCTGCAGCCCGAGGTCTACCCCGACCTCTACGGCAACATCGACCACGTCGTTCGCATCAACTACTACCCGCCCCGCGGCGACAACAAAGAGGGTTGGGACAACATCGACATCTTCGGGTGGCTCGGTTACCCGATGCAGATCAAGGTTGACTTCCTCTGCCGTGATTCGATCCTCGCAGCACCCATCGTGCTCGACCTCGCACTGTTCATGGACCTCGCTCACCGCGCTGGCGAGAGTGGTGTGCAGGAATGGCTGAGCTTCTACCTGAAGGCGCCACAAGCCGCCGGGGATTCACCGGCCGAGGCCGACCTGTTCATTCAGCAGACCAAGCTAAAGAACACCCTCCGCGAATGGATGGGCGAAGTCGCCGTGACGCACTCCGAAGCAGGCTGAGGCTCCTGCCGGGAGCGGACCGGCGTTCGGGCAGTCCACAACTTGATCCCCCTGGCGTCTTCGGGCGCTTGGGGGGATCGGTCGTTTTAGGGACGGAGCGGCCCGGGTCGTGGAGGCGGTTTGTAGTTGCTCGTGGAGGCGGTTTGGGCGTGATCTGGGCGTGGGTGAGAGCGACTAACCTGGACGTATATGTCTGCAATTGTGATGAATGGAAATGCACTGCGCGACGAGATCATTGCGGGGCTGCGCTCGACGGTTGATGCAGCAGGTTCGCCGAACGTGTGCCTGGCAACGGTGCTTGTTGGCAACGACGGCCCCTCGCAGCGCTACGTCGGCAGTAAGCACAAGAAGGCGGTCGAGGCCGGTTTTCAAGCGCGTCACGTTGATCTCCCCGAGACTGCCACGCAGGCCGAAGTCGAAGCTGTCGTGCGCGAGTTGGCAGCCGACGACTCGGTGCACGGGATTCTCGTCCAACTGCCCCTCCCTGACGGCCTGAACCCAGAGCCTGTGCTCGACCTCATTCCTGCAGACAAAGACGTCGATGGGCTGACCGAGCGGTCGATGGGCCGCCTGGTCCGTGGTCGCCCGGGTCTGGTCGGCTGTACGCCGCTCGGCGTCATGCGGTTGCTCGAGAAGTACGAGGTGCCGACCTCTGGTGCTCGTGCGGTCGTTATCGGTCGGTCGACGCTTGTCGGACTCCCGCTGTCCTTGCTGCTCAACCGTAAGGGCGTTGATGCCACAGTCACGATGGCGCACTCCCGAACCGCCGACATGGCAGCTGTCGTTCGTGAGGCTGACATCGTTATCGGTGCAGCTGGCCAAGCGCGTATGATCACCGCAGACATGGTCAAGCCGGGAGCGGCAGTCATTGATGTCGGCGTGTCGCGAACAGAGGCCGGGATCGTTGGCGACGTCGACCCCGGTGTTGCCGAGGTGGCGCGCTGGCTCACACCGATGCCGGGCGGAACCGGGCCCATGACAATCGCCTGCCTCATGGAGAACACCCTGACTGCTGCGCGGCTGCAAGGCGCCTTCCCGGCTTGACCACAGCGCACGGCCCGGAGGCGTTTTCCGGGTCGCAGCGGTCGGTGGTCGAGGACGTACTGCTCAAGGTGAGATTTTCACGGTATGATGATCCCACTATGGAACTCTTGAGCGCGCCGAACATTGCCCTCGTAGTACTTATTTGGTAGCGCGCTCAGCTTCTGCTGCGTGTGCTCCTCGACCTCCCAGCCGGGAGGTCGTTTGCTTTTTCACCATCATTCGCCTCCATCACATCCCCTGAACTGAAAGACCCAGTCACATGACTGATTCACCAGCAAAACCCGAACGGATCACCGGCGCACAGGCCTTGATTCGAGCGCTCGAACACGAGAACGTCGACCTGATCTTCGGTTATCCCGGCGGCTGCATCCTTCCGGCGTACGACCCGTTGATGGACAGCCCCATCCGCCATGTGCTCGTGCGCCACGAACAAGGTGCCGGTCACGCTGCTGAGGGGTACGCACACGTGTCCGGCAAACCGGGCGTCGCCATGGTCACGTCGGGTCCGGCAGCGACCAACCTCGTCACGCCGCTGATGGACGCCTTCATGGACTCCATTCCAATGGTGGCGATCACCGGTCAGGTTCCAACAGCCGCTATCGGTACCGACGCATTCCAGGAGTGCGACACGGTCGGGATCACACGGTCGTGCACCAAGCACAACGAGTTGGTCATGTCGGCCGACGAGATCCCGATGGCGATCCGTCAGGCCTTCCACATTGCCACCACGGGTCGCCCGGGCCCCACGCTCGTCGACATCCCGAAGGATGCACTGACGAACGAG
>CAWUXP010000331.1:0-16438 GCA_963926495.1 Candidatus Ilumatobacter herschelensis
CAAGGAATTATTCCCGATCGGCGATCAGCCAGCGCTGCAGATCGTCATCGACGAGGCGCTGGGTGCGGGGATCGATCACATCATCGTTGTGAGCAGCCGGAATAAGCCAGCGATCGAGGCATATTTCGAACCAAACGACGAGCTCATCGGCAAACTTGACGAATCCGGCAAGACCGAATTGGCCGACCGCCTCCGCTCGATCGGACGCGATTGGCGTGTAACGATCGTTTACCAGGACAACCCGAAGGGCCTCGGTCATGCTGTTGGTTGTGCGCAGGAAGCAGTCGGTGACGAACCGTTCGCCGTCATGCTGCCCGACGAGATCATGGGTTCATCAGCGCTGCTCGCTCAGATGAACGGCGTGTGTGCATCGACCGGCGGCAGCGTCGTCGCTGTTGCCGAGGTGCCGCGGCACCAGGTCAGCTCGTATGGCGTGATTGATCCGTCGGGCGAGCTGTCCGACGACGGTGTCATCGCGGTTAAGGACCTCGTTGAGAAGCCTCCTGTCGACGAGGCCCCGAGCAACTACATCATCACCGGCCGGTACGTGCTGACAGCCGATGCCTGGGGTGAGATTGCCGCATTGCAACCCGGTCGCGGCGGCGAACTGCAGCTCACCGATGCGCTCAGGGCACAGGCCGCACGGGCGCCGTTCCACGCCGTGCTGTCCGACGTGAGTCGCCACGACACGGGTAACCCGCTCGGCTTCCTGACTGCGTCGATCGAGCTCGGCTTGGTCAATCCGGAACTGCAGGATGGCCTGCGTAAGTTCCTGGGCAACCTCGAGTACTGAGAACTCTTACAGCCGGCGGAACAGGTCGCAGTAGTCGTTGACCAGGCCGTACGGATCGATGTCGAATTCGGTCTCGAAGCCCGAGTCGAGGTTGCTGTAGGCGAAGCGATTTGTTGCGAGTCGGTGATAACGCTGGTGGACCGGGACGATGCCGAGGGTGACGACATCGACCATTGCGGTCGTGATGTCGGCGGCATCTCCAACGTCGAGTTGCAGCCGACGGATCGGCAACGTGTTCGTGAACGGCGTGATCGACAGGTCGATGTCGTAACAGCCGTCGAGGTCAGGCCGGTGGGCACCGTTCAGTTCGCCCCAGCGGCTACTGCCGTCGGTACCGAGCCACAGATCTGGCTCGTCGAGATCGCGGAATAACAGAAATTGGCGGATCGACCAGGTGGCCGACAACCGAAGAACGTAGGACACGTTCGCCCCGGCGACTTCGCTGGTGACGGTCCACCCTTCGTTCTCCCAGCGGAGATCGACGGTCTCGTTGCCAGGGCCGTCGAGGTGTGTCCATCGGGCAGTGAAGCCGTCGGCAGGGAACGCGGTCAACGCAGTCGTCACATCCCCCACGATAGGAGCCGTTCTGGCACACCGAGGCCAGACCACGGTGTGTCAGACCATGGTGTGACAGATCGCAGCCGCCGTACGATCTGGTCTATGACGCCGTTGGAAGATGCGCAGGCCTTCGTTCTCGAATCGTGTCCGCCGCGTGAGCCGGTGATCTTGGCTCGAGCAGAGGCTGGCGGGCTCGTGCTCGCCGAGGTCATTGTGTCGACGGAGGTCGTTCCGCCGTTCGACAACACTGCAGTCGACGGGTATGCCGTTCGCTCCGAAGATGTCGCCAACGTGCCTGTCGACCTCGATGTCATCTACGAGATCGCCGCCGGTGCAGCACCGCAGGCTGACCTTGGCCCAGGGCAGGCGGTCCGCATTATGACGGGTGCGCCGATGCCCGGAGGGGCCGACGCGGTCGTGATGGTCGAGTATTCCGAGCGTCTCGGCAAGATCGAACGCGACGGTGTGATCGTCGAACGAGTGCGGCTCAGCGAGTCCGTTGGCGCTGGTACCGCGATCCGTCGCGCTGGCGACGACGTGCTCGTTGGTGAGGAACTGTTCGAACCCGGAACGATCATCACCCCGGCGATCGAAGGTGTACTCGCCAGCGTCAATGCGCAGCAGGTCACGGTGTATCGGCGCCTAAAGGTGGCCGTGTTGTCGACCGGCGATGAGCTGATAACTGATGGATCACCGTTGGCGCCAGGACAAATCCGTGAGAGCAACAAGACGATGCTCGCCGGGATGCTCGCGGAAGCTGGCTGCGACGTCGTCGACCTCGGTGTCGTCCGTGACAACGAAGCCGAACTCGAGCGTGTCCTGCGCAGCGCGGCTGCCGACTGCGACGCGATCGTGTCGAGCGGTGGCGTGTCGATGGGCGACTACGACATTATGAAAGCAGTACTCGGCCGCATCGCCGACATGACGTGGATGCAGATGGCGATCAAGCCGGCCAAGCCGTTCGCATTCGGCAAGCTCGACGGCGTGCCCATATTCGGCCTTCCCGGCAATCCGGTCAGCTCGATGGTCAGCTTCGAACTGATGGCGCGGCCGGCACTGCGTCGAATGATGGGCCACCGGCAATTGGCCCGAACGAGTATTGTTTCGATCGTTGATCAAGACCTCATTCGCAACGCCGACGGGAAGGTCCACTTCATGCGGGTCAACGGGTCGTTCCAGGAAGACGGCCGCTATCACGTGGTGCCGGTCGGGGCGCAGGGCAGTCATCAGCTCGCGGCCACAGCCAACGCCGACGCCATGGCTGTGGTGCCTGATGGCAGCGGCGTCATTGCCGGCGGCGAAGTCGCCGTGTTGCTGCTGCGCTGACTCGTCACGGTTGGCAAGCCCAACCGGTCGACGGCGAGTCGCGTTGGCCATCAAGTGAGCCGCGAGTCGTAGACTCGTCACATGGCTGGCGACTTCGAAAAGCTCATCGATCCATTTGGTCGGCACATCGAAGACCTCCGTATCTCGGTAACCGACCGGTGCAACTTTCGGTGCACCTACTGCATGCCCGAAGAAGGCATGAATTGGCTTGACCGTTCAGCGGTCATGTCGTTCGAAGAGATCGAGCAGCTCGCCCGGATCTTCGTGGAGCGTTATGGCGTGAAGGGGATCCGCCTCACGGGTGGTGAACCCACCGTTCGTGCGCACCTCCCGGTCCTTGTTGAGATGCTCTCCAAGCTGCAGGGTCCGAACGGACCGATCGATCTGTCGATGACGACCAACGGCGCCACGATGCGTCTCGTCGCCTCGAAGCTGAAGGCTGCAGGGCTCAAGCGGGTCAATATCAGCCTCGACACGCTCGAACGCGAGAAGTTCTTCCAGATGACGCGTCGTGACGAGCTCGACAATGTGCTCGACGGAATCAAGGCTGCTCAGGAAGCCGGCTTTGCACCGGTGAAGATCAATGCAGTGATCGAGCGGGGCACCAACGACAACGAAATTGTTGACCTCGCCACGTTCGGTCGCGAGCAGAACGTCGAGATGCGCTTCATCGAGTTCATGCCGCTCGAAGCTGACGGTCACTGGATGACTGAAACGGTTGTCGGTCAAGACGAAATTGTCGAGAAAATTAGCGCTGTCTACCCGATTGAGGTGATGCCCGCACGGGGTGCCGCTCCTGCCGATCGGTTCCGCTACCTCGATGGCGGCCTCCACGGTGCCGACGATCCCGGTTCGAGGATCGGCATCATTCCGACCGTGACGAAGCCGTTCTGTGGCGATTGCGATCGCGTGCGGCTTACTGCCGAAGGTGACTTTCGGACCTGCCTGTTCGCCACGAAGGAGTTCGGTCTGCTCGAAGCCCTGCGGTCTGGCGAATCAGAAGATCAGCTCGCCACCCGGATCGAAGCCGCTGTCGGAACCAAGTGGGCTGGCCACCAGATCAACCAGGTCAACTTCACTCGGCCGACGAAGAGTATGTCGCAACTGGGCGGCTGACGCCGCCCGTGCGCCTGCGGCGCACCGCCGACTCCGTCGTCGAGTTGCGAGTCCTCAGGCTGGCGCCTGAGCTCGCTTTGCTCGGCGGGGTCGCACTTCTCGCTTCTCGCTCTAGTCGAGTTCGCTGAAGGCTCGAAATCTTCTGGCTACTACCTTGTCGCCAATCATTTCGAGGCCTTCGTTATCGCGGCGCCACAGCCACATCAAGATGTCCTGAGCGCGGCCGCGGATCGCGACGTCGCCCTTGCGGTGCTCGCGGGTGAAGGTGGCTGCTGGTTCCTTCATGGCGGCGATGAACCATTCGCCGGCGCCTTCGGGAAGACCGGGGTCGGTGCAGTGCAGATGGACGGTGCCGCCAACCTTCATTTCGCCTTCGCGGCGATCGGACGCAGCGAACCACATGAGGAACTCGTCGATCCCGTCGGCGCAGATGTCAGAAGAGAAGTCTATTTCGAACCCGAGGGCCACACCGGCGTCCACGAGGTGCATCATTGTTTCCTGCGCCATCCGGCGGCGGACCCATGCCGTTGGTTGGGCAGCACCCGTCCACGTCCAAACTTTCCGGTCGAGATCGGCGGCGTCGAGCGTCTCGCAGAGGCGGACGTGGGATTCGAACGCTGATGCAACTAACTCGGTGTCGGTTTCGGGCCGCGTCGGGGCGGCTACGTTGCGCACGTCGTTGCGGTCGGTGATTCCTTCGGAGACGATGGAGGCCCAGAAGTTCCAAACTTCACCGACGTGGTAGACGAGGTCGCCGAGCCGCCAGCCGGGGCAGGTCAAGACCGACGCAGTGAGGTCGGCGCCATCGACGAGGCGGAGGAACTCGGTGCCGTCGACCCGAATGTGGTCGAGTGCGTCGTAGGTAAGGGGCGCCTGCTCGGTCATGACGCGAACCGTACCAATCTGAGGCCGACGCCACGCTGTGTTGGGGCGCGTGACTGAGAGGGCCGGCGCCTCGACGGGTACCGTCGTGACTCCATGAGCGATCCACAGTTCACACACCTTGACTCCGCAGGCCACGCTCGGATGGTCGATGTCTCCCCGAAAGATCCGACGCACCGTCACGCCGTTGCGCGTTGCGACGTACAAATGCAGCCGGAGACCATCGCCGCGATTGTTCACCGCGAGGTGAAGAAAGGCGACGTCCTCTCTGTTGCGCGCGTTGCTGGTATCCAGGCGGCGAAGCGGACCTCTGACATGATTCCACTTTGTCATCCGCTGATGATCTCCAGCGTTTCCGTCAACTTCGAAGTCGGCGACGACCGCATCACTGTCGAGGCGCACGTCGATTGCATCGAGCGGACCGGCGTCGAGATGGAGGCCCTGCACGCATGCAGTGTTGCGGCGCTGACCATTTACGACATGTGTAAGTCAGCCGATCGCGCGATGACGATCACGGACCTAGCACTGTGGGAAAAAACCGGTGGCCGATCCGGCACGTATCGGCGCGCCAGCGAGGTTGCAGCACCAAGAGAGGCCGATCTGGCCTGACTTTTGCCGCTCGCTCCGGTCGCCAGGATTGTTGACGTACAACGATCGTGTGACGCGCAACACGCCCTTTGTTGCGTGGACAGTTACAATTGTCCTAGAATCTTCATATACGCCGTTGCGCAGCAGAACCGATCTGTTGTTGGCCGACTGAACTCTCGCATCTGACATCTCGCATCTCGCATCTCACTTATGGCCAAACTCGTTCTCCTCGTCGTCGCAGCAGCCTGGGCTGCTGTCCTCATTCCGCCGATGCTGCGCTCGCGCATCGACAATCGACCCAACTCGTCGGTCACGGACTTCCGGCAGCAGCTCAACAAACTGCAGAGCAACTCGTCGTCTGGTCGCGGGTCAGTCAGGTCCATGGGCCGTCCGCTTGCGCAGTCGTCTTCGCCGCTGCAGCGTCAAGCCGCAGGGGGCCGTCCCGGTCACGGCTCGGTTCGCCAGGCACCCGTGCGTCAGGCACCAGTCCGTCAGACATCGATGCGCGGTGGCGGCACGGCAACTCGCCAGCGCCCGGTACAGCGCCCCGACCAAACCAGCGAATCAACGCGCTATCGCTCTCACGGCGACATCACTGCAAGCCAAAGCCGTCCACAGGCGGGCCCCACAGTCAGTCGGTCTGCCGCTCTGAAACGGCGCCGGATGAACGTTCTGTTTATTCTCCTCGTCACTGCTGCCTGCACGATGTTCCTCGCTGCGACCACGCATTCGACGGCGATGCTCTGGGCATTCGGCCTGTCGTTTCTCGGCCTGTGCGGCTACGTCTACGTGCTTGCACAGTTGCGTGAGCGCGAGAGTGGCGAGTGGAACAACGGCTGGCTCGAACAGCGCTAACGGTCCACCGAATCGAGCGCTACACTGCGCTTTCGTAATTTGGGGCTATAGCTCAGTTGGTAGAGCGCTTCGTTCGCAATGAAGAGGTCAGGGGTTCGATTCCCCTTAGCTCCACCCTGAATTGGATCCCTGGGTTCGATTGTTCCGAGGAGATCGTCGTCGTGAGGTGTCTCACCGGGTCCGACCCGGCAGAGCCCGACCGTCTTCGCCAAGCGATCTGAGCGTTCACCCAAGATTCGCCGCCGGGCTATCTGGCCAACGATTATAGTTCATCCGGCTTTCCTACGGTTCTGGCCATGAACATTCACCAGTGTCAATCCGACCCTTCGCATCCCTCCGGTCGAACCGCCCGACGGGGCCACCGCCGTGCGATGACCGGGATCCTGACGGTCGGCCTGGCGGCGTCAGCCTTCGCCGCGACGTCCGCCGACGCTGCGCCCAAGCCCAGCGTCGCGCTCACCGCCATCGGCTCGTACGACACCGGCCAGTACGACGAAAGTGCTGCCGAGATCGTGGCCCACGACCCCTCGACACAACGCTTGTTCGTCGTGAATGCCCAAAAGGGAGCGATTGACGTGCTGGATATCAGCACGCCGGGAAGCCCCCAGTTCCTCGAGACCCTGGTGTCGCAGACCGGCGGTGGCGTCAACAGCGTTGCTGTCTCAGATGGAGTCTTGGCTATTGCTGTGCAGGACCCCGCATCCCCAACATTTCCAGGGACCATCGAGTTCTATTCCACCCATGGCACGTTCTTGTCGTCAGTCGTCGTCGGGGCGCTGCCCGACATGGTCACCTTCACCCCCGACGGCACCAAGCTTGTTGTCGCTAACGAGGGTGAGCCCGACAATTACTGCGCCGACGGTGCCGGCGATCCCGAGGGTTCGGTCAGCATCATTGACGTGTCGGACGGCGCCGCCGCTGTGATCCAGGCCGACGTTGAAACTGCTGGCTTCACTGCATTCAACGGAGACATCGAGGCGCTGCGCGCTGCCGGTGTCCGGATCTTTGGCCCGAATGCTTCTGTTGCCCAGGACCTCGAACCGGAGTATGTCGCAATCGATGCCGACTCCACGACGGCGTGGGTATCGCTCCAGGAGAACAATGCTTTCGCCGTCATCGACCTCGCTTCCGCCACGGTCACGGACATCCTTCCTCTCGGCTTCAAAGACCACAGTTTGCCTGGCAACGGCCTCGACGCCAGCAACCGTGATGGTGGCATCAACATCGGGAACTGGCCGGTGCACGGCATGTATATGCCCGACGCAATCGACGCCTACGAGTTCGCCGGCCAGACCTACCTTGTCAGCGCCAACGAAGGCGACGCCCGCGATTACGACTGCTTCTCCGAAGAAGCCCGCATCAAGGATCGGACGCTTGACCCGACCGTGTTCCCGAACGCTTCGGACCTCCAGGCCGACAACCAGCTCGGCCGGTTGAATACCACAACGAGCTTCGACACGATCGGGTTCGAGCTGGACAGGGACCAGTTCGTCCCTGTCACGACACCGTCCACGGAGTTGTACACCTATGGTGCACGGTCGTTCTCGATCTGGGCTGCCGACGGCACGCTCGTGTTCGACAGCGGTGACCAGTTCGAACAGATCACCGCCAGCATGTTGCCCGGCGACTTCAACTCCACCAACGACGAGAACGACTCCTTCGACAGCCGGAGCGACGACAAAGGCCCCGAGCCCGAAGGCGTCGTCATCGCAGAGCTGTACTCCAAGACGTATGCATTCATCGGTCTCGAGCGCGTCGGTGGCGTCATGGTGTACGACATCACCACGCCGAAAAACCCGAAGTTTGTCCAGTACGTCAACAACCGGAACTTCACCGGCGACGCTGAGGCCGGAACGGCCGGCGACCTCGGCCCAGAGGGCCTCACTGTCATCACGCCGCAAGACAGCCCGAACGGCAAGGCGCTCCTCGTTGTCGGCAACGAGGTCAGTGGCACCGTCACGATCTACGAGATCGCCGGTCCCGGCAAGGCGCGCTGACCACACGTATCGGTGCTGGCTGCCCGTCCGTTTACATGGTGCCGAACTCGTCTGCCAGCGGCGAGTCGGCTCTGTAGCGAGAAGGACGTGTAACTCGCGCCCACAGGCCGCGGCGAGCGCGATGTTGAGCGCCACGGTGGTGGGCTGGACGTCGGTTGGAGCGAACGTCGAAGCGGCGTTGAAGCCGTACCAGCCGAAGAGCAGGACGTTTGTCCCAAACATCGCCATCGGGATGTTGTGGCCAAGCAGCGCACGGGGTTTGTCGATGCGCGGTCCGCATATGAGGGCACCGGCGAGGCCGGCCACACCATCGACGGCGTGTACGGCCTCGGATCCGGCGAAATCGACGGATCTAAAACCAAGTCAGACGTTGTTGCCGAGTTGGCTCAACCATCTGCCACCCCACGTCCAGGCTCTGAATAACGGTGAGCACACGGGGCCGGAGAACAGACCCCACGAGACGAACGAATTCCACCTCCAGCGTTCCGCCATGGCACCGGCCGTGATCGCCGCCATTGTGTCCATGAAGGCGTACCCAGTGAAGAGGAAGCCGACAAATCCAAGTTCGAAAATCATCAAGTTCGGCGACGCGACGTGATGCGGACGGCGTGCTCCGCTCGGCCAAAGCGGGTCGCGGCCATGGCAAAGGCAACCTGTATGAAGACGACGACGCCGCTTCCACGACGATCCAAAGAAGGTTGAGTTACAACGCCGCGGTTGGAGCGTCGCCGTCAGGACCTGGCATCGCGGTAATCATTCAGTTGTCTCCTGGTTGTGGAGCCGATGCCCTTCATAGCGACGATTCACGAAGCTTGAAGAATTAGGAAAGCTTGGCCCAGGTCATCTTGGCCTCAGCCTGGCCAGAGATCTCGCGGTACTCGAGTTTGAGCGACACTGAACAACGCTGGGCCTCGGTGAAGGTGACATCCACCGTGTTGATCCCTTCGAACCAAGTCTGGGCGGTCCAATCAGTTAAGACCGGCGAACCGTTGACGAAAAGGCGTTTGCCGTCGTCGGTGCGCAAGGTGAATCGATAGGTTCCCGCACTCGGAAAGTCGACCACACGAGTGAACTCTGCCCGGAATCCGTTGATGTCGATGACCGCGTTCGGGCTGCCATTACCCCAGTTGTATGAGAGCGTTGGGCTCGATGTGAACTCGGTGTGGTCCGGTGTCGGCGACGTGTTGCTTGAGTTCCAGAAGTCGCTGGTCCACACAGCGTCACCGGAACCGCAGCCTGCGTTGGTTCCCGTCGTGGTGCACGCACTTGTTTCACATACGCGCCACGAGTTGATCTTGATGCGATCGTCGAGAACGGGCTCGTAGGGGCGATATTGCACGATGGCCTGAACAGCGGTTTCTCCGCTTTTGACCGCCGTTGAGACCAATAAGATCTCTGCGGTGATTGGGCTGGTGGGGACAGCGATCTCAAAATTTGACGCTGAAGCGGACGACTGCAGCTGGAGCCGAGACACGATCAAGCCACCGAGCATTTTCTGTTCGGCTGTGCTGGTGGCGTTTCCAATGTCGAGGCTGCCGAGTGGGGCATAGATCAGCGCGTGCGCGACCAGTTCCTTCGCGTTGCCGCTGTCGGTGTTGACGAAGAAGTCCGATGTCGCCGTGAGTGTGCTTGCGACGCCCAGTCCACCGTCGCCGCCAACATTGCACCACGATCCGTTCGGTGTGCAGAGGGCTTGCAGGCTGACGAAGTTCGCGCCTTGTTCGCGGCTGTGGAATTCAGCGGAAGCCTGTGTTGCGATGTTGAGGCGTGCCGCTTTGGCGAAGTAGATAGTGATGCCGAATTCTTCCACCGGAAGCAGGGCTGCGGGATCGGCATCCTGGAGAGCGCTGCATGCCGCGGTGGTGGAGTTGACGTCGTTCACGGTTGTGGTCGCGGGGTTGATGCGGCCGCCGGTGACGATCGACTGTCGAATTTCCCATTCATCGCTGAAGTCCATCACGTAGTCGCCAGTCTGGAAGTAGGCGTCTTCGTCGGCGGTCGCCGGTGGCACCGTGTAGCGACCAGGTTGGAACAAGCGACAGCCGTCGATGTCGGTAAAATCCGTCGATCCATTGCGGATCGGCAGTGTGGTGAGGTCGGGCACTGCTGGCGACTTGAAGAGCTCTTTCCAGCCGACGGTCACGCAGACCGGTCCAAAGATCAGTTCGGGTGTGAAGACGATGTCTGCGGGCATGGTGCTCGACCGAACCGATGTACACGGCGAACTACCAGTGGTGTCGTGGTAGAGCAGCGGACCGTTCTCGATTCGAACGGGAGCATTCAAGTCGAATGCTCCCGTTCCATCCGAGTAGTTGAGACGCGTCATGAAGACCGGTCCGCCGAGCGTCTTGGGCTTACTAGCGCCGCCCTGGGCGCTCAGGAGGTACTCGTTGACGCCGAGGCCCTCACCGGTCATCACTGCCGCGTAGGCCTGGATTCCTTCAAAGCCTGTCGTGACCATCTGGCACGTGACTGCTGCGGATGCGCCGTTAAAGTCGGCCGCAACACCAGGCAGCACGGCTTTCTGAGTGTCGAGGACGCAGCCGGCGTTCCGCAGGCGCAGTTGGTCGATCGCGTATCTCATGCCCGCATCGGCAGCCGACAGCCGATCGCTGCGATCCTCGGTCACGCGGGAGTACCGGAGGTTGGAGATCGTGTACGACGCCAGCGCGATGACGACGATGGAGATGGCGGTGATGAGCACGAGCACCATTGGCAAGGCAAGCCCTGCATTTTTTCCGGAGTGGGCGGGAGCGTCGGGGTTTGAGGGCTTCGTGTACATCAGGGGAAGAAGTCCAATGGGTTGCGAGAGCTGGTCTCGATGAGCACAGTTTCGCCAGATTGGCCGGTCAAGGTAAATGAAAGCAAGTTGGCTGTTGTGTCAAAGTCCCCGATCGGTGGGGTTGTCGCATCTAGCTTTGGTGTGAGAAATTGTGCACGGGCCGTGGTGAAAGGACCCGTTCCCTGCCGTGAACATGTGTACCGGGCCACCCGTGCCGTGATCCCGTCACCAACGAACCGATAGTTCGCAACGTACGTGGCGGTGCTCTCAAACGTCTCGGTCCAGGTCATGTGCACGATGTTCTGGCCCGTACCCCCGCAGTCGTTCGCGCCGCTCGCTGCACCAGTCGGCGAGGTGTTCATCCCGCCGAGCGGGCCCGCAGGAATGACATTAGGCGTTGAAGTGGTGTCTTGTGTGAGCCACGTCGTCAGGCCGCGTGTGGCGCGCGAGTCATCAATTCGATCCGAGGCGGTCGGAGTTGCCAGAAGTGTGACCGAGACAGCTAGTGCGAGCGCCGCCATAACCGTGCCCATGATGACGAGTGAGACGGTCATCTCGATGAGTGTGAACCCTGCGTCACGTGACGGTTGGTTGTCGTGTTCGGCGCTCACTATGTGCTCTTCACCATCTCGAGGGTTTGGGTTGTTGTGCCGTCTGGGAAGGTGAGTTGGATTATGACTCGCTGGGTTTTGAGTGGGCTGTCGCCAAAATTTGGGCCTTCGAAGCAGAACGAACCCCACTCGAAGTCGTCGTCGACGCCCGCTCGGCCGAGGTACTCGACGCTGATTACGTCGATTGAGACACCCGGCAGTGCGACGGAAGGCGAACTCTGCCACGCCGTTGGAATTGCTGCACCTTGCGCCCGGGCGTTGTACGTCGACACGGCGTTTCCGGTGAGGCACGATTCGTGGGGCCCCGTAAAGATCTGGTCGGACGCTGCTTGCAGGATCGAGAACGCAACGGCCTGTTCTCGGTCGACCGTGGTGGCCTTGATAGTCACCTGCATGGCCGAGAGTAGAGCGGTGACGACGACGCCCATCAGCATGATGACGATGAGCATCTCGACCAGCGTGTTGCCGCGGTCGTGCCGATCGTCTGCGCGTTTGATCGTGCAAATCGGCGGAATATGCGTTGAGGTCTCTTGCACGAAATCGATCGCTCGTTCGAACGCGTCCTGTGCACCGTCACCGTCGAGCGTGCACTGGTCCTCGCTATCTCGGCTGTACAGCACTTCAGGTCGGCGAGCAGCCTTGGGCAGCCGATCGAAGCTTCCGCGATGAGCGATTGTGCAGAGCCACGGTCGGGAGTCAACGAGGACCCTGCTATCCAACGTGGTGGCGAAAACCTGCATCACCGGATGCATCGACTTGATGTGACCACATCTTGAGCAGAATTTTGAAGAATATATAGGGAGCACGTAACAGGGCGGGTCGTTCAGAGCCCCATTAGTCCTTGATTGTGCGTTATCCAGCGGACCCGGCGGAAAGCTTCCCGCGGTTTTGGGAACTCGGGCGGCATCGAGTTCAACCTGCTGATTAGTGAATGGATGGCACTGTTTCGCGATATTGATTTCGAGATCGAGAACTACGTCGAAGTCAAGGCGCCGCCCCCAGCCGACGCGACCGTCATGACCGCCGCCACGGCGGCGACTCCTGCGATGATTTTCGTCACTTGACATGCCTGCTGATTTCGGCATGCTGTCGGCTGTTTGTTGTGACATGAGTTGTTCCGCGGTCTGGCAAGTCTTCGGAGCCATGACAACCCTGGACTGTGCTGACTGACGAATAGGGACGAGCTATCCGTAGATGTTGGTCAGTACCTGCACGGCAAGGGCGATGACTTCGTTGTCCGGCAGGGCTTCGATTCGTTCGGCAACCGATCCGGCATTGAAGCCGACGATGATTGGCTTGCCAACCACTCGTGCCCAGTTGTCCCACTCGATGAAGAGGCCAGGTTCGTCACCGACGTACCCAATGAGGTCGACGTCTTCGTCCCAGAAGACCTCGTCGAACTCGAGAATGACGCGGTCGAGCACGCCCATACCGAGCCGGCTGATGGCGGCAAGCTTGTCACCAGGGAGTTCGGGTTCGAACATGATCACACCGGCTTTGAGTACGCCGAGCGGCACGGTGATCAGTACTCGGTCAGCGGAGATGACCGAGTCGTCGGCGAACTGGATTTCTACGCCATCGTCGCTGCGGCCGATGGAGGTAACGATTCGTTCCAACTGCACATTGATGCCGTCGGCCAGTGGCGCCAGCAGATTGATGTAACCGTTGGGCAGCACTGTCTCGTCGCCCCCGAACTGTTCGCCTTCGACCAGCGACTCGGGTGAGAGCTGGCCGATGTCAGCAGCAGCCTCGTGCTCGGCGACCGAACCAGCGACGTAGCGGGCGATGCGCGCTTCGTCCTGGTCGAGTTCAGCGATGGTGCGCTCGATGACATCGCCGACAGTCGTGGCACCATCGAAGTCAAGCTGCTGGAGCAGATCCTCCATCGACTCAAGCAGGTCCTCGTCGACTTCCTCGCCATCGGTGTCATAGAGAACGCTCTCGTCTTCGTCTGTGACAAATCGTTCGACGTTGAACTGCTCGGCAAGCTCGGTCAGGGGGTTGCCGTCAGCGCCGTGAATCCAACCTGCTCCGATCTCTAGTGAGGCCCCGAGACTCGTGTCGCTGTGCACGCGACCCCCGATTCGGTCGCGACCCTCGACGATGGTCACGGCGTAGCCAGCATCGACCAGCGAGCGGGCTGCGCCGAGGCCAGCAGCGCCGGCCCCGATGATTAAAATCGTCTCCCCATCGTTTGCAGTTGCGTCGATTTCGGCTGCAGTCGAACGACCGGAGAGCAGCGCTCCGTGAACGGTGGCTGGGTAGTCGAGCGAAGTGGCCTCGCCGGCGAAGAACAGCCGTCCGTCGACGGACGCGCCCAAGGCAGCCCGGTCAGCTGGGCGAGCACCCGGTGGCAAATAGCTATAGCTCCCGAATGCAAACGGATCCTGGCGCCAACGCGTGATAATCGATGCAACAGGCGCGAACCGGCCTGCCAGGTTCGGTTCGTTGGCCATGTCGTCGTTGACAACGCCGGTGTTGGCATCTGGCCCGTTTGTTGCCGCTGTGGGCGACGTTTCGCCTTCACTCTCGCCAGCGCATGCTGCGAGTACGGCGGCTGCGACTGTGCCCGTTAAGAATGCGCGTCGACCCAGCATGTCGCCGCTCCTGTCGGCGCGTTGGATCGGGCCAACGATCACGATGTCAGATGGGTGCGAAGATCTGCTGCATCGCGGGCAAGCAGGGCGGCATTGATGCCCTGCCGTTCGAGAATTTGGTCGAGTGTCTTGACGGCCTGCGGGATCGGATGTTCGACGAAGAACATCTGCACATCGGCAACCAATTCGGATGTGGTCAGCATTTTCACGGAGTCGACCATGCGCGAGATCGTGTTCGTCGGGAACTGCTTGTTGGCGTGCTCCCAGTGGTCCTTGATGAACCCCCAGGCGGCCGGGCCGTGGCGACGGTTGGCCATGGCCATGCGCAGGATGAACGGAGCGTTCTGTGTCTTGACGTCGTCGGTCAACGCAAACTCGCAGGTCCGCAGAATCAACGCTTCGTCATCGAACTCGGTGAGTGCGTACAGCTGTCGGAGCTGCTCCTGGGGGGTCGAGGCGTTCAGGAAGCCATGCTGGAATCGCTCGTAATCGGCAACGGTTCCGGTCGCCGCAACGACCGACGTGGCTGCTGCGACGAGTTCAGGGTCGACGCCGTTGTCGGGCTCGGCAGATGACTCGAGCAGGTCGCGGCAGAGATCGATGACGAACTCGTCACGCCCGAGCACGCCGGCAGTTGACAAGAGCAGGCCGCGAAGCTTCGCAGTCAGATCGCTCTCGTCTGCTTGCGGCTCGCCAAGTTCGGCGAGTGCGGGCTGGACCAGCCCTCGGACTCGGAGCTGAAATGCTGGCAGCGCGTCGTCGTCGATGAGCCGGCTGACTCCGCGGAGGGCAATGACCACCGCCTGCCAGACGGCGTGCTCGCGTTCGTCACCGAATTCTTCGAGGAAGGTGAGGAGCTCGACGGCCGAGAGGCGTCCCGCCACGGTTGCGGCCCAGGCGTCATCGACGAGGCTGTATCGCTCGAGCGTGCTCATGTCGCCGAGGGCGTCGGCGAGGCGGGCGCGCAACGTCGTGTCGTAGGCAACGCGGTAGAAACCGTGTCCGCCAGCATTGACAATCACCGGCGCCGCCGGGTCGGCCAAGGTGACAGTGGTGTGCACGCTGTCGAGCAGCACGATGGTGGTCGTGTCGCCGTTGCTGACGTGAACCGGGACGACCCACATCTGCCCGGTCGGATCGGTCGCCGATTCAGGGTTGAGGAGGAACCGCTGCTGGCTGAGGTTGACGCTCGCGCCATCATCGCTGAGTGTCGCCGTGATCAGCGGAAAGCCTGGCTGCCAGATCCAGGAGTCCATGATTCGCCGGACCGGCTCACCGGAGGTTGACTCGATGGCGTCCCACAGATCGTTCGTTTCGGTGTTCTTGTACGAGTGCAGTCGGAGGTAGTGACTGACGCCTTCACGGAAGGACTGCGCGCCGAGATACTGCTCCAACATGCGGAGCAATGATCCGCCCTTTTGATAGGTAAGAACGTCGAACATGCCTTCGCAGTCGGCAGGGGAACGGACCTCGAACTCGACCGAACGAGTGCTGTCGAGTGCGTCGACATCAAATGCCGCGCTGCGTTCAAGACCGAAGCTGGTCCAGCGTTCCCAGTCGGGCCGGTAGGCGTCGCACGCAGCGATCTCCATGAAGGTGGCGAATGCCTCGTTCAACCAGATGCCATTCCACCAGCGCATCGTGACGAGGTCACCGAACCACATGTGGGCCAGTTCGTGTGCGACAACATCGACGACCAATTGCTGTTCGTTCTGTGTTGAAGTGGCGGGGTCAACGAGGAGCAGGTTCTCACGGAATGTGATGCAGCCGAGGTTTTCCATGGCGCCGGCAGCGAAGTCGGGGAGGCCTGCGAGGTCGACCTTGTCACTGGGGTAGGGGATGCCGTAGTACTCCTCGAACCACTTCAAGCAGAACACGCCGACGTCCAGGCCGAAGCCGGTGAGATGGCTCTTGCCCGGAACGTGCACGACGCGCATCGGCGAACCGTTGACGTCGGTCGGTGCTGTCATCTCGAGGTGGCCGACGATGAACGCCACCAGATACGTCGACATGGTCATCGTGTCGGCGAAGCGGATTACTGTCCGCCGCCCGTCGCTGTTTTCTTCTGTGGTGACCCGGTCGATCTCGGGGCCGTTGGAGATGGCGTCGAGCCCGTCAGCGATGTCGAGTGTGATCCCAAACACGGCCTTGAACTCGGGCTCGTCCCAACACGGAAAAGCGCGCCGGCAGTCGGTTGACTGCATCTGGGTGGTGGCAATGACCTGCTCAACGCCATCGGCATCCTGGTATGTGCTCCGGTAGAAGCCGCGCAGTTTGTCGTTCAAGATGCCGGCAAATGAGATCTTCATCGTTGCGGGACCCTCGGCGACAGG
>CAWUXP010000332.1:0-15430 GCA_963926495.1 Candidatus Ilumatobacter herschelensis
GGGTTCGACGGCCACACTCGAGCTCCTGATCAACGCATCGATCCCCGACGCCATCGTGTCGTCGTCGAAGAATGCCGTTCCGGTCCTCAAAGCTGCCGGGCTCAGCGACCGATTCGACGTCGTGATCGACGGCATTGTCGCCACCGATCAAGGGCTTGCCGGTAAGCCCGCTCCCGACAGCTACCTGCTTGGTGCCGAACGCCTCGGCGTTGACCCAGCACGAACAGTGGTCGTCGAGGATGCCACCTCCGGCGTCGCCGCGGGCGAAGCCGGAAACTTTGCGGTGGTTATCGGAGTCGATCGAGGCGCCGGCCCGCAGGCGCTCCTCGACCACGGCGCGACATTCGTTGTTGCCGACCTCGACGAACTACTGCACCACTGAACTGACATGGCCAACCCGACTCCCCTTCCCGACTATCGATTCCCTGTCGACCCGTGGCGGCTGACCGAACTCGAATACTGCGATGACGACCTCGGCCATACCGAGACGCTGTTCGCGGTCGGCAACGGGTACATCGGTATGCGCGCCAACCCCGAGGAAGGGCGCAACGCTCATTCCCACGGCACGTACGTCAACGGGTTCCACGAAACCTGGCAAATCAAGCACGCCGAGAACGCATACGGGTTCGCGACAACTGGTCAGACCATCGTTAACGCACCCGACGCGAAACTGATGAAGCTGTACGTCGATGACGAACCGCTCCTGCTCGAAACCGCCGACCAGAGCGACTACGAGCGAACCCTCGACTTTCGCACCGGCGAGTTGACGCGCAGCTTCGTCTGGCGCACACCCGGTGGCAAACGAGTCCGCGTGAGTTCCACGCGCCTTGTCAGCTTCGAGCACCGCCATCTCGCAGCAATGACATTCGAGGTCACTCTGCTCGACGACGCTGCGCCAATCGTCATCTCCTCGCAGCTGATGAACCGGCAAGACGGCGAGGACGAGTACCACGTTCCAAATGCAGCACTTGGAGAGGGCGACGCCACCACCGATCCGCGTCAGGGAAGCCAGTTCGCGGGACGCGTGCTCGAGCCAATCTTGAGCGACCACGATGGCGACCAGACCGTCCTCGGCTACCGCTGTATCAACAGCGCGATGACGTTGGCAGTCGGTATGCATCATGTCGTTGACACCACCTGTGCAGTCGACATCGAACACAGCACCGAAGACGACCTCGCCAAAACGGTGTTCACCGTCGAGGCCCAGCCGGGCGACACAATCCGGATCACGAAGTTCGCGTCCTACCACTCCTCCACTGGCGTACCGGCAGAGGAACTCGCCGACCGTTGTCGACGAACCCTGCAGCGCGCCGCCGACGATGGTCTCGACCAATTGCGTTCGGAACAGCAGTCGTGGCTCACCGATTTCTGGGCTGCGTCAGACATCGAGCTGCGTGGCGACGATCGAGCGCAGCAGGCGCTGCGGTGGAACCTGTTCCAGCTCGCCCAGGCATCTGCACGGACACACGAGCAGGGCATCGCCGCGAAGGCTGTCACCGCCGGCGGTTACGACGGGCACTACTTCTGGGACACCGAGGTGTACGTCGCACCGTTCCTCGCCTACACCAACCCACAGGCCGCGCGGAAGGTCCTTCGCTTTCGGTGGAAGATGCTCGACGCCGCTCGAGCGCGGGCCAAAATGCTCAGCGAGAACGGTGCGCTCTATCCGTGGCGCACTATCAACGGCGAAGAAGCGTCGGCCTACTACGCCGCTGGCACTGCGCAATATCACATCAACGCAGCGGTCGTCTTTGCGCTTCGCCGCTACCTCGACGCAACGGGCGACATCGAGTTCCTTGCGCACGAGGGTGCCGAGATTCTCATCGAGACCGCGCGGATGTGGGCCGATCTTGGCTTCTACAACACCAACGGATCGGGCAGCTTCCACATCCACCAGGTGACCGGCCCAGACGAGTACACGACCGTCGTCAACGACAACACCTACACGAACGTCATGGCGCGTTTTAACCTCCGCTACGCAGCACACACGGTGCGTTTCCTCGCCGAGTGGAACCCCGAAATGTTCGAACACGTGCAGCGCTCGACCGAACTCGACCTCGGCGAACTCGATGTGTGGGATGCAGCTGCCGACGCGATGCACATCCCATTCGACGAAGAACTGGAGATCCATCCGCAAGACTCCGAGTTCCTCGACCTCGAGCCGTGGGATTGGAAGGGCACACCACCCGAGAAGTACCCGCTGCTCCTGAACTTCCACCCGCTGGTGATCTACCGACACCGAGTGCTCAAACAGGCCGACGTTGTCCTTGCGATGTTCCTGCGCGGCGAACATTTCTCAGAAGACCAAAAGCGGCGCAACTTCGATTACTACGACCCGATTACCACTGGAGACTCATCGCTGTCAGCGTGTGTTCAAGCAATCGTCGCGGCCAACGTCGGCTACGAAGAGCTCGCTGTTGACTACTTCCAGCAGGCCTTGTACCTCGACCTCCACAACTCCCACAACAACACCGCTGACGGCGTACACATCGCGTCGGCCGGCGGCGTGTGGGCCGGCATCGTGTACGGCTTCGCCGGGTTGGTCGAACGTGGCGACGTCATCGAGTTCACCCCTCGCCTTCCGGCAGCGTGGGACGGCATCACTTTTCACCTGACGCGACATGGCTCCAAGGTCCGTGTCGACCTCGATCGCGACGGATGCACGCTCACACTGGCCGACGGGCTCGGCATCCCAGTCCGTGTCGACGACAAACGTGTCGTTGTCAGCGCCGACAACCCTGTTCGGATTGCGTCGCAGGTCAGCAAGTAGGCAGACGCACGAGTTTCGCCGCCATATGGCACAAGGTTGGTCGACCTCGGTTACCCGTGGGTAATGTTAATAGTCATGACTGATCTTGGATTCGACGGCAAAGTAGCGATCATCACCGGCGCCGGTGGCGGCCTGGGTAGACAGCACGCACTGATGATGGCGGCGCGTGGTGCGCTCATCGTTGTGAACGACCTCGGTGGCTCTGTCGACGGTTCAGGCAGCGACAAGGGCGCAGCGCAACTGGTCGTCGATGAGATCACCGCAGCCGGTGGCGACGCCGTTGCCAACACCGACTCGGTCGCCACGCCCGAGGGCGGCGAATCGATCGTAAAGTCGGCAATCGACGCCTACGGCAAGGTTGACATCGTCATCAACAATGCGGGCATTCTCCGCGACAAATCGTTCCACAACATGACCCCGGACCTCGTCGACCCGGTCCTCGACGTTCACCTCCGCGGCGCATTCAACGTCACCGGCCCGGCCTGGAAAATCATGCGCGAGCAGGGCTACGGCCGCATCGTGTCGACCTCGTCCGCTGCCGGCATCTTCGGTAACTTCGGCCAGGCCAACTACGGCGCCGCCAAGATGGGTCTCGTCGGCTTCACCAACGTGCTCGCAGTCGAAGGCGCCAAGTTCAACATCAAGGCAAACGCCATTGCTCCGCTCGCCTTAACCCGCATGACCGAAGATCTTCTCGGTTCGCTCGGCGAAAAGCTGCAACCCGAGCTTGTCTCACCGCTCGTCACGTACCTGAGCCACGAGTCCTGCGAGTCGACCGGCCGTACGTACTCGGTCGGCGGCGGCCGCGTCGCCGAAGTGTTCATCGCCGAGTGCCAGGGCTACACGTCCGATTCGCTCACGCCCGAAAGCCTGCGCGACAACTGGGACACCGTCACCGACCAGACCGGCTACGAGGTTCCCGCCGCCATCGCCGAAGAGACGGCGATGTTTCTCAAAGCCCTCAAGTAAGCGTCCCACAAGTAAGCGTCTTCACCGGGGGCGTGAGGTAGGTACGCACGCCATGCGCTCCTACCTCACGCCTTCGTCGGTAACAAGGGTCCGTTTCTGACATGCTGTGGTTGTGAGCGACAACGATCTCCAGTCCGACGACCAACCCGGCGGTTCCGGCCGTAACGGCCCAGGGCTCTTCTTAGTGCTGACGATTCTTGTCGCTGTAGCCACTGCTGCGTTCGTTGCGCAAAACCGCGAGCGAACCTCGATTGAGTTCCTGTTCTTCGACTTCAACAGTCGGACATGGGTTGCGATCGCCATCTCGATCGGTCTCGGCGTACTGCTCGACCGGCTCTTCCTTGCCTGGTGGCGGCGCGCTCGCAAGCGCAAGCACGAGCGCTGACCCGCGCCCGACTAGCGGCGATCACGATTGGCCTCGGCCGCTCCGTGCCGACGATGATGGCGCCGTGCGCATCGAATCACCAGACGGTATTCAGGTAGCTGTTCACAAGTTTGGCGGTACCGGCCGGCCGCTTCTTTGGTCCCACGCAACCGGCTTTCATGCGCATTGCTACGAGCCAATCGCCCGCCGACTCGGCACCGACTTCACGTCCTTTGGCCTCGACCATCGCGGCCACGGCCTGACCGCTCGGCCCAACAACTGGCAGGTGGACTGGTCCAAGTACGGCGACGACGCTCGGGTCGCAGCCGAAGCGATCGCGCCTGACGGCGGCCTGGTCGCATTCGGTCATTCGATGGGAGGCGCCTCGCTCGTGATGGCAGCTCACGCCAACCCTGGCCTCTTCAAGACACTGGTCGTGTTCGAGCCAATCATCTTCCCCGCTCCCGACGTCGGGCCCGCAGGCGAACCCACGCCCATGATCGCCGCCGCCCGCAATCGACGCTCAACATTCGACTCGTACGAAGCCGCGATCGACCGTTATGCGTCGAAGCCACCGATGCAATTCTTCGACGTCGACATCCTTCGGGCCTACGTCGAGCACGGGTTCACCCCGACCGCTGAAGGTGACGGTGTCGAGTTGCGCTGCGCTCCCGAACACGAAGCGCGCACATTCGAAACCGGTGGCACCCATGGCTTTTGGGACCTACTGCCGGAGGTCGAAACCAAAGTCGTCGTCGTGTCGGGCAAGGTTGATGAGGAACGCTCCCCCGCCGGAATCGCCGCCAGCGTCGCCGACCGCCTCCCGAACGGCTCGTACATCGAACTGACTTCCGGCAACCATCTCACGCCATTCATTACTCCCGACGTCGTTGCCGACCTACTCCGCGACACCCTCGGCTGACCGCGATCCAGCTGTGACAGGCAATCTGTAGGGTGAGACACATGTCAGATGCTGCCGTCGTGCCGGCCTACCCGGTACCGATGACACTCTCGCCGTCGCGGGTTTCGTCGTTCACGTCGTGCCCGATGCAGTTCCGGTTCTCGAGCATCCAGAAGCTGCCCGAACCGCCCGGCGTCGCCACCACCAAAGGCACCGTCGTGCACCGCGCTCTGGAATTGCTGTTTATTCGCTCAGGCCCCGATCGCACACCCGAGTCCCTCGCCATCGACCTCGCGACGGCACTCAACGAGTACTCCACACACCCCGACTACGTGGGCCTCCAACTCGACGAAGCGGACGCCGCATCATTCCGTCGCGAGTGCGAATCGCTGATCGAAAAATACTTCGGCATGGAAGACCCGCGCACCATTCGTGAGATCGGCCTCGAGCTCTGGATGACCGCCGACATCGGCAACCTGCAGCTCCGCGGAATCATCGACCGACTCGAGCTCGACGAACACGGCGGGCTGGTGGTCACCGACTACAAAACCGGTCGAGCGCCGTCGGGTCGGTACGAACAGAAAAGCCTCGCGGGGGTCCACTTCTACGCTTTCTTATGCGAGCAGGTTTTTGGGGTGGTTCCGTCGAAGATCCGCCTGATGTACCTCAAGACCGGCGAGACGATCGAAACCACCCCGTCTGCACAATCAGTCAAGTTCATCACGACCCGAACGAAGGCGGTGTGGGCAGCAGTCGAACGTGCATGCACGACCGGCGACTTCCGCCCGAACCGGAGCAACCTGTGCAACTGGTGCTCATTCCAAAAGTGG
Organism: Candidatus Ilumatobacter herschelensis; assembly: GCA_963926495.1. Classification (GTDB taxonomy): domain Bacteria; phylum Actinomycetota; class Acidimicrobiia; order Acidimicrobiales; family Ilumatobacteraceae; genus Ilumatobacter_A; species Ilumatobacter_A herschelensis. The sequence goes on from CAWUXP010000332.1 coordinate 5,835, forward strand.
TGCCCTGCATTCAACGGCGACCCAGAGCTGGCTGAGACCGAGGCTCGAGCGGCCTATGCGGCCTTACTCACCCCCCAACCGGTCAGCGTCGAGTCCTGATGGCAACGCCTGACACAGCATCGAATTCGATTGCCGACCCGCCGACCGCCGAGGTTCCCGGCCAGGGAGCGTTCGGCCCCGCCGTCGATGCGTTCGATCAACGCGTCGACAAGCTCCTCGAACAAGTACGCGGCAACCCGATCACCGACAAGGTCTTCACCACCGCCAGCCACGTCGGTGAGTTCAGCCTCATCTGGCACGCAATCAGTATCACCCGAGGTCTCGTCAAGGGCCGCCGAGACCAGGTGATTGTGCTTGCCGTTCTGATCGGCGCTGAGAGCCTCATTGTCAACCAAGGCGTCAAGCGCCTGTTCAAGCGCACCCGCCCCACCGCCGATGGCGACGCCCGGTTAAAGGTTCGCAAGCCAATTACTTCGTCGTTCCCGTCCGGGCATTCCAGTGCCGCCACGTTCGCCGCCACGATGCTGACAGCCTGGGACGGCAAGCGGCTAGGCACCGTGTGGTTCACCCTCGCGGGCATTGTCGGCACGAGCCGCGCCTACGTACGGATACATCACGCGTCTGACGTAGTCGGCGGTTTCGTCGTTGGCCGCATTCTCGGCCTCGCCGGCCGCCGCATCGCCCGACGCCTCCTTCCCGCCTGACACTCCCTCCCGCCTGACACTCCCTCCCAGCCGAGGATCGATGAAACCCGGGCACACGCAGTCGGTTTGAAGCTCACCACTCGGGCAAACCGTTGTATTCCGTCGCATATCCTGATTTGTAATGAACGACATCGCGTACGACAACAAGATGAGCGACGCGGAGGGTCTGATGTGGCGGCTGGAGAAAGACCCACATCTCTCGTCGACGTTCGCCTCGGTGACGATCCTCGACCGCAAACCTGACTTCGGCTTGCTGCGCCAACGCCTCCTCCGCGCCAGCTATCGCATGCCACGTCTGCGCCAACGAGTACACACCGCACCGGGCAACGTGAGCGCCCCGACCTGGGTCGCTGATTCCGATTTCGACATCGATCTACACCTGCGCCGCGTCGCGCTCCCGAAGCCCGGCACCGAACGCCAACTCTTCAATCTTGCAACTCTGCTGTGCGCCGATCCGTTCGACCGCACTCGTCCGCTCTGGCAGTTCACTGTCGTCGAGGGCCTCAAGGGCAACCGAGCAGCCCTCATCCAAAAGCTGCACCACACCATCGCGGACGGTGAAAGCGGCGTGAAGTTGTCGCTCGAGTTCCTCGACTTCGAGCGCGATGCCATCCAGCCGGAGCCGCTCACGCCGGACGAGATCGCGGCTACCGCCGAGAACCACGGCAACGACACCAAGGCGGCCGATGCCGTCCGCGACATCCTCGCCGGATCGATGCGGCTCCCACTCGGCATCCTCAAGCAGGTGAAGGAGTTGCTCTCGGACCCGTCCCAGATCCCCGACGCTGGCAGCGCTGCAGCCAAAACCTTGCGCAGCATCGTCAACCAGTTGGGCGACACCGACCCCGCTCGTTCGCCTCTGTGGACGCAACGCTCGACACGGCGCACTCTCGAACACTCGGTGGCACCGTTTGACGCGACGAAGGCTGCAGCCAAGCGACTCGGAGGCACGCTGAACACGGCGTTCTTAACGATTGCGACCGATGCAGCCAGCGCGTATCACGTCGAGCAGGGCAGCCCCGTTGAGGTGCTCCGCGCATCGATGGCGATCAGTACGCGCACCGAGTCATCTGGCGCCAATGCATTTTCGCTTGTGCGAATGCTCGTCCCAACCGGCGAAATGTCTCTCGACGAACGTTTCCACGAAATCGAGCAAGCCACATCAGCTGCTGTCAGCACCACGGGGGGCGCCAACCTCGACTCGATGGCAGCGGTAGCCACAGGCCTGCCTACGTCGCTACTGACCCGAGTGGCTCGCCAGCAGTCGCAGACCGTCGACTTCGCCACCTCGAATGTGCGCGGCGCGCCGATGCCGTTGTTCGTGGCTGGCGCTCAACTGTTGCACAATATCCCGGTCGGCCCGCTCAGCGGAGTGGCATTCAACTTGACGCTGCTCAGTTACGACGGCAACTTAGATATGGGCTTGAACGTCGACTCGGCAGCCATCGATGATCCTGCATTGCTCAAGCGATGCCTTGACGACGCGATCTCACGCTTTACGAAGCTCGCTACAAACTAGGCCTGCGGCGAGGGCTGACTCTTTAGACGTTTTCGCTGGCGACCGGTTCGATCGTTTCGATGACCACAGCCGGCTTTTCGGCCTCGGCGGTCAAGAGTGTCCGGACGTCGAGCAAGAGGTCGGCGACTTCACCACTGGAGACGAGCTCACGCTGCATCATCCTGGCGAGTGCGCCGTCGATAACACCGACAGCCTCGTTGATCACTGCGTCGTTGGCGTTGCGCTGATCAGTCATTAAGGAACACGGTACCCGGCGATTGGACACCGAGCGTGCACGTGCTCCGACTTCAGAAACCTGTCACACAACCGCAGCAGTGCCGACCCGAGCTTAGCGGCCTTGTTCACACGGGATCGTTGCCGACACCAGCGCCGGGCATACGATGCCGGGCCATGGATCTGCAGGGAAAAAATGTCGTCGTCACCGGTGCTGGCCGGGGTATCGGAGAGGCACTCGCACGCGAGTTTCACGCACGTGGAGCCCGGGTTGCGGTCGCCGATCTCCGTGGCGCTGACGCCGTCGCTGCCTCCCTCGACGGCGCCATTGCCTTTGCGGCAGACGTGAGCACAGAGGCGGGCAACAAGGCCCTCGTCGAAGGATCGATCGAAGCCATGGGCCACGTCGATTTGTTCTTTGCCAACGCCGGCGTCGGCAACGGGAGTGATGTACTCGCCACGCCGGAAGACGACTGGGAATTGGCGATGAACGTCAACGTCCACGCACACCGTTGGGCCGCTCGCTACTTGCTCCCCGACTGGCTTGAACGCGGCGAGGGATACTTCTGCTCGACCGCATCGGCAGCCGGCCTGCTCGCCCAAATCGGCTCCGGTCCGTACACCTTGTCGAAGCGTGCCGCTGTCGCTTTCGCCGAGTACATGTCGATCACCTATGGCGACCGCGGCATCAAGGTCACCTGTCTCTGCCCGCAGGGCGTCAACACCGCCATGCTCCATGCCGGAGACGATGCCGTATCGGGTGGCAACGTCGTGAAGGCCGCAGGTGTTGTTCTGGAGCCAGCCGACGTCGCTGTGCAGGTCGCTGACACGATCGAGCAGGAAACGTTCTTCGTCCTCCCACACCCTGAAGTTGCGGACTATATGCAGATGAAGGCTGCCAGTCCCGACCGCTGGTTGGGTGGCATGCGCAAGTTGCAGCGCACCGTCATGGGTAGCTGACTGCTTCGCCCCAATACCCGCTGCCACGTTCGACCACGATGCGACGCTCGCCTGCTGCTCTCGCCCGTTTGGGCCTGCGACTCGGCGAACCAATCCGTTTTCAACTGAACAATAAAGGACGCTGGATTGTCGGCAAAGTAGAGGGCATCGAGGACGACGGCAGCATTCAATTACGCGACCCCGACGGCGCGACGCGATCGCTACGCGCCGAGGTCGTCGAGATTCGTCGACCAGGTTCTCGGGGCCGCCTGCGATGGTGCATCGTCAGCGAGGTCGCCGTCACCTGGGAACAGCTCGAGATGTTCGAGAAACCGCCCGCGGTTGACGCACCAGTCGGCAAGCACATCAAGATCCAGCGCGACCGTCCGACTCTGTTCGACGACATCTAGTCGCTTCGCTTGGCGCTCAACTGTAGGTTCGCTCAGTGGAGATTACGTTCGATGCAGCCCTGTTCGACAACGACGGAGTGCTTGTTGATTCGCACGTGGAAGTCGATCGAGCGTGGCGCCAGATCGCCGAAGAATTCGGACTCGACATCGACATGTTGTTGAGCGAACTGGCTGGAGTGCGTTCCATCGACACGCTGTGTCGATACCTTCCGCCCGCTAGAGCGCGTCTCGCTGCCGCCCAACTCGAAGAGCTGGAGGTCGAACTCGCCAACCTCACCCGCCCCCTCGCCGGAGCGCTCAAGCTCACGTCGCAACTGCCGGCCAACAGGTGGTCCATCGTGACCTCTGCGAGTCGGCGAATAGCGGAAGCCCGTTGGCGAGGAGCTGCGATCGCCGTTCCGCCGTCAACAGTGACCGCCGACGACGTGACGCACGGCAAACCACACCCCGAACCGTTCCTGACAGCGGCGCGCTTGCTCGGCGTCGACCCGACCCGATGTGTCGTTTTTGAAGACTCCGCATCCGGAGGAGCTGCCGGCCTCGCCGCCGGCGCAATAGTTATTGCCGTGGGCAGCCAAACATGGGAGGCGACCCCAACTGCTCGCGTGCAGAATCTCTCCGAGGTAGTGATGGCGATTGACGGACGCGGCAGGCTGCTACTCCGTCTGGAGAACTGACTGGTTCACCCCGGAAGTCGCACGATGGCTGTTAGCGACCGCCGCTGACGTTGATCGTCGTCGCGGTGATGTACGACGCAGCGTCCGAGGCCAACCAGAGGATTGTTTCGGCGACCTCCTCGGGCTGCCCGCCTCGGCGCATCGGCACAACGCTGGCCACCCGATTGACGCGGCCCGGTTCACCGCCACTGGCGTGGATGTCGGTGTAAACGACACCGGGTCGAACTGCGTTGACGCGGATTCCCTCCTCGGCCACTTCCTTGCCGAGCCCCATGGTCATCGTGTCGATCGCTGCCTTCGAAGCCGCGTAGTCGATGTACTCGCCAGGGCTCCCGAGGTACGACGCTGCCGACGACACGTTGACGATCGATCCGCCTGCGCCACCGTGTCGTGTCGACATGCGCTGAACTGCTTCACGGGCACAGATGAACGATCCGATCACGTTGACGTCGAACATTTCACGCCATCGCTCGACCGACATCTCGTCGAAGCGAACCTGGTCCTGCACTATTCCTGCGTTGTTCACGAGGCAACCAATCGGCCCAAGTTCACCCACGACCTTGTCAAACATCGCGATCACGTCGGCTTCGGACTCGACCAGGGCCCGCACCGCGACCGCTGAGGCCCCGGCGTCCCGACACGCACTAACGACTTCGTCAGCGGCATCACGGTTCGACGCGTAGTTCACCGCGACGTCGTAGCCGGCTGCAGCAGCGAGTCGGCAAGTTGCTGCTCCGATCCCTCGACTCCCACCCGTTACCAGCATGACTGGCCGCGTCATGACTCAGAAATCCACTGCTGGATGATTCGCCCAGCGATCGAGATGGTCGGCGGAATCATCGGAAGGTTGTCCTTGCGATACCAATTGGCATCCATGATCTCGCCCTCTTCGCAGACGGTCTCGCCGCCGGTGTAGTTCACGCGAAATCCAACCATCAGGCTGTGCGGGAACGGCCATGGTTGGCTACCGACGTAACGAACGTCGTCGACGTCGACACCGACCTCTTCCTTCACCTCGCGGATGACTGCACCCTCGAGGTCCTCTCCTGGCTCGACGAAGCCGGCGAGACACGAGTACATCGGCATCGGGAAGCGAACGCCGCGCGCCAGCAACGCTTCCTGGTCGGGGCCCGGCGCACCACGGGTGATCAGCGTGATCATTGCCGGGGCAACGCGCGGGTAAACGACCAGTTCGCACGCCGGACACTTCAGCCCGCGCTCCCCGGCGGACGGCTCGGTCGCTGTCGCGCAGCGACCGCAAAAGCGATGGGTGCGCGCCCACTCGGCGGTCTGCACGGCACGGCCAGCAGCCAGCCACTCGCCTTCCGACGCGACACCGAAGTACTTGTATAGGTCCATCGCCGCGCCGTACGACGGGTCCCCAGCCTCAGCGGGAACATCGACTGCCCACCAACCGGCACCGCCGACGATGCCGATGAAGTAGTGGCCCCAGCTCTCAGCCCCTGAATCATCAGATGGCCGGTCGTCGACGAAGACTGAGCTCCCGATCACGTGGACGTAGCGACGCTCCCCTTCGAAGCCGTCAGGCACATCGTTCAGCGGGTCGTACAGCGCAGCGGTGTTCATCGACACCAGGTTCAGTTCCATGCTCATCGCTGCCATCTGTACCACGAACGAGCCCCACTCGACGCAGGCACGCGTACGATCCCGGCATGGCCGACACCTCGTCACCCACGCCCGCGACTACTCCTGCCCTTCATCCCGGCCTCGCCGACGTGGCTGTATTGCTCGGCACCTGGGAGGGCACCGGGCGAGGCGAGTATCCAACAATCGCGTCATTCGACTACTCCGAATCGATCACGTTCGGCCATGTCGGCAAACCATTTCTGGCGTACCAGCAGCGCACTCGAGCGACCGAAGACGGCCGACCACTCCATGCCGAATCCGGCTACTGGCGGTTCCCCGAACGTGGACTCGCCGAAGTCGTACTCGCTCACCCGACCGGCATCACGGAAATTCTCGAGGGGTTCGCCGCTCCGAACATTCCGGGAAGCGACACGTTCATGGTCGACCTCCGATCCACAACCATCAGCGGTTCCTCATCAGCAAAGCCAGTCACCCAGACCGAGCGCACCTTCGAGATCACCGGCGACACGCTTCGCTACACATTCCGCATGGCCGCCGTCGGACTGCCGATCCAACACCACCTCGCCGCTGAACTCCACCGCGTCAGCTGACTTGGCCTTCACCTTGAACCCTGTCGCACATGAAATTGCCACCCTCTAAAACCACGCTGACCTCGGCGCGACTTAACCGTCACACGTTGGTCTGACCACGGTGAGACAGTGGCGGCCCATAGTGTGACAGTGGCGGCCGGGCTACAGCCGACACGCGCCGATTTTCTACGATGTCAACATGACCCGCTCTGGAAATTCTGTCGTGATTGTCGATGCCGTCCGCACCCCCATCGGGAAGCGCAACGGTGGCCTGTCCACGATGCATCCTGGCGAGACCCTCGGGCTCGTCCAGAAGGCCTTGATCGAGCGCACCGGCATCGACCCAGCCCTCGTTGAGCAGGTCATCGGTGGCGTCGTCAGTCAGGTCGGCGAGCAGGCGTTCAACCTGACCCGCACCGCCTGGCTCGGTGTTGGCCTCCCGCTGACCACCGCAGCGACCACCGTCGACACACAGTGTGGTTCCAGCCAGCAGGCCACAGGCCTCGCTGCATCGCTGATCGGTTCTGGCGTCGTCGAGATCGCGATGGCCTGCGGCGTCGAGGCAATGAGTCGCGTCCCGATCGGCGCGAGCGGCTCCAAGAAGCTCGGCCTTGGCGTTCCGATCCCGCCGCCGTACTTCGACCAGTACGAGATGACCTCACAATTCGAAGGCGCCGAGCGCATCGCCGACAAGTGGGGCATCACCCGCGCAGACGCCGATGCGTTCGGCCTAGCTTCGCAGCAGCGTGCCATCCAAGCGTGGGAAGAAGACCGCTTTGCCGGGCAGTACATCACCGTCGAGGCCCCCGACGTCGACGAAGACGGCAACCCGACAGGCGCCACCCACATCGTGGCCCGCGACGAAGGCCTCCGGGAGACCTCGATCGAGAAGCTCGCCACGCTCAAGCCGGTCGGCCGCCCCGATGGCGTCCACACCGCTGGCAACGCATCACAGATCTCCGACGGCGCCGCCGCCATCTTGATGATGACTGAAGAGAAGGCCGCCGAACTCGGTCTCACGCCCAAGGCACGCATTGTTGACACCTGCCTGGTCGGCACCGACCCCGAGCTGATGCTTACCGGACCAATCGATGCAACACAGCGCCTCCTCGCTCGCACCGGCTTAACGATCGATGACATCGACGTCTTTGAGATCAACGAAGCCTTTGCCTCCGTCGTGCTCGCCTGGGCAAAAGAAACCGGCGCCGACCTCGCCAAGACCAACCCCAACGGTGGCGCCATCGCACTCGGCCATCCGCTTGGCGGCACCGGGGCGTTCCTGCTGACCAAGGCGATCTACGAGCTGGAGCGGACGGGCGGAAAATATGGACTCATCTCCATGTGCTGCGGAGGCGGCCTCGGAACCGGCACCCTCATCGAGAGAGTCTGACGACCGCCTCGTTGATTGAGTTGGATCGGCTGACCTTTTCTGACTAACTCGGTCTTGTTGAGACTTCACGGAAACCTGTTGAGCCTTCACGGAAAATGGTCGTAACGTTTCACGCGTGACGGACCCGGACTGTTCTGATTGGCTCCACCTTCTTCCGAAGGTGGAGTTGCATTGCCATCTCGAAGGATCGATGTCGCCTTCCACAGTGAAGGCGCTGGCAGCCGAACACGACGCTGACTTTTCGAGGGTGTGGGACGGGGTAATTCCTGACGCATTCTCATTCCAGGACTTTCCCGACTTTGGGCGGCAATACCTCTTTGGCCTGCGACTGCTGAGGAGTAACGGCGCACTGGTCACAGCGATCGACGATCTGGCCGAGACACTGGCCAGCCAAAACGTTCGGCACGCTGAACTCACCACCACTGCATACAGCCACTTCCATGGCGGCATGTCACGGGAGCACTACCGAGAAGAACTCAATGAAGGGCGACGACTCGCGGCGGCACGCGGCGTCTCGATCGGCTGGGTCGTCGACATCCCCCGCGACCTCGAGATGCCCGACTCGACCGACACGATCGACTTCCTCGAAGGCTCGATCCTCCCCGACGGCATCGTCGGAATCGGACTCGGCGGCTACGAAGTCGGCTTCCCAGCGGCGCCGTACACAGAGCACTTCCGCCGCGGTCGAGCGCTCGGACTCGCCTCGCTCCCCCACGCCGGCGAAACCGAAGGCGCCGACAGCGTGCGCCAGGCCATCGACGATCTCGGCGCTGTCCGTATCGGTCACGGCGTCAGGGCCCTCGAAGATCCAGAACTGGTCAAACGCATCGCCGACGCCGGGATTTTCTGCGAGGTGTGCCCCACCAGTAACTTGCTGCTCGGCGTCGTCAACGACCTGACAAACCACCCTTTTCGAGCCCTCCGCGACGCCGGAGTCAAGCTGTGCCTGAACACCGATGATCCGGGCTGGTTCGACACAGACCTCTTCACCGAGTTGGAAATCGGTACCAACATTTTCGGCCTCTCACCCGCCGACCACGTGCAACTCCAATTCGATGCAATCACCGCATCGTTCGCTTCCGATGACGTCAAAGCCGCTGTGCGCACCGAACTGAACGCGCTCTGAAGCCCGCCCCCAGCCACACCCCTACTCCCACGTTTGCGTCGAAGAATCCGTTGGCATCCGCCCGAGAACATCGACGTAAATAATGAATGCGGTGAACGCGGATAGACAGAGCTGATGGGAATGGGAATGGAAATGCAGTTGCGGGTCGGAGCTCTCGCCCTGGCTGCCGCTGCACTCAGCGCCTGTGTCCAATCCGAGGCAGCGAATGCCGGGCCGATCACCACCACCTCCGAACCAGGCAGCCTCTCCCCCAACGCCGTCATCGACTACGTGATCGACGGCGACACGGTCGACGTGATCATCGACGGGCGTGAGGAACGCATCAGGCTCATCGGGATCGACACCCCGGAGACAAAGAAGCGCAATTCGCCGATCGAGTGCTTCGGGCCAGAGGCCAGCGCGTTTACCGAACTGTTACTGCCGGTCGGCACACCGGTGTAC
>CAWUXP010000333.1:0-12941 GCA_963926495.1 Candidatus Ilumatobacter herschelensis
GATTCGTCGTCACCGGTCAGGAGATGGATCGCCATGGAGGCCTTGATTCTTACCGCGATGAACGCCGACTGCGACACAGATGACCGAAACGATCGCAACAACTGCCCAACCGACCCACGGCCACACGCCACCCGGCTCCAAGCGCTCCCCCAGCAACGCCACCGTGTCGACCCAGCGAGTACCCAACCTGGCCGGGGCCATCAACACCGGAGCCGTCACCGGCAACCAGCCAGCGACCAAGCCGGCTGGCATCCCGTAGAGCATCACCGCTCCAGCCACCGGCACCGCCAGCAAGTTTGCCGGGATACTCACCAAAGGCAGCCGCCCAAAGACCAGCGTCACCGGAATCACCACACCCACTTGAGCGCCAAGCGTGATCCCGAGCGGCAACGCGAACGGCCCAAGCGCCACGAACCGCTTCGCCAACGCCGGGCCAACTGTGATGACGCCCGACGTCGCACCGACCGACAACCAGAATCCAATCGACCACACGAGTAATGGGTCAATCAGCACCAACCCCAGAACCGCCAGCGCAAGGATACGAATCGGCGCTCGCTCTCGGCCGGTTGCGTACGCAATTGCTGACAGCGACGCCATCGTTCCGGCGCGCACGATGGACGGCTCGAAACGGGTCAACGTGACGAACCACAGAATCAATCCAACCGTCACGCCAAGCCGCGGCCATCGCCGCAACCGGCGTAACAACGGGCCGCACGCAGCCAAAACAAATGCGACATTCTGCCCTGACACCGCCGTCAAGTGAGAGAGGCCGCTCGCCCTGAACCGGTTGATCATCGCCCGTGGCTGATCCCGATCGTCGCCAACAACCAGGCCACGAAACAGTGCACCGTCGTCAGCGGGGAGCGCGGTCGCGGCACGTTCGATCGCACGGCGTACGCGGTTCGATGCGACAGCAACTGGACCGCCTGCGTAAACGTCACTTGCCCAGTCGAGCTCAAATTCGCCGACGACGTGCTGCCACGCAACTCGACCGGCGCGCTGCGCATCGAGCTGCGTGCGCCTGCCACTCACCGAGATCCACTGCCCACCACGCCACTCACGGACACGGAGTTGCTGGGCTCGACCCCGTGACCAAATCTCGTAGCGCTCACCGTCGACGTCGACGATCACACGGGTGCTTGACGGGTATGGCTGTGGATCGTCGACAAGCCTGACCCAACCTTCGAAATGGCCAAGCTGGTCAGGTCGAAGGCCATCCCACGCGTGGTCAGAACGTACGGCTCCTCCGGCAGCGAGCATGATTGCCACGGCGACCAAGACGATCGACCGGAATGGCAGCGTCGCAGCGCACGCCAGAGCGACCGCAGCCAGCGGTTCACCTGTCCACACGGACACGGCGACGACGATGGCCAGGACCACAACGCGGAAATCGGACAACTGGAGCGCCGGGTGCCCTCGATCAGCCGTGTCAGTGCCGTACAGTGCAGGAGCAGTGAGCTCATCGATGTCCGCACCTCCACGAGTGTCCGCAGACCGCAGCCATGACGCGCCGCTCATCGACGGACCGCGCTGGTACCGCACCCGGATCCGGTCCTGGGGGCCATTGCTCGGACTGCTGTTTCCTGCCCTGATTGGTAGTACGTCATACGCTGCACTGAACCTTTCAGATGCCGCATGGAGCGGTGCCGTTGGCCTGGTCGGTGGCGTGATCGCTGCACCCGGCCTTCTGATCGCTGGTGCCCCGTTTGGTAATCGCTCGATCTATCCGATTGCGGTCGCAGCCTCGGCCCTGGCCTGGGTGTTGGTCGGATTCCTCGCGTCGAGGCGGGCAACCCGCCATCCTCTCGCAACGTGGAGCGACTATTGGCGCCATTACTTCTGGATGGCTGCTGGCATTTGGGTCGGTGCAAGCATCGCCCTCGGCGTAGCCACCGTCTCGCTCGGCGAAGCCCTGTTTTAGACCTCACACGGTCACCAGGTCGCGAATCGATGCAAGCTTGGCGGGGCCGATGCCCGGCACGCGTTCCAAATCGTCGACGCTGAGAAATGGACCGTTGCGCTGACGTTCGGTGACGATCGCCATTGATGTTGCCGGGCCAACGCCCGGAAGTCCATCTAACTCTGCCGCTGTGGCCTGGTTGACATCGATCGGCCCAGCCTCGACAGCACCTGCAACAGGCGGCACGTCGATCAGTGCCCCGGCCAACACCTCCTCACCGACAGCCGGCACGTAAATGCGGCTCCCATCTGCGAGCGGCGCTGCAAGGTTCAACGTATCGACATCGGCGTCAACGGTGATGCCACCGGCCTGATCGATCGCCTCATGCACGCGAGCGCCGCTGTCCAACTCGTACACGCCTGGCGTCAGTACCGAACCGGCTACGTGGACGGTGACTCCCGATGTCGCCGCTGACGCAACCTCCGAAGCGACCACGATCGGGACCAGCAGCGTCGACACGGGCAAACCCACTGCTTCGACTCGGGGTAGTGCTGCCTCACTCGGAGGCGGCGGTGTACGAACTAACCAGTACGCGCCACCGCAAACGATCAGAACAGCAACTGCCGATGCGATCAGGCGACCCAACCCGAACCAACCGATCCAGGCTGCCGTCCGCTCAGAAACGTTGCGTGCAGGTTCGGGACGAAAGACTTCCTCCACGATCGACCTCCTCGACCGTCAGGAACCACGCAGCAGCGCGATTCTCTACATTTGGGAGGAGCCGGTAACGGGTATGTTAACGCCTACGGACCACTTCGTGGCCCACTTCATTTTCAGTACAGACGCGTGGTCAGCTTGCGGCGGTAGTCCGATGTCCGGGGGTCTTCGGCGCCCATCAGTTCAAGGATGTCGACAAACTTCTGTCGTGCCTCGTCATCCGCTTTGACTAAGTCGAGCAGCCCAATGAGCTGCGTGTCATAGTCATCGGTCGCCGCCTCACCGATGCGTGCCGTTGCGGCAATTTTGCGAGTCCTTTCATTCTCTGGGATCCGTTCGATCAACGCCAGCGCTTCGTCGGGCCGGCCGTCTGCGACCAGGAGTTCGCCGAGAATGCCAATCGCGTCTTCGTTGGCGGGTTCTTTCTGCAGTGCGAGGCGCAGGCTGGCCTCGTCGCCAGCAGCAATCAACTGTTGCAGCGCCTGCTCTTCTGCAGACGGCAGCAGCCCATCGACGAAAGCTCGAATCTCATGCTCGGGAAGCTCACCCGTGAAGCCGTTGACGACTGCGCCGCCTTTCAACGCGTACACAGCGGGAATCGACTGCACCTTGAAAGCCTGGCCAATGCCCGGGTTTTCGGCGATGTTCACCTTTGCCAGGATGACCTTGCCGTCGGTCCCATCGATGATCTTCTCGATAATCGGACTCAGTGTCTCGCACGACGCATGCCCTGGCGCCCAGAGTTCGACGACCACGGTGACCTCACGAGACTTCTCGAGGACTGCGGCTTCGAACGTTTCGTCGGTGATGTCAATAGCAACCATGGCTCCACGCTACCCGGGCGCCCGACTACGCCTCTCGCCAGCTACCCCGCCAACGCACTCCGTGCATCACCGCCGTGCGTGACCCGGACGCGGAGTCTGCAGGCACCCCATTGCCTCGGTACTCTCGGACTCATGATCGACGGCGACTACGAGCTACTGACCGACGACTCGATGCTCCACGAGCCCGTCCTGTTGGTGATGATGACCGGCTGGATCGACGCAGCCGGCGCAGCGGCAGCGGCCGTCGAAGCCGTAATCGACGAGTGCGCTACGTCGCCGTTGATTCGCTTCGACGACGACACCTTCGTTGACTACCGTGCCCGCCGCCCAACGATGGAACTCCGCGACGGCGTGAACACGAACCTCCGCTGGAACCACATCGAGCTCACCGCCGGGCAGTCGCCTGGCGGTCGCGACATCCTGGTACTCAGCGGCCCCGAGCCCGACATGAACTGGCGTCGGTTCGCGAAAGCGATGGGCGACATCGCCGTCGAATTAGGAGTCAAGCAGATGATCGGTTTCGGTGCCTATCCGTTCGCTGCCCCCCACACACGCAACTCACGGCTGTCGTGTTCGTCGCCATCGACAGAAGTGTTGGCCAGCGTGTCGTTCGCACGGAGTTCTGTCGATGTGCCAGCCGGCATGGCTGCAGCGCTCGAGCACACCATGCACGATCGCAAGATCCCGGCGCTCGGCATCTGGGCACAGGTTCCGCACTACGTCTCGGCAATGTCGTATCCCGCTGCCTCGACAGCACTGCTCGACGGTTTCGAGGAAGCCACCGGCGTCAAGATCGTGGGCGCAGCGCTGCGCAACGACGTCGGCCTTCAACGCCAGCGCATCGACCAGATGGTCGCCGACAACAGCGACCACCAAAACATGATCCGCCAACTCGAAGCGCTCCACGACGCTGCGGTCGCAGACGACGCCGATGCCGCGAGCGCTGCGGCCGAGATGCGGATGAAGTCTGGCGACGAGATCGCTGCGGAAATCGAAGAGTTTTTCCGCGATCAAGACTGATCTGCGACTGAAATTGGGTGGCGCTCGGGTTGTACCTTCGTTCCATGAAGATCGACGGCAACATCGGAACCGACCTGACGAAAGTGGCGGGCCAGGCCAAAGAAGTTGAGGTCGCTGGCTACTCGGGCGCCTGGACTGCTGAGTTGGCACACGACCCCTTCATGCCGCTGCTCCTCGCAGCCGAGCACACCGAAAAGCTGGAGATCGGCACGTCAATCGCCGTCGCCTTCTCCCGCTCACCAATGACGCTTGCCAACACCGCCTGGGACCTGCAGGCGTACTCGAATGGCCGCTTCGTGCTCGGCCTCGGCAGCCAGATCAAGCCGCACATCGAGAAACGCTTCTCGATGGAGTGGAGCAAGCCAGCTGCTCGGATGCGTGAGATGGCGTTGGCCATTCGTGCCATCTGGAACACGTGGCTAACCGGCGAAAAGCTCGAGTTCCGTGGCGAGTTCTACAAGCACACGTTGATGACCCCCATGTTCTCCCCGGCAGCTTCTGACCTCGAAGGTTTCGGGCCACCAAAGATGTTCCTGGCCGGCGTCGGCCCGCTGATGACCGAAGTCGCCGGTGAGGCATTCGACGGTTTTATCTGCCACGGGTTCACCACCGAGAAGTACCTGCGCGAGGTGACGGTCCCCGCGTTGCAGCGCGGCCGCGAGAAGGCCGGCAAGACGATGGAGGGCTTCGAAATCGTCGGCCCGTCATTTGTTGTGACTGGCAACAACGACGAAGAGATCGAGAAAGCCGCCACGGCCACTCGCAAACAAATAGCGTTCTACGGTTCGACGCCGGCGTACCGACCTGTGCTCGACATGCACGGCTGGGGCGGTTTGCAGGACGAGCTCAATTCACTGTCGAAGCAGGGCGAGTGGGACAAGATGGGGACACTCATCGACGACGAAATCCTCAACACGTTCGCGGTCGTCGGCGAACCAGAAACCATCGCAGCCGAGCTTGGGTCTCGCTACAGCGACGTCATCCAACGGCTGAGCTTCTACGCACCCTACGCCAGCGATCCCGACCGCTGGGCCAAGGTGATGACCGACCTCAAGGCCGTCTGAGTCGGGTCGAGTCTCGGCACGCGCCGACGAAACGCAGCGACGGCAGCGACACTGTCGTCATGAGTGACCTGTGGGACGAGACTGATGACCGCGATGTCTCACCGATCTGTCCTACCTGCGGTGTGAGTGCACTGCCACCCGAGGCACCCGGCGAGCCATCGATGTGCGAGAACCCCAACTGCTCAGCATTCGGCGAGCTGATGGGCCAATGACCACAGACCAAGTCGATGCGGCGTCGAGTAGCGAGGTTGGCCTCGGTGAACGTGTCACGTATATCGTTGACCCCGCCGATCCGCGTCTCAACGACTATCGCGAGCTGAACAGCATTGCGGTGCGTGCCGAGATGGAACGCGATGAATATTTCATGGGTGAGGGGTATGTCCCGATCGACCGAATGCTCGACTCGGGGCATCGAATGCGTTCAGTGCTGCTCCACCCGAAACGTCTCAAGCGGTTCGTTCCCACAATGTCTCGGCCCGAGATGGCCGGGGTACCGGTCTACGTTGCCCAGCAAGCAGTTCTTGCCGAAGTCGTTGGCTTCAACATGGACCGGTGCTGCCTCGCGTCTGCCTTCCGCGCTCCCATGCCGACCGTTGCCGAATTGGCCAGCACGTGCCGACGACTGGTCGTGCTCGAAGCGCTCAACGACGATCAGAATGTGGGCGCAATCGCCCGAGCGTCGCGTGCATTTGGCATCGATGGCATGGTCATCAGCCCCACCTGCAACGATCCGTACCAGCGACGCACGGTCAGAGTGAGTATGGGTGAGATTCTGCACGTCCCGGTGGCCCGGGCACGCGCCGATGATTGGCCGAGTGCCCTGCACACACTGCGCGACGCCGGCTTTGAGACATGGGCCCTTACGCCCAATGTTGACGCGGTCGACCTCTGGGACATGGCCGTTCCTGATCGGGTCGCGGCGGTTCTTGGCGCAGAAGGCCATGGCCTGGAAGCTGAAACGATGGCTGCGACGACGCATCGCGTTCGGATCTCGATCTCACCGAACGTCGACTCGCTCAACGTTGGCCACGCTGCGGCGGTCACGTTCGCAGTAATCGGGCGCCCGGCGCGGGCTCGATAACGTGCAGTCCTGTCGGGTCTCGGTGGCGGAGCAGGGACCAGCCTAAAGGGCGTTGTCTCCGAGCACCGGCTCAGAGCGCACCGATTCAGAGCGCACCGATTCAGAGCGCGATGGTTCCCATGATTCTGACGTCCGCTGTGCCACCGATCCAGATCTGATCATCGGTCTGCTCGACGGTGGCACGGCCGCTGGTTTGATGAGCGACGTACGGCGCAGAAAGAGTTCCGTTGCCGAGCAGCCATTGCGCGATCGATGCGTTGAGGCTGCCGGTCACGGGGTCTTCGCGAATCGAGCCGTTCGGATCGTTGAAGAACGCCCGCACTTCGATCGCTGCGTCACCGCCCGCCGGATACAGCCCGACGACACCGACGTCGAAGTGAGCAGCAGGTTCGGTCGGCATCGAGATGTCAAGCACGCGCTGCCCATCGGTCAGTTGCAAGCCAATCCAGCCGGGGCCGTTGTCGATCCAGCTCGACGCCACAACCTCGTCGGCTGCCAGCCCAAGCAGCCGCATGGCGCGGGTCAACGTGTCGATATCGACCGGCTCGTGGCGGATCATCGGCGGAGCCGCGAAGGCCAGGCCCGCTCCGGTGATGCGGATCTCGATCAAACCAGCGCCGCACTCCTGTACGACGATGCCCGGCTGCTGGGGAACACCACCGGCATCAAGCCACGCAGCACACGCACCGAGTGTCGGGTGACCGGCGAACGGCAACTCGACCTTCGGCTCGAAGATCCGCACCCGATAGTCAGCGGACCGCTGAGAGGGTTCGAGTAGGAACGCCGCTTCCGACAGGTTCGTCCAGCGCGTGATCGTCCGCATTTCTTCACTTGACACGTCGTCGGCATCGTGAACGATGGCGACAGGGTTGCCGGTGAATGCACCCCGAGTGAAGACGTCCACTTGACGGAACGCGTGACTACTCACGTCGAGTGAGCTGAACATGCAGCACAGACGCCCTCCAGCGCGAAGTGGCCCGGTTCGAGCGTGAACTGCACTGCGGCGTGGACTTGCTCGACAAAGGTCTTGACTACCTCAGCTGGCAGCTGAGCAATCGCACCACAATCACGACAGACCGCAAGAAGCCCGCGGTCGCCACCGAGCCGGACCAGCGACGGACCATGGCCCGCATGCACGTGCGTGACGATGCCACGGTCAGACAACACACCAATGGTGCGGTACACCGTCGCCTCGTGGATGGTCGACTCTTCGACCTGCGCGAGCCGTGTCAACTCGGCCGCATCGATCGGGCCACCGTGGCGAAGCAGTGCTCGCAGAACGGCAACGCGTGGGGCGGTTGCTCGGCAGCCATGGTCTCGCAGGATCGCTTCGGCATCTTCGACCGCCCAGCCGTCGACGGGCAAGCCGTTGATGATCGCGGCCGCTTCTTCGTTCAGCCGCACGTGGTGACAGCAATCAGTTGGCGCATCATCAGTGGGCGTGGGCAACAGTGCCAGCACGGCGACGGAATGAACCACCGGCGACGAACGCCACGATGAAAAACGTCGCAGCTGTGAGGACGATCGTTGGGCCGGACGCGACATCGAGGTGATAGCTCGCGTTCATGCCGACGAAGCCGCTGACCGCTCCGATCACGCCGGCGTAGCCGAGCATCCGACCGAAGCTGTCGGTCAGCATTCTGGCAACCACTGCAGGGACCACAAGGTTCGCCGCAATCAACGTGACTCCCATGACATTCATCGTTGCCAGCACCGTGGCCGACAGCAAGACCATCAGGAGCCCATCGACAAGCCCGGTCCGCACCCCCGTGGCTTTGGCCACTTCGGTGTCGAATGTTGTGAACAACAGCTGCCGGTATCCGAAGCCAATGAACAGCGCAGCGCCGATCGACACGGCCACGATCAGCCAGACATCGGCAAAGGTGACGCCGAGGACATTGCCGAAGAGCAAGGCATCAGCATTCTGACCAGGCGACCCGTACAGCTGCACGAGGGCAAGGCCCAGCGCAAACGATGCAGTCGTGACGACGCCGATCGCCGCGTCGGAACCGATCGGCCGACGCCGCACGATCCCGCCAATGGCCAACGCCGTGATGACACCCCAGGCCCCGGCGCCGAGGAACAGGTTGACACCGATCAGACCAGCCACCGCATAGCCGCCAAAGATCGCGTGGGACAGACCGTGTCCGATGTAACTCATGTTGCGCAACACGACATAGCAGCCAACAACGCCGCACAGCGCCCCCGCAAGCGTGGCGACGATGACGCCGTTGCGGAAGAACTCAAACTCGAACGGCTTGAACACGTCTGCGGCGAGCATCATGCCGTTGCTCTTCCGATGTCGTCGACCAAGAACAAGGGCGAATCGACAACGACCCGCATGCCACCGTGCTCGAGGATGTGCATCGGCGAGCCATACGTCAGTTCGAGCACATCGGGGACAAGTACGTCTTCAGGTGGGCCTACACCGATCACACGAGTGTTGAGGCAGACGATCTTCGGGAGATGCGCTGCGATGCCGTTCAGGTCGTGCGTGGTCAACACGATGGTCAGGCCCTGACGGTTGAGGTCGTCGAGCAGGTGCAGTACTTCGTGACGAGTCTTGACGTCGAGGCCCGACGTCGGCTCGTCAAGGAAAATTACTTCGGCCTTGGTGAACAGGGCGCGAGCGAGGAATACCCGCTGCTGCTGGCCGCCCGACAAATCGCGAATGTGTCGGTTAGCCAAGCCGTTGAGACCGAGCCGATCGAGCACTGCGTGGATCTCGGCCCGTTCGGCCTTCGTGATCCACGGGGTTCGCAGTCCGCGAGCGCGCGCCATGCCGACACACTCGGAAACGGTGACCGGGAAACTCCAGTCGATGTGTTCGACCTGCGGCACCAGGCCGACAGCGAGGCCTGGGCGACGATCAACTGTGCCTGATCTGGCAGGCACGCTGCCGAGCAGCACCTTGAGCAACGTCGACTTACCCGACCCGGACGGACCGACGATTCCGATTAACTCGCCATCGGTAACGTCGAGATCGACGTCGATCAGTACTGGCTCAGCGCCATAGTCGACCGTAACGTTTTTGGCGGCAATCACCGTCGAAGCGGCACCGCGCTGCGAAATCACTGCGGGTACGTCGCTTCATCGATTGCGGAGTTACGCACGTCAAACCCGGTGAGGCGGCTCGAATCGCCGCCCAGCGCGTCGGTCATCGTGACAAAGTTGAACTTCATCAAACCCAGCCACGAGTGGTCAGCTTCACCAGGCTCGCCGGGTAAGTCATCGTCACGCAGGTCATCAACGTAAATCGCACCGGTCTCGTTCGCAATTTGTTCGAGCACCGGCGACGGGAACACTTCGGAGCCGAACACGGCAGGAACACCTTCCGCCTCGATCTGTTCAATCAGCTTGATCACGTCGCCGGCGGTCGGCTCACCGAAGTCGGCCGGCTGCACGGCACCGACGACGTTCCACCCGTAAGTATCTGCGAAATAAGCGTAAGCGTCGTGATAGGTGACAAGCTTGCGTTGATCGACAGGGATCGTCTCGAACGTTGTACTCACGGCTTCGTCGAACTCGTCGACCATCGCAATGAACGCCTGCAGATTGCTGTCGTAGGTCGCTGCACCCTCGGGGTCAACTTCGACCATCGTGTCGTGGATCAACTGGGCGTACACCTTGACCAGGGTCGGGTCGGTCCACAGGTGCGGGTTCGGCTTGCCTTCTGACTCAGGGAACGAGAAGTCGTACTTGAACTGGTCGGGATCGATCGTGCGATCGCCCAACTCAACCAGCGGGACGTCATCTCCGAGGTTGGCTTCGGCCAACGCCTTCGTCGGCTCTTCGAGCTGCAGACCGTTGATGAACACGACATCGGCGTTCGAGAGCAGCTCGGCTGCGGACGGTGGTGGCTCAAACGTGTGCGAGTTGGTTCCCTCGGGAACGAGGCCGACGATCTGGGCCCGATCACCGATGACATTGGCCGCAATTGAAGTAATCGGCGCCACCGTGGTCACCACGAGCAAGCGACCATCGCCTTTGGCGGCGCCAGAGTCGCCGCCCGAACCGCTACACGCAGTGAGCAGCGCGACACCGATGGCGAGAGTGCCGAGTCGCCGCCGACTCGCTCTTGCAGGAGAACTCATCAGGCAACGATGGGAGGTGACAAACCGCTTCATGAGGTGAACGGTAGATGCGACCAGCTCGCAGGACCACTCGTGCGACATGAAACCCTCGAGATGTGAATTGTGACCATTCTCGTCGGTCGGCGCCATGTCCGACGCGAATAAGCCAATCTCGACCAGGGTCGAGCGCCCGTTCCGAGCCCGTTGTACGGTCTTAGGCGCTATGACGATTACCGACAACCTCTCCCATATTTCCTCCGACTCAACAAGCGCGCCCTCTAAGTTCGGCAGCGCCACAAGAAGTCCGGCCGATATCACTGTCGTCACGGGCCGACTGGACGCTGCCCACGCCAGCCAACTCCGGGCCCACGCCGAAGCCGGCGGCTCGGTACTCGTCGCCATCGAGCCCGGCGACGAGATCGCCCGCGAACTGTGTGGCGTCACCGTGACCGCCGACCTTCCACGGACCGAATGGTTCGTCACGCTCGGCGCCCGACCCGAGGCGGTCCGCCTTTCCGGCGAAGTGCCGATTACCTCGGCACTCCGCACGCTGCAACCAGCCGCCGACGATGTCACCGTCGCTGCGACGACCAGCGTCCGGTTCAACCACCAGCCGACCGTTACTGTCCGCACCGTAGGTGCCGGTCGGATCGTCAGCACCGGCGTCTCTGACGTCGACGCACTCCAACGCCACACAACACTCGGCCTGTTCATCAGCCGTCTCTTGCGCCCAACCTTCGTTCCGTCGACGACAACGCTCGGCCTTGCCGTTGTGGGTTACGGGCCGTTCGGCGGCATGGGCTATCTGCACGGCTTGGCTGCCACCGAAACTGCCGGCCTCGCCTTCGTTGCTGCCGCGGACACCTCCGCGGATCGGATCGACGCAGCTCGTGTTGACTTCCCCGATCTTGTTGGCCACGCCTCCGGCACATCGCTCGCCGCCGACCCCGACGTCGACATCGCAGTGATCGCCACTCCGCCGAGCTTCCACGCCGCGCTGGCACTCGAACTCCTGCGCGCTGGCAAGCACGTTGTTATGGAAAAGCCGATGGCCCTGACCCGCGCCGACGCCGACGAAGTCATCGCAACTGCACAAGCCAACGACCGCACCGTGACCGTCCACCAGAGCCGCCGCTGGGACACCGACTTTCTTGCCGTCCGCCGGCTCATGGAGCGTGGCGATCTCGGCAATGTGTTCAACATCGAGACCTTCGTCGGCGGATTCGAGCATCCCTGCCGTGCATGGCACTCCGAAGACTCCATCTCCGGCGGTGCCGTCTACGACTGGGGTTCACACCACGTTGACTGGATCCACCAGCTCTACGGCAGCGCTCCGAGCCGAGTGCTGTGCTCCACGCATACACGCGTCTGGCAAGACACCACCAACGTCGATCAACTGTCGCTGTGGATGCAGTGGGCAGACGGCCGCGAGGCAACGTTCCGCCAAAGCGACGTCAGTGCGATCCGCCGACCCAAGTTCCATATCGAGGGCACCGACGCAACGCTCCAAGGCCACTACCGGCCACTGCGAACCGAGTCGGTCGTCCCTGGCCGCGGGTACGTCGAGCACACGTCACACCACGCCGAAGCTCCCGTCGATCTTCAGCTGGCACGCTTCGACGGCGACCACGGCTTGATCACGTCGACCGTTCGCCCCGCACCCGATCCGGGATGGGGCTTCCATAGCAACCTTGCTGACCATCTGCTGCTCGGCGAAGATCTCGCCGTTCGTCCCGAGCAGTCACGTGACGTCGTGGCAGTACTCGAAGCAGCACACCGCTCCGGCAACGAGGGCGGCACGCTCATCGAGCTCGACCTGTGAGTAAACCGGTGGGCATCGGCGTGCTTGGAGCCCGCTCGATGGTCGCCCGCCTCGCAGTACTACCGGCCATCGATGCCAGTTCGAAAGCAACGCTGGTCGCAGCCGCATCGATGAGCGGGCCGGTGCCCGATCCCTGGGACGCAGCCGCAGTTCCCGATTATCAAGCCGTCATCGACCACCCCGACGTCGAGGCGATCTATCTGCCGCTGCCCAACAACATGCACCGTGCATGGACCATCGCTGCAGCTGCGGCTGGCAAGCACGTGCTGTGCGAAAAGCCACTCGCCGGATCCGCTGACGATGCGCGAGCGATGCAGGCCGCCTGCGATTCGAGCGGAACGTTGCTCGCCGAGGCCTGGATGACACCCTTCGACCCACGTTGGTGCCATGCGATGCAACTCGCAACCGATGGGCTGGTCGGCGACATCACCGAGATCAAC
>CAWUXP010000334.1:0-9992 GCA_963926495.1 Candidatus Ilumatobacter herschelensis
ACGCCAACCGCGACACTGCAACTGACGCGGCTGACCGGCCCCGACACCCGTCGAGCTCGCCTGGGCCGAACACCTCGGCGCCGGAAGCGACCTCCTCGACCGCCTGGTGATTCGGTACCGCGAGCGGCAACGCCGCTACCACAAGATCGGCCACGTCGAGGCCGTACTCGTTTCGATTGCTGCCCTCACCGAACACGAACAGGTAGATGACCTGGGCGCCATCATCGCGGCTGTGCTATATCACGACGCCGTCTACGAGCCTCAGCATCCGGCCAACGAGCGGGCGAGCGCCCGCCTGGCGCGTCGCGATCTCATCGCACTCGGTTGGGCTGATGATCGTGCCGACGCTGTTGCTGGGTTGATCGAAGGCACCAAGACCCACCTCGACCCGGCGAGTAGCGACGCTGCCGTCATGAACGACGCCGATCTTGCGATCCTCGGCGCCGACGAGACCGAGTACGCCCGGTACGCCAAAGCGGTTCGCGACGAATACACCCATCTCGATGATCGCGAGTGGAACGATGGCCGAGCGGACGTGCTGCAGGCCTTCCTCGATCGAGACTCGATCTACGCCACTGCCACAGGCCGTGAGCTATGGGAAGCCTCGGCCAGGGCGAACATCACCGCGGAGATCGTGTCGACTCGTAGCTGACTTGGTCGGGCGGTGCCTCGCTCGGTGCCAGCGCTGATTCATCCGGAAGCGCTGATTCATCTGGGGTCCCGGCCTCGATCGTTTCCGCCGCGCTGCCCTCGAGCATCCAATACACAACGATGGCCACGGTGGCTGCGAGCCCCATGACAACCATTGCTTGACGTCGACCAATCACTTCGGCGAGCAGGCCAAGGGGAAGTGCAGCAATCCCAAAACCAGCAAAGCTGAGCTGCAGCAATGATTGCACGCGGCCCTGGTGGGAAGGTTCGGCAAGGCTGAGTGCAATAGCGTTCGACAGGGTCTGGTAGCCGCTCGTCCCACCGCCGATGACCACGACGACTACCACGGCCATCCAAAAATCGGGAGCAACGGCAAGCGCCACCACGCCGGTTGCAAAGATGGTGCCAGTGATCACCATGACACGCCAGCGACCTGGCTGATCGGCCCGGCTGGCAAGCCAGAATCCGACCGCGAGCGCACCAATCGACGATGCCGAGCTGATCAGGCCGACCCAAGTGTCATTGTCGAGGTCGAACGTGTCTTTGACCAGGGCCGGGATGAACACCACATAGTTGAAGCCGAACATGATGACGAGAAATGAGCTGATCAGGAGCCGTCGGAGATGTTTACGTTCAGAGACGTAGCGGACGCCATCGCAAATTTCGACGAACGGGTTCGTTGATCCATTGCGGCTGGCCGGCGGCACCTTCGGCAGACGCAACACAGCGAGGAAGGAGAGCACCGAGAGCCCGCCGGCCACCATGTAGGCACCCCCGATCCCGAAGATTGCAACACCCGCTAGCGCACCGGCGAACGACGGGGCAATCACTCGGGTGCCGTTCATGCTCAGCAGCGACAAAGTGATCGCGTTACCCAGCTGCTCGCGTCCGACGAGTTCAGTGGTAAACGCCACTCGAGCCGGCCCGTAGAAACCAAATGCCGAGCCCTGCAAGAACCCGGCAACGGCGAGCATCCAGAACTGTTCGACGCCAGCGACGACCGCTGCGCCCATGCCGACAGCGGCGAGACTGAGGACGAGTTGACTCCAGAGCATGACCGTTCGCTTCGACAGTCGGTCGGCGGCGACGCCTCCGAGCGGCGTCGCAATCAACATCGTGAAACCGAACACGAGGTAGATGAGGCCAATCGCTCCGTCGCGTCCCGTCAGGTCCCAGGCAAGGATGCCACGGAGCAGGAACTGCATCTGGACAGCCATGAACGAGAACGTTCCGGCCCACCAGAGACGCCGATAATCAGGAATTTTGAGGGACGAAAACGCCGTGCTCTTCCTGCTCAGATTCCTTGCCATCTCAATGATCCTGCCCCATTGGTGGCAGTCACCGGCACACGGACTGCTGTGTCATGTGTCAGTGGATCGCTCACTTGAGCGCAGCTCGTCAGTCCTGTAGATGACGCTGCGGCTTGACCCGAACGGGAATCGGCAGACGCCGTTCGTCGTCGCGACGTTCACCAGCAATCACGGCGCCCGCGGCAGCAACAACTGCAGCGACGGTGACGACAATCGTGATGAGCACACCATCACCGTACCCGATTGGCTACGGAATGTGATTCACTAAACACATGACGGATCTGGAAACCATGCCGGTGCGCGACACCGATCTGCTCACCGACGAGCAGACCGAAACTGCCGAGCCGACCGCTGCGCACATCGTCAAGGTCAAGCGAGGTGAGAACGCCGCCGCCGTCGTCTTGGAAGCGCGCGTCATGGGCACCCCCGTTGAGGCCCTGTGCGGTTTCATCTGGGTTCCCTCGCGCGACCCGAAGCAGCTCCCTGTCTGCGAGGAGTGCAAAACGATGTACGGCCTCTACAGGGAGTTCAACGACGGTCTCAGCGATTCGCCGAAAGACTAATGGTGGCCGAACCGCCTGTCGCTGCCGACAAACCACCGCTGCGCATCCGCCAGGCCGTTCGCGCCGTCATCTTGACGCCAGCAAACGACGTCTTAATGGTTCGGTTCGAGTTTCCCACTCGTCAGGTGTGGGCACTGCCAGGTGGCGGCCTTGACCCAGGCGAAGACCATGTCACCGCACTGCGCCGCGAACTGATCGAGGAGACGGGGCTGCACGATCCCGAGATCGGCCCGCACATCTGGACTCGTGAGCACATCATTCCGTTCGCCGACGGCACCTACGATGGCCAACGCGGCGAGATCTACCTCATCCGCACCCAGCACTTCGAGGCCAATCCAGGAATCGGCTGGGAGCAGATGCGTGCCGAACGAGTCCACGAGATGAGGTGGTGGAGCTACAACGAGATCATGGCTGGCTCGGACATCGGGTTCGCTCCGGCAGCCCTGCCCGACCTTCTCCGCTCACTCGTGAACGACGGCATCCCCGCCTCCCCCATCGACACCGAATCCTGAAGACGAGATCAGTCGAGCGCCAGGCTCCACGTCGGCCTCAGCGCTGCATGTGTGATGTGCGGATGATGCAGGTCTGCTGCGCAACAGCGAGGAGTTCACCTGACTCGGCCCACACGCGCACCGCCCCGTGGCCGATCGAACGTTGGAACGAGTCCGGCACGATCTCGAGCAGCACCCACTCGGTTGCGACGTCGGTCCGGACCATCCGCAACGTGTTGTCGATACTGGTGCCACCGAGGGGTCTGCCGAGCGCCAGGCACACACCCAGCGGCACGACGTCGGCAACGTAGGCCAGCGTGGCAGCCGAGCCGATCGGCTCATGGCGGAGACGACACCACATGGCAATGAGGCCGCGTTGCGGGGTGCGTGTGTCATCAAAGATGATCTCGCCGGCAGCAACCCGGCGCTCCATGGCGTCATAGAACACCGGGGATCGATGGCCGCCGAGTTCGAACGGTTCGACCATCTCGCTGCACTCATCAGGCAATGGCACAGACGGCATCGTGTGGAACTGCTCAACGTCGTCATCGGGGCGGCTCGTGTGTGCGCCAGTCGATAACAGCATGAGTGAACCTTCGACTCGCGCCGTGACCTGCACCTGCGATGTGGCGCGACCGGCAACTGCGACGTCGACATCGATGTCAACGGTCTGGCCGGTGGCGGCGTTGGTCAGGAACTGGGTGGTGATCCACATCAGCGGGCGACCGGTCACGCGTTCGGCAGCTTCGACCGATGCAGCGATGCCAGAGCCGCCGTACAGGAAGTCGAACGGCGTGGCCAGCGACGGGGTCACGGGGAGACGAAAGCTCGTTGCGCTACCACCCTGCTCGAGTCCCAACAGTTCAAACGGTTCATGCACGGAGCAGACCGTCGCAGAAATCGCTGTGCCAAGCCAACTCCGAGAGACGACGCGTCATCGAGCACCTTTCATATCGCGCACCATCTCTGGCAGGGTGGAGGGGTGAAGATCACTGACTGCACCACGTTCATCATCGGAAATAAGCCCCCGCACTTCGGTGGCAAGTATTTCATCGTCGTCAAGCTCACGACCGATACGGGCGTGGTCGGCTACGGCGAGATCTATGTTGCTACTGTCGGCCCGAACACCGTGGCGGCAATGGTCGACGACATCGCCGAGCGCTGGGTCGTCGATGCCGACCCGAATCGGATCGAACTGCTCTGGCGGCAGATCTATTCAAGTGGCTATTCCCTGCGCCCCGATCCGACACTCGTCGGCATCATGAGCGGTATCGAGATCGCCTGCTGGGACATTGTCGGCAAGGACGCCGGCAAGCCGATCAGCGACCTGCTCGGCGGACGTGTTCACAACACACTGCGCACCTACACCTACCTCTACCCCAATGCCGAACGGCCCGACGTCTACAGCGACCCGTCGCAAGCCGCCGACCAGGCAGCCTTCGAGGTACGCCGCGGGTTCGATGCGGTGAAGTTCGACCCGGCCGGGCCGTACACCGCATTCGACGGCCACATGCCGAGCCTCGACGACCTCAGCCGATCGGTAGCTATCACTGGAGCGATTCGTGAGGCCGTCGGCGATCGAGCTGACCTGTTGTTCGGCACGCACGGCCAGTTCACTGCAGCCGGAGCAATCCGTCTGGCCCGCCAGCTCGAGCAGTTCGATCCACTGTGGTTCGAAGAGCCGACCGTCGCCGACGCCCCTGAAGAGATGGCTCGCGTTGCTCGACAGACAACCATCCCGGTGGCAACAGGCGAGCGACTCACCACGATCTCCGAGTTCGCTGCACTCGCTCGACATCAGGCTGCAGCGATCTGGCAGCCCAATCTTGGGCGATGCGGTGGCATCCTCGCGGCGAAGAAGATCGCTGCGGTCGCCGAAGCGTCCGGCTGCCAGATCGCACCGCATCTCTACTCCGGCCCGATCCTCGGGGCGGCCAACATCCAACTCGCAGTGACGCTCCCCAACCTCTTGATGATCGAAGGCATCCAAGACTGGACCGGCTTCCACGCCGAACTGCTGACGACACCGATCCAATGGGAAGACGGCCGAGTGATTCCGTCGCGCGAACCAGGCCTCGGCACCGCCTTGAACGAAGCCGTCGCGCTGGCGAACCCATATGTTCCAGACCCCGGTGATGCCACCGATCTGCACCTTGGGATGCACCCCGATCCAATCCGGTAGGGCCATGCCAGGCAACGTTCACCTCGATACCGATACGGCACAGCCCACAAAGCGATAGTCGTGCGGGTGATCTCGAATATCACCGACCTTTCTACTCGGTAGCGACGAAGGCTGATCCGAGTGTGTGTACCACTGCGAGATCGGTGAGGTCATCGACGGAAATCACTGGGGCTCCACCGACCGTGATCGGTGAGACAGTGACATCAACGGCCCGAGCAGGGCCTTCTTCAAACTGCAACTCACGACGAGCAGCGATATCTCTCGACTCAAGGATGTCACCGACGAAGACGTGCGAGAGTACAAAGGTTCTTGCTTCGGCCGCATCGTTCAGATCCGGTGCTCCGTCTTCAGCGAGGAAGGCAGCGATTGCATCATTGTCCGGCACCATCAGAGTGATCCGTACATCGTCACGGCTGAGTTGCTCACGCAGATCGGCACGGTCGATCAGATTGCGGAAAGTCGACAGGTCAATACGAGCGTCGAGGGTCGTCAGTGCATTGGTGAAGGGGGCTTGGGTCGTAGTCGGGGCCGCCGTCGTGGCCGGCGCCTGCGTTGTTGCCGGGGCCGCGGTGGTGACTGGAGCAGGTCCTGTAATTACCGGGACCGTCGTCGACACCACCGTCGTTTCGGGAACGACCGTGGTCGTGGAATCGAGTGTCGTCTCCGGAGCGAGTGTGGTCGTCGGCTCGACATTCAATTCACCTGCGACGATCTCGCAGCGAACACGGTCGCCCGGCAGGAAGTCGTGGCCGGGGAAGCGATACGACACGCCACGGGCTTGGGTCAGCGGCGCGGTTTCGATTTCGGCAGCCACCGAGATATTCGACGTCGTCTCGCCATCACCAAGTGGATCCGGACGGCTCAGGGCGCACGCATACCTGACGGCAGCGAGCGTCTCGTTGGGCCGCAGTTCTTCCTGCAGCACGACGTTTGATCGCCATTCCGACGACTGATCGATTCGATCGAGCGGCGCCCATTGGAACACGACCTCGCCCTTGTCGTTGGTTACTGCTGTGGCCGCAGCCGGTGCGATGGCGTTGGCGGGCGCCAGCCAGATGAAGGCCTCGGGCGCGCCGACGGGGCCAGCGATCTCAGCGATAATCGACGCTGGAATCGGGCTGGAGTTCGGTGCGATGCGCTGAATGGTGAGCGTGATCGCCGCAGTGTTGTCGGTGATGACGGTCTCACCGCTGTCGTCGCTCCGAGTGACGAAAAAGACGATCGCGCCAACCACCAGGAGGAGAACCAGGATGATTGAGGTAATTGCAGCAGCACTCGGGCCACTGCGTTCGGGCGACAATCCGTAGTCGTCTAATTCTGCCTGCACAGCTCCGGGCGGAAACGTCGGCTGTCCAGCCGCCGGTGTGTGTGCTGCACCCTGCCAGGCTGGTGACACCGTTGGTTGCACGGTTGTGGGATCGAGTTCGGGATCAGGCAGACGGGGATCGGACATTGCTAAACGGTACCCAACGGAATGCCGGCCGAAACGTCATCTCCCAGGCTCTTAGCGGAAATCGCGGCTCTGTGTCTTGCCCGCCATCGGCAACGGATCGAGCCGTTCAGCTACGACGTTGATCACACCTTCGGCCCGCTCGAGCCGGCCACGGATCACCATTGCGGGGGCCTCGCGAGCCACCTTGCGGAACCGGTGCCAGCATCCCTTCGACACCACCACGTTGATCAACCCGGTCTCATCTTCAAGGTTGAGGAAGGTCACCCCCTGCGCTGTTTGCGGTCGCTGGCGATGCGTCACCACTCCGGCAACATGGACCACTGTGCCGGGTTCTGCATCCCACAACTGCACCGCTGTCAGCACACCGATCGCATCAAGTTCCTTGCGTACAAACTGTGTGGGGTGCCCATTGGGCGACACGCCGGTAGCCCACAGATCTGCAACAGCTTCTTCTACTGGAGTCATCCCTGGCAACCGCGGCGCTCCATCACCGGTGATGATGCCTTCCAGCCGACCAGGCCGCGACTGGACCGTGGCACCAACCGTCCATATCGCTTCGCGGCGGTCGAGAGCAAAGCACTCGGTGAACACACCGGCGGTGGCCAGCGCTTCGAGCTGCGGGAGCTGCAGGTCAGGAACCCGGCGCACGAGGTCTTCAGTATCGGTGAACAAGCCGCCCTCTTTACGCACCGTCTCGATCTGTTTGGCCAGTTTGCTGCCAATGCCGCGCACCGAACCGAGGCCGAGCCTGACTGCCACACCACCCTCCGACGCTCCCGCACCGTCAACATTCGGCGGGCAGTGCTCCAAGGTGGCGCCGGCCAGCGACGCATTGAGGTCGGGCGTGTGAACCACCACACCGTGTCGACGGGCATCGCGAACCAGTGTGTGTGGCGACCAGAACCCCATTGGCTGGGCGTTGAGGAGCGCCGCACAAAACGCCGCCGGCTCGTGGTACTTGATCCACGACGAGGCGTAAACGAGGTACGCAAAGCTGACCGAGTGCGACTCGGGGAACCCGTAGTTCGCGAATGCCTTCATCTTCAGATACAGCTCGTCGGCCACATCTCCGACGATGCCGTTGGTTTCCATCCCGGCGTAGAGCCGCTGCTTGAGCTGCTCCATCCGCCGGGCCGATCGTTTCGAGCCCATGGCCTGGCGCAGCTCGTCGGACTCGGCCGGAGTGAAGCCAGCAACGTCGATGGCCATCTGCATCAACTGTTCTTGGAAGAGCGGAATCCCGAGGGTCTTGCCTAACGAATTCTCGAGCAACGGATGCAGATAGGTCACCTGCTCCTGGCCGTTGCGGCGCCGAATGTACGGGTGCACTGAACCGCCCTGGATCGGGCCTGGCCGGATGAGTGCCACCTCGACCACGAGGTCATAGAACCGGCGCGGCTTGAGGCGTGGCAAGGTAGCCATCTGGGCGCGTGACTCGATCTGGAACACACCGACTGTGTCGGCGCGGCACAGCATCGCGTACACGTCGTCATCCTGCGGGATGGTGGCGATGTCGATCTCGTAGCCCCGGTGGGCACGCACCAGGTCGACGGCGTAATGCAGCGCCGAAAGCATGCCGAGACCGAGCAGGTCGAACTTCACGAGACCCGATGCGGCACAGTCGTCTTTGTCCCACTGCAGCACCGACCGCCTGTCCATCCGACCCCACTCGACGGGGCACACCTGAATCACCGGCCGGTCGGCAATCACCATGCCGCCCGAGTGAATACCGAGGTGGCGCGGCGCGTCTTCGACTTCGAGCGCCAACTCGAGGACCGCCTTCGGAATGGTGCAGTCCTGCTGCTCCATCGTCACCGCGACTCCGCCCCACCCGTCGACCTGTTTCGACCAGGCGTCTTGCTGGCCGGGTTCGTAGCCGAGCGCTTTGGCCATGTCGCGCACCGCCGAACGCGCCCGGTAGGTGATCACGTTGGCGACCTGTGCGGTGTGATGTCGTCCGTAGCGTTCATAGACGTACTGGATGACTTCCTCGCGGCGGTCGGACTCGATGTCGATGTCGATGTCGGGTGGTCCGTCCCGCTCGGGTGACAGGAAACGTTCGAACAGCAGGCCGAGCGACACGGCATCAGCCGCCGTCACCCCAATGGCGTAACAGACCGCCGAGTTCGCTGCGCTCCCCCGCCCCTGGCAGTAGATGTCGGAGCGGCGGCAGAATTCGACGAGATCCCAGACCACGAGGAAATAGCCGGCAAAGTCGAGCTGGTCGATAAGCGCCAGCTCACGATCGATGGTCTGCCAGGCCCTGGCTCGTAACGACAGATCTTCGGCCTCACCGGTCGGCCGAATACCGTAGCGCTTCGTGCCACCTGCTTCGACGACCTGGCGGAGGTACTGCATCTCGGTGAGCGGCTGGTCGCCGTCGCCATCAGGGCATGGGAACGGCGGCAGCTTCGGCGCCACGAGCGCCAGGTCGAACGCCGCTGCCCGGCCAACTTCAGCTGCCCGCTCGACCGCGCCCGGATACCGCTCGAAGCGAGCCTGCTGCTCGGCACCTGATCGCAGATGCGCTCCTGCCGAGCCCGGTAGCCAGGCGTCGACGGCGGCCAGGCTGCGCCGTGACCTGACCGCTGCCAGGGCAGTGGCCAGCTTGCGTTGTGCGGGTGTCGCATAGTGAACGTTATTGGTTGCCACGCAACCGACCCCCGCCTGCTGGGCGAGTTCGTACAGCGCATCGTTGCGGGCCGAGTCAAGTGGGTCACCGTGATCCCACAGTTCAACCAGTACACGGTCCTGTCCGAACCCCTCGATCAATTGATCGAGTTCGCGCCGCGCTGCCTCGGGCTGACCGCTCGACAAAGCTGCTGGCACCCCGCCCTTGCGGCAGCCGGTCAGGACCCAGACGTGGCCGGCCAACGTCTCGACCAGGTCGGCAAAAGCAAACTGCGGTGCGCCCTTCTCACCGGCCAAGTGCCCGAGGCTCAACGCCCGCGAAAGCTTGCCGTATCCCTCAACTCCGTCAGCCAGCACCAGAAGGTGGGTTCCTGCGGGGTCGGGCGCATGCGAATCAGGGACACGACCTGTGCCCACCTGGCGGTCGGTGTCTGGTTCGCTGCGCGCCACTCGTAAGCCAGGAAGCAGGCCGTCGGTCAGGGTGATCTCGGCGCCGAACACGGTGAGCAAGCCGACCGCCTTGGCCGCCTCGGCAAATCGCACCACCCCGTAGAACCCGTTGTGATCGGTGAGTGCCAACGCTGTGAGCCCGAGCCGAGCTGCCTCGGTGGCGAGTTCTTCCGGATGAGAAGCACCATCGAGAAACGAGAAATTTGAATGACAGTGCAGCTCTGCGTACGGAACAACATTTGCATTCGACATCGGGTCGTG
>CAWUXP010000335.1:0-7336 GCA_963926495.1 Candidatus Ilumatobacter herschelensis
GTGGGCCGCGTTGTCGCGGCGGTGGCTCCGGCTCGTCGTAATCGTCGTAATCGTCGTATGTGTCGTCAGGACCGAGACCCAGGTAGTCCATGGTCCGTTTCCAGATGGGCATGCAATCCTCCTGCTCGCTCGGAGGTTAGCCCACACACCGCTTCAGAACGCGGACACGTCGAGATGGATTTCAAGATCATCGTGCTGGGCGTTGTCCGAAAAGCGCACTCCCGACGCGAACTTCGGTCGAACCGCATTCGATCGCAATGTCGAGGTCGCCGGACATTCCCATCGAACACACTTCCAGACCGTACTCGTCAACGAGTCCACGAACCGTCTGAAATGCCTTACGCGTGGCCTCCGGGGAGCCTTCGGTCGGCCCAACAGTCATCAGCCCGCGAACGTCGAGGCCGATGGCACGGGCATGCTCGAGTAGCACCGGCACGTCGGTCGGCAGGCATCCACCTTTCTGCTCCTCATCTGTTGCGTTCACCTGGAGCAGAATTTTGCCGCCGGGTATTCGCTTGGCCACCTCATCGACGAGCGATGCTCGGTCGATCGTGGCCCAGACGGTGACGAGGTGGGCAAGCTGACGAACCTTGTTCGACTGCAAGCGGCCAATGAAGTGCACGTCGACGCCGGTGGCCTTGATGACGTCTTCCTTGGAGAGCAGATCTTGGGCGTAGTTCTCGCCAATCGAACGGCAACCTGCTGCTGAAGCCGCCGCCGCGACTGCTGCGTCAGAGAACCCCTTGGTCACCGCCATGACCTCAACGGTGTGTGTCCACGTCCGCTCTACTGCGTCGACTCGCGCACGTACCCCTGCGTAGCGGCTCGCGACGTCAGCGGCGGTAAAAGAGCTCACAGCATTACTCTGTCATGGGTTTCGGCCCACGCCACCACTGCGTGTCGACCCGGTTCGTTCCGGGCTCGATGTGAGAACCACCGGTCGGTGCAGCCAGTGCAGTCTCCAACCACAGCGACCGCGATGCCTCGCCGCTCCAATGCTGCGCAGACTGCTGATGGAGCGTCGAGCGCCAGTTCGCCGGCGGCTGTGCGGCCAGTAATCTCTGCTGGAGTGCAACGCACACCACTCGCAACAAGGCCGATGTCGTCAACATTGAACTCGTAGCAGCAGGGGTGAATGATTGGGCCGACGACCGCAACCGCGACAACGTCGCCTGCATCGACAACCGCATCGACGGCGGCATCAATCACGCCTCCTGCCAAACCTCGCCAGCCTGCATGAGCACCAACCACGAGCCCTGTCGTGCCGAACAGCACGATTGGCGCGCAGTCGGCTGCCCAGATGGCAACGGGTCGCCCGGTCCGTTCCGAGACAATGACGTCCCCGATGCCAGCACACGGCCACACATCAGCGGTAGATGCGCGGTGGACGGTTCGCCCGTGAATTTGATCGACTGTTGTCCACCGAGAACCTGCAACGGTGTTTTGCCGAACATCAAGCACGTCTGGGTGCACCCGCGCAGGGTGCATGTCGCCGTCGATGCGTTCCGTCGCCACAACACGAAGCCTGAACGAACCTTCGAAACAATCAAGCAGGTCGACCGCCATAGCGGCTGCGGACTACTTCAGGAACGAGGGGACATCGAAGTCGTCGTCGTCCAGCGGATCAGCCTCTGGGCTATCAGCAAAGAGTTCAGTGATTCGAGTCGGCGAGGTGCGCAACCCGAGATCATCGCTCGAGCTATTTGACGGCGTTGCCGCCGAACCTGACGAGGCATGCTCGACACGATCAAAACCTGCAGCAATGACGGTGACACGAACTTCATCGCCCATCTCGTCGTCAATGACCGTACCAAAGATGATGTTGGCGTCGGGATGCGCAACGCCGTGGATGATCTCCGCGGCAGCGTTCATCTCGAACAGACCCATGCTCGACGGGCCGGTGATGTTGAGCAACACTCCGCGTGCACCATCGATCGCCGATTCGAGCAGCGGGCTCGAAATCGCGGCCTTGGCTGCCGACACGGCACGTTCGTCACCGCTTGCCTGGCCGATACCCATGAGGGCAGAACCGGCGTTCGACAGAATCATCTTGACGTCTGCGAAGTCAGTGTTGATCAGACCCGGCGTCGTGATGAGGCTGGTGATGCCCGACACGCCTTGCAGCAGCACTTCGTCTGCCATTTTGAAGGCGTTGAGTACGCTCGTCTTGTCGTTGGCGACGGTGAGGAGGCGATCGTTCGGGATGACGATCAACGTGTCGACCTTCTCCTTCAGACGACCGACACCATTGTCAGCTTGCACCGCACGCTTGCGCCCCTCGAACGAGAACGGGCGAGTGACGACACCAATAGCCAGTGCACCTGCTTCGCGGGCGAGCTCAGCAATGACAGGAGCCGCACCGGTACCGGTACCACCACCTTCGCCCGCGGTGATGAACACCATGTCGGCGCCCTTCACCATTTCTTGGATCTCTTCTTTGTGCGCTTCGGCCGCCTCGCGGCCCACTTCGGGGTCGCTACCGGCACCGAGGCCACGCGTGAGATCCCGACCAATGTCGAGCTTGACATCGGCGTCACTCATGAGGAGCGCCTGCGCATCCGTGTTGACGGCGATGAACTCAACGCCCTTCAGACCAGCATCGATCATGCGGTTGACAGCATTGACGCCGCCGCCACCGACACCGATGACCTTGATCACGGCCAGATAGTTCTGTGGAGCACCAGCCATCAGCGGATCCCTTTGAGTTGCTTCGTCAGGCGAATCATGTCGTTCATCAGTGTGTCATTTCCATGTGTCCGGCTTGGAGCCCGATCGTGTTGATCGGGGTGCCAGGCGTCGTCGGGTACATCTTGCCAGGTTTTGGCTGTTCGAATGGTGACCGTCACAGCACGGTGACCTCATTGGTCGCCACGTTGATCTCCGTCACCATCCCTGCTGGCAGGTCGTCGAGTTGATTTTCGAGCCGAACGAGCTTTTCGATCTGATCGCTGTCGCCGAGGGCCGAGCCAAATCGTACCCGAATGGGCGTGTTCTGTACGGCTTCGTCGGCCGGAGCGAGGAAGATGACCAGATCTGCGCCATCTTCGGTGACGTCGATTGTCTGGACCCGCGGCCGAATCGTGGGTGTCAGTTTGGTCACGAGCGACGCTGCTGATGCCGGTCCAATCGGCGCGAACTCGCCCGCTGCGAGGTCGAGAGTGTTCGGTCCACCGAGCAGAATGAACGCCACCGGTTGGCCTTCGATCACGTCGAGCACTCGGCCTTCATCATCGAGTACTCGGAATCGGCCGTCGGCACCACGCATCGTGGCGACTGGCGTGCGTTCACGAATTTCAATCGTTGCGGTACTGGGCCACTTCGCCCGAACACGGGCGGTTTCCACCCAGGGGATGGCCTCCAGCGCGCGTTGGGCGGCTTCGGTGTCGGCAAGAAGGACAGGTGTGCCCTTAAGTTCGTCGATCACTATATTCAGGCGATTTTTGTCGGTGTAGACGTTGCCGCCGACCGAGACGTCGTCGATGGCGAACAAGCCTGATCCGAGGACTGTCAACGCGGCGAGAGCGGCAAGCCCTGCGACAACTCCGGCGACGACCCACTTCAGCCGACGTAATCCCATCGCCCGATGGACGGTGATCCGACGCTGCCTAATACGCGGTTCAATTCCCGGCAGGGTGGCGTCCTTGGGTGCGATTGCGTCGCCGATGCCGTCGTCATCGATAAAAACGGTTCCTGCAGATCCGTCGCCCAGGTCGCCACCGTCGAGATACATGGCATCGGGGAGGTCATCGCCCCCACCGATCGCGATCGTTGAACGATCACCCGATGCCGCTCTTGATCGGCTGCTTAATGCTCTCGCGGATGGCGAAGTTACCGCCGAAGCCGACATCGATGAGCCCGACGGGCCAACATCGAGGTTGACGGGGCGACCGCGAGCTTCGTCAACCGACAAGGAATTCAACCCTGCCCCATCGAAGCCGTCGCCGATCTTGATCGTTCGACGCTCTGACGGTGGCGTCGCCGCGGCAGCATCGGCAACTGGCAGCGGGCCATCTGAGGTGACAATGGAGAGCTCGATCACGGCGTCAAGCGGATCGACCACGGCTTCGGCGGTTGGATCGGTGCTGATGTCGAGGCCGAGCGCTGCGGAAATTGACAATCCCACCTCCGAGGCTGGCGTGATCAGAGATGACAACACCGAATCTGACCCCACCGTGTCGTCGTCATTGTCGTTGTCGTTGATGAGTGCGGCGTTGTCGTCGACATGCACAGCGACATCGAACGCTCGCGAGAGTTCGTCAAGTACCGAGTCGTCGGGTCGAATTCGACCACTGACCGGCGTGGGCTCGCCGGCAGGCTTGTTCCGTTTGAACATCAGCTGCAGATGCCCAACTCAGAACTCATCGTCGAAACCGATGAGGCGAATCTCGCTGCGCAGCCGATAGCCGGTTGAGCGCTCGACCTCTGCACGGACATAACGCATGAGGTCGCGGACATCGCTTGCTGTGCCCTCTTCGTCGGCCTGAATGAAGTTGGCGTGCTTGTCGGACACAGTGGCCGTGCCACGCCGCATCCCGCGCAGGCCGGCGGCGTCGATGAGTGCCCCACAGGTGACTTGGCCGGGCACCGGATTGACGAAGACCGACCCTGCATTCTGCCCGCCGGGCTGGTTGGCCCGACGCCATTGCACGATCTCGCTCAGTTCGGCCTCAGCCGCTAACCGATCGCCCTGCTGTAATTGCAGCGTCGCGTCGAGCACGATTTCGGTGGCGACGAGGCCACTGCCGCGGAACCGAAGTCCCAAGGCGTCTGCACTCACTAACCGAACGATGCCATCTTCGGCTTCGCTGGTCAGGTCACCCCGTGTATGTGAAATATCAGCAATCGTCACAGATACGAGCACCGCGGCCATGTCGGAGCCGTGGCCGCCCGCGTTCATTCGCACTGCGCCGCCGACTGAACCAGGAACGCCGACAGCCCACTCAAACCCGGTGAGCCCGACGGCCGCAGTGCGTCGAGCCAGCACCGGCAGCAAGACGCTGCTGCCCGCCGTGACTGTGGCCGACGATTCATCGATGTCGATCGAATCGGTGATTGCGGATGCCGACACGGCGATGCCATGAAATCCGGAGTCGGCAACGAGCAGGTTCGAGCCACGCCCAACAACAAGCACCGGGAGCCCCGATACTGCAACGGCCTTGGCCAGCGGAGCAAGGTCAGCCTGTGATCGGAGCCTGACGAAGACATCAGCCGCCCCACCGACGCGGTAGGTGGTCAGTGGGCCGATCGGTACGTCCCGCTCGGCGAGGTCTCCGAGCTCGGTGAGCGCACGCTCAACCGCGGCGGACATCAAGTACCTCGGACGGGAACGATGCAATGTCGCCGCAGCCCATTGAAATCACGACATCGCCACGCATGGCTTCGCGTGCTACAAAGTCCACCAGATCGCTCCGATTCGGAAGCCAGATCACGCGCTTACCAGGGTTGGCCTCTGTCACGGCGTTGACGATCAACTTGCCGGTGATGCCCGGAATAGGTGTCGTACCAGATGCGTAGATGTCGGTCAGCACAACGATGTCGGCCTTGCCGAATGCGTCGGCGTAGTCACGCCAGATCTCAGAGATGCGGTTGAACCGGTTGGGTTGGAACACCGCGATGATGCGATCCCACCCGTCGCCGCTGTCGCGTGCCCCGGTCAGTACCGAATCGATCTCGGTCGGCAAGTGTGCATAGTCATCAACAAAGGTCGCACCGCCTTCAACACCTCGGACATCGAATCGCCGGGCGACCCCACCGAACTTGGCCAACGCCTCTGCGATGTCCGCAAAGCCGACGCCGATTTCGAGCGCCATCGTGGTGGCTGCCAGCGCGTTTCTGACGTTATACACGCCGCGCATCGGCAGGCTGATCTCGCCGAGGCGAACCACGACGTCGTCGTGTCGCCGCTCAACACCGAACGTGAACGATCCGTTGGTTGCAAGCACATCGACTGCACGCACGTCGGCGTCGTCGCTGAGGCCGAACGTGACGCCGCCGTGCACGCCTGCGAGTCGGCGGGTGACTGGATCATCAGCGTTCAGGACCTTGGGCCCCACAATCTGACCGAGGTAGGTGTCGAAGCTCTCGACGATGGCCTCGAAGGTGCCGTAGTGGTCGAGGTGATCGACCTCGATGTTGGTGATGATCGAGCCGTGTAACGGCAGTTCGAGATGGGTGCCATCGCTCTCGTCGGCTTCGACCACCAGCCATTCGCCGCCCGACCAATGTGCGCCGGTGCCAACGTCGGTTACATCGCCGCCGACGATAAAGCTCGGCCGCAGACCCGCCTGAGCCAAAATCAGCATCAGCATCGACGTCGTGGTGGTCTTGCCGTGCGTACCTGCTACCGCCAACGACTTCGCACGAGCGCAGATCGACGCCAGCATCCCCGCTCGGCGGAGCACGGTGACGCCAGTGTTCCTGGCCTCGTCGAGTTCGATGTTGTGGGCGGGGATTGCGGTGGACGCTGTGACGGCGTCGACCCCATGCACGTACGCGCGGTCATGCCCGACGTGCACCGCGGCACGCGCCGCGCGAACGCGTTCGAGCACCGGGTGCTCGCGCAGGTCGCTGCCCGAAACGTCATGGCCCATTTCTGCCAGGGCAATGCCGATGGCACTCATCCCGGGGCCGCCGATACCGACGACGTGCAGCCGATGCGGGATCGACAAATCAAGCGGAGCAACCGGTGCCCGCATCGCCGGGACGGCCGACAAGGGAGTCTGGTCGAACGGATTGTCGGTCGAGTTCACGATGCAGCAGATGTTAGAGCCACGCGCTCGATCAACGCTGCCAATGAGCCAGATCGATGAACCTCGCCGCGCGCGGAGGCCGCGTCGCTCAATTGTTGGCGCGCGGCGCCGTCGCTGCGGAGGCGCTCGATCTCGTCGCCGAGCGTGCTCAGGTCCGATTCAGGCAGCAACACTGCGGCGTCCGAGTCGGTGAGCCAACCCACATTGTCGGTCTGATGGTCGTCGGCCGCATTCGCCCACGGGACGAGAATCGCCGGGATGCCAGTGACTGCCACTTCGTGCACCGTGCTCGCTCCCCCGCGGCCGATCAGCAGATCAGCCGCTGCGTAGACCGACGGCATGTCTTGCTCGTACCCGATGAGTTGGTGCTGGACACCGGTTGCATCGGCGTCGCCAGATCCGACCTGATCAATTGTTCCGATAAATCTTTCTCCAGCAGCCTGGCGGACGGCCAACCCGCTGTCGTCTGCGTGGTCGGCGAGGTATTTCGCCATGACATCGTTGAGGATGCCAGATCCTTGAGAGCCGCCCATCACAGCGACGAGGAACCGGTCGGGCCCAACCCCCAGCCGTTCCCGTGCCGCGGG
>CAWUXP010000336.1:0-12043 GCA_963926495.1 Candidatus Ilumatobacter herschelensis
TGTTTCTTGGCGAACTGCAGCGCAGCTTCGACAACCCGATCGCGATGCGCATCCTGCTGTTGCTTCGCATCGCTTTGGACATCGGCGTTGATATCGCGACCGGGAAGTTCATCGTCGGCGTTGCCTCGCCGGTACGCAGATGGCTGGTACGACGAGTCGTCACCGTGCTGGTCTTTCTTACTATTGGAGTAGTCGGAGCCGTACTTCGAGCGATAGCTCTGCCGCCCGTAGCTCGATCGACCGCTGACGTTGCCCGTCGACTCGATCAGGTCGACCGGAATCTCATCGAAAAACCGTGACGGGGGGTTGTACTGCGTCGAGCCGAACAGCTGACGGCTCCACGCATGGCTCATGTAGAGCCGCTGCATCGCACGAGTGATGCCCACGTAGGCGAGGCGGCGTTCCTCTTCCATCTCCACCGGCTCGTTCAGTGATCGAATATGCGGGAAGATCCCTTCCTCAACGCCAACGATGAAGACGACGGGGAATTCGAGCCCCTTAGCCGAGTGCAGGGTCATCAAGATGACGAGGTCTTCATCTTCGCCCTCGGGCAGGTCGTCGGTGTCGGCGACGAGTGCGACCTGCTCCATAAATTCAGCGATCACCGTGAACTCGCGTGCCGAGCCGATCAGCTCTCCAAGATTCTCGAGCCGGGTGTGGTCTTCGATCGAGTCGGAGGCTTCGAGTTCACCGAGGTAGCCCGACCCGTCGAGCGCGAGTTGCAGCAAGTCAGCGGGGCCGTACTGGTCGTCGATGGCCATACCCGACATGCCGTCGAGCAGTTCGACGAACGAGGCGATGCCCCGAACTGCCGGGCCGGTCACGCCTGCCTCGTCGTTACGACGCAGCGCCTCGGCGAAGCCAATTCCTTCGGATGCCGCGAATGCATCGAGCTTGGCAACGCTTGCATCGCCGACACCGCGCTTGGGCACGTTGAGTACTCGCTTTAGGCTGACCTCGTCGGCCGGGTTCACGACAACGCGCAGGTACGCCATTGCGTCTTTGACCTCGCGCCGATCGTAGAAGCGTGTGCCACCGACGACCTTGTACGGGACGCCCTGACGCATGAACGCCTCTTCGATCACGCGGCTCTGCGCATTGGTGCGATACAGGACCGCCATCTCGCGGAAGTTCGCTTCGGCGTCACCCTGCAGTTGCTTTGCGTTGCCGGCAACCCAGTTGGCCTCATCACCTTCGTCTTCACCGTGGTATCGCTGGATCTTGTCGCCGCTCCCGCTGTCGGTCCAGAGGTTTTTCGGCCGGCGCTCCGTGTTGTTCTCGATGACCGCGTTGGCCGCGTCGAGGATCGTCTGCGTGCTGCGGTAGTTCTGGTCGAGCACCACCGTCGTGACGTCGGGGAATGCCGCTTCGAACTGCAGGATGTTCCTAAAGTCGGCGCCCCGGAACCGATAGACGCTCTGGTCGGTGTCACCCACGACGCACACATTGTTGTGGCCGCGCGCCAGCATCAACACCATCTGATTTTGGGCGTTGTTCGTGTCCTGATACTCGTCGACCAGGATGTGAGCGAACCGATCGCGGTAGTGCTCAAGCACCTCGCCATGGTTGCGAAAAAGTTCGACCGTCTTGGTCAACAGGTCGTCGAAGTCCATGGCGCCGGCCTTCAAGAGGCGGGCCTGGTACTCGGCATAGACCTCGGCGTGCTTGCGGTCGAAGATATTTTCGGCCGCCGCGGCAGCTTCGGCTGGCGCCACCAACTCGTTCTTCCAGTTGCTGATGATCTGGTGGACCCCACGCGGTGTGAACCGCTTGGCATCAAGGCCGAGGTCACGGATGACGTAGCCGGTCAGGCGGTTCGCGTCAGCCGAGTCGTAGATCGAGAACTGGCGCGGGTAGCCGAGCACGTCGGCGTTCGCGCGCAGGATGCGCACACAGGCCGAGTGGAAAGTCGACACCCACATCGTCTTGACGACCGGACCAACAAGCTCGGCGACACGCTCGCGCATCTCGGCAGCAGCCTTATTGGTAAATGTGATCGCCAAGATCTTCGACGGGTGGACACCTTCGTGAATGAGGTGTGCGATGCGATGCGTGAGCACCCGTGTCTTGCCGGAACCGGCACCGGCGACAACCAGCAACGGGCCCTCATCGTGCACAACAGCATCGAGTTGATCGGGGTTGAGACCCTGCGCGAACGGCGATGGGCCCTTCGATCGGCGCTCGCCCTTGACCTCAGCAACGGAGTCCGTCGCGCGGTCGGACACCGAGTCAGAATCTGCCTCCGCCGTTGCGATATCGGCCCCAGGGGATTCGGCCGGATGCGGAATGTCGGCGAACAGTTCTTCGTCACTCATCAGTTGATCACTCTAGAGATACCCCCCGCTCCACAGCGTTTGCGCCGAAGTTTCGGTTGGTATGGACACAAAAACTTCGAAGCAAAGGGGCTGGTCCAAAAGTGCGCCGATGCTGACGTGGCTCGAACCCGGTGGCTTGAGTACCTTGGCCAGATGAGCCTGCCGATCTCCGACCGATGGTTCGACCGACGCACGATCTCAGACGGGGTCACGCTGCTCTGGGAGCCGCATGTGATCGAGTTGATGCGGTGCAACATTTGGCATGTTGCTGGGCGCGATCGCGATCTCGTCATCGACACGGGTATGGGCGTCGCCAGCCTCGTCGATGAAATGGAAGACCTGATCGACAAGCCCGTCACCGCAGTCGCCACCCATGGTCACGGCGACCACATTGGCGGCCACCACGAGTTCGATGACACCGTGGCGCACGCCGCCGAAGCCGCCGACCTCGCTCAGCCAGACCTCAACTCACTCGACCCAATCGAAGCGTGGGGCCAGGGCGGCATCGACGCACTCACCGCAGCGGGATACAAGTTCGACAGCAAGTATTTCGTCACGGCGCTACCCGCCGGTGTCACGCTCGACAGCTTCCGGCAGCAATCGGCGCACGTATCGAGAACCGTCGACGAGGGCGACGTCATTGATCTCGGCGACCGATCCTTCGAAGTACTCCACCTGCCCGGGCACTCCCCTGGTTCGATCGGGCTGTGGGAAGCGTCGACCGGGACGCTGTTTTCGGGCGACGCTGTCTACGACGGCCCGCTACTCGACCAACTTGCGGGCTCAGACGTCGACGACTATTGCGCCACGATGCGGCGCCTACTCGAACTGCCCGTCGACGTGGTGCACGGCGGCCACGACCCAAGCTTCGGCCGCGATCGACTCCGCGAAATCGCCCGTGACTATCTCGAGCTGCGCGCCTGACTGGGCACACCAACGCCCCACATTGGTCAGACCGCAGCGTGACAGACCGGAGCGAGCGTCACGCGTCACACTTTGGTCTGACCAAAGTGTGACAGGTCGCGGCGGGCGGGTCAGCCTTCTGATTGTTCGGCGAGTTCGAGCCAGGTTGCTTCGAGTTCGTCGAGTTCGATCTGCGCCACGCTGAGCTGGTTGCCGACCGACAGCAGTTCATCGACGGCGGCCAGGCCGCTGAGCATGTCAGCCAACGTGTCAACCCGCTTCTGAGTCTTGACCATTGCTTGCTCGGCTTCTCGAAGCTGACGACCAATCGTCGATGCACTCGGTCCGGTACGCG
Source organism: Candidatus Ilumatobacter herschelensis (assembly GCA_963926495.1). Lineage (GTDB taxonomy): Bacteria > Actinomycetota > Acidimicrobiia > Acidimicrobiales > Ilumatobacteraceae > Ilumatobacter_A > Ilumatobacter_A herschelensis. Next base: position 3,574 of record CAWUXP010000336.1, read on the forward strand.
CCGCTTTCGGCTTGCCACCACCCGAGGTCGAACCTGGCGTCTTCGGCTTGGCTGATCCGGCCGACTTCGTGCCGATCGACTGCTTACCGGCCGACTGCTTACCGGTCGACTGCTTACCAGACTTCTTACCGGTCGGCTTCTTGCCAGTCAATGCCGCTCGCTCCGCAAGCCAGCCGCTGACACCGCCGGGAACGCGCTGCATGACGCCGAACTCGTCGATCGCCAGCACATGGTCGGCGACGCGATCGAGGAACGCACGATCGTGGCTCGACGTGACGAGCGCTCCAGGCCAGTCATCGAGGAATGCTTCGAGCGAGCGAAGCGTATCGAGATCGAGGTCGTTGGTCGGCTCGTCGAGAATCAACAAGTTCGGCTTGGTCGCAAGCACCATGACGAGCTGCAGTCGTCGGCGCTCCCCGCCCGACAACATCCGCGTGGGAGCGAACTGGGCAGTCGAGTCGAACCAGAATTTCTCAAGCAGCGCCTTATCTTCGTGATCCGGCTCTCGATACGGGCCCGCGACAACCTTGCGCACGATGGCGTCCGGGTCAAGTGCGCTGGAGTGCTGATCGGCGTAACCAACCACCACGGTCTGACCGCGGTCGACCACGCCAGCCACCGGATCTTTGCGTCCCGCAATGATGTCGAGCAGCGTCGTTTTCCCCGAGCCGTTCGGCCCGACAACAGCCAACCGTGCGCCAGGCTCGATCAGCAAATCGACATCAGAGAAGACCGTGTGATCACCGAACCGTTGCGTGACACCGGTGAGTTCGATCACCTGGTTGCCGAGGCGGGTCGTTCCGGCACCGAGTTCGAGGTCGTTTCCGCGCACCCCAGCAGCGGCAGGGCCACCGGCAATAATCTCGTGAGCGCTCCGGAGCCGCGCCTTCGGCTTGGTCGAACGGGCCGGAGCGCCGCGCCGCAGCCAGGCGAGTTCTTTGCGAGCGAGGATCTTGCGAGTCGATTCCTCGGACGCCTCGCGGTCGATCCGGTCGGCACGGGCATCGAGGTACGTTGCGTATGCGCTGGTGCCAGCCGCAGCCTGGTGGATGTGCGAACGTCCGTTGTCCAGTTCGACGACACGACTCGGGCCGACGGCACTGGTCAGCCGGTCAAGGGCATGACGGTCGTGCGTGACAAGGACGAGTGCCGCCTTCATCGCGACGAGACGTGCCTCGAGCCATTCGATGGCTTCAAGGTCGAGGTGGTTAGTCGGTTCGTCGAGCACGACCATGTCGAATGCACCCTGCTGGTCGTCAGCCAGCACCTTGGCCAGAGCAACACGCTTGGCCTGCCCGCCGGAGAGCTCGTCGGTCCGCCGATCGAAGAGCGGCAGCACACCGAGCGAAGTTGCCGCAGCCTGAACTTCCCAGCCGTCGCCGAGCACGTCGCGCACGATGCCTTCGGGCAGCTTTGGATCTTGTTCGAGTGAGACGATCCGCGAGCCGCGGCCGAACCTGACAACACCGCTGTCGGGCTTGAGTGCTCCGGTCATGATGCGGAGCAACGTGGTTTTGCCCGAGCCATTGACCCCGACAACCGCAACACGATCACCGACCGAGATGGTCACGTCGACATCGCTGAAAAGCACCTTGTCGGGTTGCGCCATGCCCACCCCAGATACGTCGACACAAATCACTGAAGCGACGCTACGCCCGAAAACGGCAAGCGCCGACGAACACCCGGGTGACGGATGTTCGTCAGCGCGGAAATCAGCCGAGCAGAAACTCAGTTCTTGGCGGGGGCTTCACCGTTCACCTTGGCGGTGACCCGCACTTCGGCCTCGGCAAGCTTTTCCGCTGCCTGGTCAGCCGTGATCTTGCCGGCCTCGACAGCAGCGTCAACCCGCTCTTGCATCTGATCGACGATGGCGTCGACGAGTACATCCGCAGACACGCCCTGGGCGGTGGCAACGTCGGCCAGGGTCGAACCAGCCTGCAGTTCAGCACGCAGGGTGGCGGCGTCGATGCCAAGGAGATCGGTCACGACTTCGGAGGGTCCGAACTTTCCCTGACCGCGTTCGCCATGCTCTGCGCGCTCGCCATGCTCTGCGCGCTCGCCATGCTCTGCGCGCTCTCCATGCTCGCCGCGGTTCTCCATCAACTGCTCGGTCACTGCGTCCGCTTGCGCCGCATTGATGGTGCCGTCGTCAACGAGAGGCTGCAACACGATCCGGAGGCGCTCGCCGGGCCGTACCGCGGTGTCGTCGGCAAGGGCGTCGTCGACCGGGGCGTCATCGACCTGCTGAACGATTGCGGCCGGAGTAACAACGGTGCCGGTGTCGGCAGTAGCGCTGGACATGCCGGGCACACCGAGTACGAGGCCGGCTGCGGTGCCACCCAGGAGGCCAGCGGCGAGGCCGATGCCCATCTTCGATTTGCCACCCTTCTTCGAATTGCCGCCGTTCGGCTGGGCTGTTGTCGGGTCAGTCATGTTCGTCATTGGAGAGTTCCTTTCGAGAACGTCTTGTGGGGGATGTTCACCACGATGACGACTGCTGGTGAGACCAAGTCCAGAGGGTGATAAAGATTGGGTAAGAACGCTGCGTCAGGCTTCGGGCAACGCGAAGCCGACGTCGGCACCGCCGCCGTCGCGATGCCGCGCACTGACCGTGCCACCACTCCGCTCAACGATCTCACGAACGATGGCGAGGCCGAGCCCTGAGCCTGGCATCGTCCGAGCAGTCACCGCGCGGTGGAATCGATCGAAGATCAGGGGGAGGTCCTCCTGCGGGATGCCCGGGCCACGATCGAGCACACGGAGATCGCCGCCCCACACGACCACCTCGATCGGTCCGCTCGACGTATCGAACTTTGCGGCATTCTGGATCAGGTTGGTGATTGCCCGCTCCAGCCCAGCGGGCGGGGCAAGCACGAGGCCGGCGGCCGCAACGTCCACTTCGACCACGCGGTCCTTGCGACGAGCGACTCGCGCTCCCACCGATCTTGCCAACGCTCCCAGATCAATGATTTCAGCTGGTTGATCGGCGAGTTCGCCGGACGCGACCGACACGAGTTCGTTGACCAGATCGGTGAGTTCTCGTACCTCACTGTCGAGGTCATCGAGAATGCGTCCCTGCATCTCGGAGCCCATGTCCGGGTGTCGCCGGATGACCGAGAGGTTCGTGCGCAGGCTGGTCAGCGGGGTACGCAACTCGTGGCCGGCATCTTGCACCAGGCGCTGCTGTTCGGTTTGCGAGCGTCGGAGCGCACTGAGCATCGACTGAAACGCTGCCCCGAGGCGCCCGACCTCGTCGGCGCGCTGTTCGGCCACCGCCAGGTCGAGATTGCCTGAAGCTTCGACTTCTTCCGCGGCCCGCGTCAACCGGCGGAGCGGGGCGGCGACAGTCGATGCGAGGAGCCACCCGATCGCAGCTGCCACCAGCGACACCACGATCACCAAGAACGTCGTCCGCTGCCGCAAGTCGGATAGCACCCGGTCGGTCTCACCCAGCGACCGAGCAACCTGAATTCCACCTCGCGCCGCACCGACTGTGTGCACCCTGAATCTTTCACCTTCGAAGGTGATCGTCGCGACGTCGAAGGCCTTGTCGTCTCCGATGGTGCGCTTCGCCTTGGCGGTCAATTCGAGGTTCTCCTTAAACGACGAATTCACGACTTCGGCCCTGCGGTTCAACAGCCGCACCGAGTACACGCCGAGCAAGCCCCGGCTCGGAATCCCGACCAGGTCGTCGCCACTACGGATGTTCACCAGCAGCGACGTTGCCTCCTTCATCGATCTGTCAACCTCGTCGACCAGCCGCGTGCTCGTCGAGCGGTAACTCACCGCGCCGACCATCGCCGTGGCCACGAACCCCAGGACTGCCATCGCCACGGCGATCTTGACGCGCAGCGACCTCATTGCGGTCGGCCCATCACGAGGTGCCACTCAAACGCGCCGTGTATCCCACGCCGCGCACGGTGTGCACCAGTCGTTGTTCGCCGTTCTCCTCGGTCTTGCGTCGGAGGTAGCCGATGTAGACAGCGAGGTTCTTCGAATCCGGCCCGAAGTCGTAGTGCCAGATGCGCTCGTAAATCGTGGTGTGGTCCAGCACGATTCCCTGGTTCTGCACCAGCAGTTCGAGCAGGTCGAACTCGGTCTTGGACATCACGAGTTCCCGGTCGCCGCGAAACACGCGACGTGCCGCCGGGTCGAGCCGCAGATCGCCAAGTGTCAGCGGCGCTGCAGTCTCGGCGGTGCTGTAGTCAGCGCGCCGAACCAGCGCACGGAGCCGAGCCAACAGTTCGTCGAGGTCGTACGGCTTCGGCAGATAGTCGTCGGCGCCGACGTCGAGGCCGGCCACGCGGTCGGACGTCTCAGTGCGCGCCGTGAGCATCAGAATAGGCAACCGGTTCTCTTCGGATCGCACGACGCGGCAGACGGTGAGTCCATCGACCATCGGCATCGAGACATCGAGGAGCAAGATGTCGGGTTCGCTCGTTCGAACGGCATCGAGACACTCGGCACCGTTTGTCGTCGCGGTGACGCGATACCCCTCGAGTTCGAGTGCTCGAACGAGCGCTTCACGCACCGCACGATCGTCCTCCGCGATGAGGACGTGTTGGTTCGGTCCGCTGGCCACGCGTGCAGTCTTGCGGGTCTGGGTGAGAGTCAGGTGTGAATGCGCTGTGCTGCGTTCAATGTGGCGGGCAACGTCAGTGAAGTCGCGTGGTTCCAAAGTCGTCTGCTACGAAGTGCGCATGCAACTGTTCCCGGCACCGGCCCAAGTTTCGGGCCGGCTCCTTCCGATCGCGGTCGCGCTGGTCGCAACGGGCGGCGCAATTGGGGCGACGGCGCGCTGGCTCGTCGGAACGGTACTCACGGCCGAGCCAGCGGCCTGGCCGTGGTCGACACTGTGCGTCAACATCTTTGGCTGCATGATGATCGGTATCGCTGCCCGATATATCGAACGCGGCTCGCAGCAATGGGACTTCATCGTTACGGGCCTGCTCGGGGGTTTCACGACGATGTCATCGTTCGCCGTCGAGTTGAACGCCTTGGTGGACGCCGGCCGGTCGGGCCTGGCATTCGGCTACGGAATCACAACGGTCGTCGCAGGCGCGGGGATCGTCACCGTCATATTGCGAGGACCGTCGTGACGCCGGTCGTATTCGTCCTGGCGGCAGCACTCGGTGCCGTTCTGCGCTTGCTGATCGGCCTCACCGTCTGCAGTTGGCAGGCCCTGCTCGTTGCCAACACGGCGGGCGCGGCGGTGTTGGGGTACGTGAGCACAGCCGATCTCTCGGCGTCGACGATCACCGTGATCGGTGTCGGGTTCTGTGGTGCGCTCACGACTTACTCGTCGTTCGCGCTCGAGGCACGTTCGCTCGGGTGGCGATGGGGCGCTTGCTATGCGGCGCTGACGATCGGCTGTGCGTGCGCTGCGGCTTCGGTCGGCTCGACGTTCGCCTAAAGCACCCGTTCGTTGCTCAGGCGGTTTCGAGAATCCGGACCGGCAGCACGCGCGGGCCGCGGATCTGGCCGACGCTCCAGCTGACGTCGCCAGCCAATTCGAACTTCGGGAAACGCTTCACGAACTCTTCGAGTGCGACCTTCAATTCGAGGCGAGCGAGGTTCGAGCCCAAGCAGCGGTGGATACCAAGACCGAACGCAGCGTGACGATTGGACTCGCGATCGATAATGAACTGATCAGCATCTTCGAACACGCGAGGGTCGCGGTTGGCTGCCGGGAAGGGCAGCAGCACCCAATCGTCCTTCTTCATTGGACAACCGTGGAAGTCGACGTCCTTGGCAACCATGCGGGCCATCGTGACCGGCGCATAGGCCCGAAGGAACTCTTCGAGCGCAAAGGTCATGACCTCGGGCTCGTCGTGCAAACGTTCCAGGTCAGCAGGAGTCTGTGCAAGGTGCCAGAGCGATGACCCAATTGCCGACCAGGTGGTGTCGATACCCGCGATGAGCAGCAGGACGATGGATCCACGGACATGTTCTTGGCTGAGCTTCTCGCCGCCGAGTTCGACGTTCAAGAGATAGTCCGTGAGATCTTCTCGCGGATTGTCGATGTGATCCTGCACCTGGGCGTCGAGATACGCGTCGAGCTTCTGGAAGTTCTCTTGACGGTCGGCTGTCGGGGCATTGATTGTCTCGAGAGTGTTGTGGACAAACTCACGGAACAGTGCTTCGTCGGCCTCAGGGAAGCCGAGCATGCGGCCAATCACGTTGACCGGGATGTGCTGGGCGTACTGGATGGCAGCATCGACGACCGTGTCGCCAGGCGTGATGTCACCCATCTCGTCGAGGAGCCGGGTGCACAACGCACGGATTTCGTCTTCCCACGGTTCAATCTGCTTCGGCGCGAACGGCGGCAGCAGCAGGCGACGGGCCAAGTTGTGGAACGGCGGATCGCTGGAGATCGGCGGAACAACACCGATCGGTGCAGGGATGGCTGCATCGCCGGGGCGAGCGTGGCTGACCACGACGCTGCGGCTGGTGAAGTTCTCGGTGTCGTACGCAACATCGTGGACGGCCTCGTGTGTGATCGGCGTCCACATGCCGCCGTACCGATCGGAGTGGGCGACAGGGCAACCGCTGTCGCGGAGCTCTTTCCAGACCTCGGGTGCATTCGCGTTGTACGCCTTGTCGGCGTGATCAAAGTCGGTGGCGAAATCACTCACCGGGCCGTAGTCGTCGGCGTTGTAGGGAACGCGTTCCCAGGCAATTGCGTTCTCGGGGCTGTCAGACAGCGCGAGTGGCTCGGCAATGGTGGGTTCGATCGTGTCAGTCATGATGCTCCAGCGCTCTCAGGAATCGGTGATCGTGATGGCGTATTCGGGGCAGTTCAGGGCGGCAAGGCGAGCCTTGTCTTCGAGATCAGGGGTGACCGATCCGTCGCCGAGTAACACTGCCTGGCCGTAGTCGTCGACGTCGAACAGTTCAGGGGCTAACGCATAACAACGGTTGTGACCCTGGCATTTTTCGACGTCGAGATGTACGCGCATCTGGAGATGCTAGGTCCCCGAGGTTAAGCAGGTGGCAGCCCACTGCAATCTTTTTCGCACAGTGTTCCAATGCATCCAACCAGTACGGCGCACCTCAACCCCCCTGATGAGGTGCAACGCGGATGAGTCGTCCCAACGAGGACATCTCGAACGTCGGTCACAGCGGCCCGAATTCAACGTGTCAATCGGCCGATGAGCCCGATGTCGCACGCTGCCACGGGTCGGAGTGCGTTCGAGCTGTATCGCCGCTGACGGCAGGCTGTCAGGTGGCCGGCCGCCGGAAGGTGAGCAGCAGGAAGCCGGCGATGCAGGGCAGCGTGACGATTGCGGTAGCAGCGCCGACCGAGAGCCGCGACGCGGCCAAGACACCGACTGCTGTCGGGATCACCAACGACATCAGGCTCGAACCTGAACGCAGCCAGGTGAGCGCCGCACCACGCCGCCCGGGAAACTTTGCCGCGTCGTCATACAGCTTCGGGAAGAACACGGAAATACCGACACCGGCGATCAAGTAGCCGACGAGCACGAGCAGTTCATGCGGCGCAAAGGCGGCCACGCCGAGGCCGATGCCCGACACCACGATGGCACCGCGGAACAGCAACGCATCGCCGAGGCGGACCAGCATGGCGTCACCGAAGAGTCGCCCGATCGTCATTCCGACAGTGAAGGCAACGAATCCGAGGCCAGCAAGGCCGAGGGAGGTGTCGAAGTCTTCGCTCAGTCGGAACGCCGCCCAGTCGCTCGACACCAACTCGACGGTGAGTGCGAAACCGCCAGAGAGCGCCAAGACGATGAGCATGATCCAACGGGCCCGCGTGCGCTTCAGGACGACACCATCGACGGCGTCGGGTTCGTTGCCACCTTCGTCGACCTGCAACAGCCCGCGACCAACAAAGACCAGCGCAGCAGCGAGTACGGCGGCGACAGTGACGAGCTGTGTTCTGAGCGAGACACCCGACGCAGCCGCTTGCGCTGCGACGAGGCCGCCGGCAACCGTGCCGAGGCTCCAGAGACCATGGAGACGATTCATCACCGGGGCGTGCCGCCGGGCACTCAGCCACGAGCCCTGCAGGTTCATTGCCACGTCGACGACGCCGTCGGCCATCAGAATCGCTGAGAACCCGATGAGGAAGATGACGGGAGTCGACGCAAACCCAACGACGACGAGTCCGACAAGCATGAACATCACGAGCGAGATCAGTGCTCGGCGCGTTCCCAATCGATGGATGATCGCTGGCGACGCCATGCTCGCAACAAGTCCAATGAATGCGCCAATCGTCAACATCACCCCGAGTTCGTCGAGGCTCAGGCCAAGCCGATCGCGAATTTCGGGAAGCCGAGGAACAAAAGAAGCAAAGACCGCCCCGTTCACGAAGAATTGCACAGCAACAGACGCAAGCGCCCGCGAATCTGTCGCGTCGAGTTCTCCTCGCTCAGGAGCCAATGTCACCGCAGCAAACTATCTGCGACCATCACTCGGCCCCTGCGCGTCGCACTTTGGTCGTCACACT